>CALXDZ010000098.1 GCA_944387205.1 uncultured Oscillospiraceae bacterium
GGGGATAGCTGTGGACGATCTCCTCCTGGGCAAAGAGGGCGCCGCTGTCCTTCATGTCCTGCAGGATCACAGGATTGGACTCCTCGGTCTTCATACCGGCGTACTTGCCGGCATAGTCGGTGTGGCGACCCTGGTTATCCACAGGCACCACCATGTCCATGCCGTAGCGCTTGCAGGTCTCATAGTCGTCGGCGCCGAAGCCGGGGGCGGTGTGGACGCAGCCGGTACCGGAGTCCATGGTGACGTAGTCCGCCAGCAGCAGACGGGAGGTCTTGGGCAGGAAGGGGTGCTGGGCCAGCATGTTCTCAAAGAAGGTGCCGGGATGGGTCTCCAGGACCTCGTAGCTGTCAAAGCCGCCGATCTTCATCACCTTTTCGGTGAGGGCCTCGGCCATAACGTAGACCTCTCCGTTGGGGGCCTTCACCAGGGCGTAGGACTCGTCAGGGTGCAGGGCGATGGCCAGGTTGCCGGGCAGAGTCCAGATGGTGGTGGTCCAGATCACGAAGAAGAGCTTGCTGTGGTCAATGTGTCCCAGCTTCCCCAGGTCGTCGGCCATGGGGAACTTCACATACACGGTGGTGCAGGGATCGTCCTGATACTCGATCTCCGCCTCGGCCAGGGCGGTCTCGTCGTGGGGGCACCAGTACACGGGCTTGAGGCCCTTGTAGATATAGCCCTTCTTGTACATCTCGCCGAAGACCTTGACCTCCTCGGCCTCGAAGCCGGGGCTCATGGTCAGGTAGGGATGCTCCCAGTCGCCCACCACGCCGATGCGCTTGAAGGCGTCCATCTGCACGCCCACATAGTGCTGGGCGAACTCCTGGCAGGCGGAGCGGAACTACGGCACGCTCATGGCCTTGTGGTCCAGCTTGTTCTGCTTGATGATGGCGGACTCGATGGGCATGCCGTGGTTATCCCAGCCGGGGATATAGGGGGTGTAGTAGCCCCGCATGGCGTAGGACCGGGTGATGATGTCCTTCAGGGCCTTGTTCATGGCAGTGCCCATGTGGATGCTGCCGTTGGAGAAGGGAGGGCCGTCGTGAAGGTTGAACAGGGGCTTGCCCTCATTCTTCTTGAGCATCTCGTGGTAGATGTCCTGCTCTTCCCAGCGCTTGAGCATCTCCGGCTCCCGCTTGGGCAGGCCCGCCCGCATGGGGAAGTCCGTCTTGGGCAGATTGATGGTCTTGTTGTAGTCCATATTGACCGCTCCTTACCTATCAGAATTTTCAGAAAAATCGGTTGAAATGGAACCCCCGCCGGGGCAAATAAAAAAACGCCTCGTCTCTTTCCACAAGAGACAAAGCGTCAAAAACACTCTGCGGTACCACTCTCACTTGCCGCCCCCTTGCGGGAGACGACCCCTCACTCCCCGCCAACACGGGGCAACGGTGTAACGTCCGTCACACGTCCAAGCTTACTCGCGTCGTCTTTCAGCCGGAGGCTCCAAGGTGATTTTCACCCCTGCCCGCTGTCCGCCTTGCACCAAAACGGCGGCTCTCTGTGCAGTCGAAGAGAGGTTACTCGTCCTTATCCACGCCGGGATATTCAGTTATCGAAAAGTATCATACCTTTCTTTTTTTCGTTTGTCAACGGTAAAATGGGCAAAAGCAGGAAAAAATTCCGATTATTTTGCAAGTTTTTCTTTACAAAAGGGTATACCTATGATATATTTACTAAGCACGCCTGGAAGAGGCATGCCAAACGCCCCGGCACTTAGCTTCGCGGAGCTTCACCGGCCCGAAGCCCAGTCCCGCGGGAGATTTTAGGAAAGGTGGAAACACACTATGATGCTCAAAGAGCAGAAGACGGCCATCATCGAGGCCAACCGCACCCACGCCACGGACACCGGTTCTCCCGAGGTCCAGATCGCCATTCTCACCGAGCGGATCAATCAGCTGACCGCCCACATGAAGAAGAACCCCCAGGACAAGCACTCCAACCGCGGCCTGCTGCAGATGGTCGGTAAGCGCCGTCGTCTGCTGGACTACCTGGCCAAGAAGGACATTGAGCGCTATCGTGCTCTGATCGCCAAGCTGGGCATCCGCAAATAAGCACTTTGTCGGGTGACGGAGAGGTCTCTCCGTCACCCGATACTGCCATTTGCGTCTCCGCGCCCCGAAAAGCATCCGCCGGGAGCGATCCGCTTTTTGTGTTTGAAACTGTGCCCGAGCCCTTTTTCGGACATGCTTTCAAATACGAAAAGCCGCTCCCGAGCATCTGAGTAAAGGAGCTATCTTATGTCAACCATTATTACCCACAGACAATTCCCCAACTACCACAAGTATGAGATGGAGCTGGCCGGCCGTCCCCTGACGTTGGAGGTGGGCAAGCTGGCGGAGCTGGCCAACGCCGCCGTCATGGTGGGCTACGGCGACACCCGCGTGCTGGTGTGCGCCACTGCCGCCGCCCGGCCCCGGGACGGCATCGACTTCTTCCCCCTGAGCGTGGACTTCGAGGAGAAGCTGTACTCCGTGGGCCGCATCCCCGGCAGCTTCAACCGCCGTGAGGGCCGCCCGGGCGAGAAGGGCATCCTCACCAGCCGCGTCATCGACCGCCCCATCCGTCCCCTGTTCCCCTCCGACTTCCGCAACGACGTTTCCATCATGGCCACGGTCATGAGCGTGGATCACGACTGCTCTCCTGAGATCGCTGCCCTCATCGGCACCTCCGCTGCCCTGGCCATCTCCGACATTCCCTGGAACGGCCCTGTGGGCGCCCTGAAGGTGGGTCTTGTGGACGGCAAGCTGGTGTTCAACCCCACCAGCGAGCAGCGCAAGGTCTCCGATCTGGACGTCACCGTGGTCTCCACCGGCAAAAAGGTGGTCATGATCGAGGCTGGCGCCAATGAGGTGCCCAACGACGTGATGTTCGAGGCCATCCGCATGGCTCACGAGGAGAACCAGAAGCAGGTGGCCCTCATCAACCAGATGGTGGCCGAGGTGGGTAAGCCCAAGTTCGAGTATCCCCACGCTGACTTCGACCAGGGGCTCTTCGACAAGATCGTGGCTGCCACCATGGATGAGGCCGAGGCCGCCATGGATACCGACGACAAGAACGTCCGGGAGGCCCGCTGGAACCAGCTCATTGACCGCTGGCACGAGCTGTTCCTGGAGGACTATCCCAACATGGACCAGTACCTGGACGAGATCACCTACAAGTTCCAGAAGAAGATCGTCAAGGCCTGGCTGCTGGAGGGCCATCGTGTGGATGGCCGCGCCAAGAACGAGATCCGTCCCTTGGGCGCCGAGGTGGGCGTGCTGCCCCGGGTCCACGGCTCCGGCCTCTTCACCCGCGGCCAGACCCAGGTGCTCAGCGTCTGCACCCTGGACACCCTCTCTGCCGCCCAGAAGCTGGACACCATCTGGGAAGAGGAGTCCAAGCGCTATATGCATCACTACAACTTCCCCGGCTACAGCGTGGGTGAGGCCAAGCCCGCCCGCAGCCCCGGCCGCCGGGAGATCGGCCACGGCGCTCTGGCGGAGCGGGCCCTGCTGCCTGTGATCCCCGACGTGGACGAGTTCCCCTATGCCATCCGCGTGGTCTCCGAGGTGGTCTCCTCCAATGGTTCCACCTCTCAGGGCTCCATCTGCGGCTCCACCCTGGCGCTCATGGACGCCGGTGTGCCCATCAAGGCCCCTGTGGCCGGCATCTCCTGCGGCTTGATCCAGGATGATGACGGCTCCTTCACCACCTTCATCGACATCCAGGGCGTGGAGGACTTCCACGGCGAGATGGACTTCAAGGTGGCCGGCACCAAGAAGGGCATCACCGCCATCCAGATGGACCTGAAGAACGACGGTCTGACCATGGCCATCATCAAGGAGGCCCTGGACACCACCTACGACGCCCGCTGTGAGATCCTGGATCAGATCATGCTGCCCTGCATCTCCCAGCCCCGGGAGGAGGTCTCTCCCTACGCGCCCAAGATGCTGACCATGCACATCGATCCCGACCGTATTCGGGAGGTCATCGGTAAGGGCGGCAGCGTCATCCAGAAGATCGTGGCCGACACCAGTGCCAAGATCGACATCGACGACGACGGCACCATCCATATCGCCTCTCCTGACGCTGCCAGCTGCAACGCCGCCAAGAAGTGCATCGACGATATCGTCTTTGTCCCCGAGGTGGGTAAGCTGTACTACGGCCGCGTGGTGCGCCTGATGACCTTCGGCGCCTTCGTGGAGATCGCCCCAGGCAAGGACGGCCTGGTCCATATCTCCAAGCTGGCCGACCACCGCATTGAGAAGGTGGAGGACGCCTGCAAGGTGGGCGACATGATGTGGGTCAAGTTCATGGAGATCGACGAGAAGGGCCGCTGGAACCTCTCTCATAAGGACGCCATGAAGGAGATCAAGGCCAAGGAGGCCGCCGGTGAGCGGGTCCAGTGAGGCCAGAAAAGTTCCTTTTTGAAAAATGTGCCGCCGGGCGGACGCAGCTGCGTCCGCCCGGCTTTTTCTTTACAAGCCGAGGGAAACCAGGTAAACTGTAAAAAAACACTGGGGGTGCGCCATGGAATATAAGGGAACCTTTACCATCACCAGCAAGGAGGTGGGCCGTTTCACCCGCCGCGTGGAGTGGGCCCGGCGGCAGCGGGGCATCTGGGTCTTTACCGCTGTGGGACTGTTGGCGGGCAATTTTGTGCTACGGATGCTGTGGCGCGGACAAGTGCCGCCTTTCTGGGCTCAGGTGCTGGCCAGCTTGATCGGAGGTGGCTTTGTGCTGGGCCTGTGCTGGGGAATGCTGTGCTATTCGGTGGCCAAGGCCAGCAATGCGGCCTATGTCAGCGGCCGCCGCTGGACCTATCGCCAGACCTTGACTATCAATGCCCTGGGCGTCACCTGTGAGACCGAGGATGCCTCCAGTCATGCGGATTTCGGTGAGTTCACGGTGGAGGAACGGCCGGAGGCCTTTTATTTCTTCACCGCGCCGGAAACCGCCTGGATCCTGCCCAAGGCCCAGATGGAGCACCCGGAGAAGGACACGGCGCTGGTGCGGAAGATCTGCACCGCCATGGCCCAGCCGGAGCATCGGCACCTGCAAAGAGACAAAAAATCCTGAAGCGACGGATGAAAAAGCCCCGCCTGGAAATTTTCCCAGGCGGGGCTTTTTGGGCTTCTGTTATGTTATGAATTGAGCTGCTCCAGCAGTCCACGGCAGCCGGCCTCCACATCCCGCCAGGTGGCGGTGAAGTCCCCAGTGTACCAGGGATCGGCTACCTCCTGGCCGGGGCGGCCGGCGAAGTCCAGCAGCAGGCGGATCTTGCCGCCCGGGTCGCCGCCGCACATCCGGCGCATATTCCGCACATTGGCGCCGTCCATGCCGATGAGCAGGTCGTAGTGGTCGTAGTCTGCCCGCCGCAACTGCCGGGCGGCATGGCCGGCGCAGCCGATGCCGTGGGCCGCCAGCTCCCGCCGGGCAGGAGGATAGACCGGGTTGCCGATCTCCTCGGTGCTGGTGGCGGCGGAGGCGATCTCAAATTCCGCCTCCTGCCCGGCCTTTTTCACCAGGTCCTTCATCACAAATTCCGCCATAGGGCTGCGGCAGATGTTGCCGTGGCATACAAACAGGATTTTTACCATTTCTTTCCCTCTCTATTTCTCGGAAATATGAGCCTAATTTTCAATATTTCCGCATTTTCAGAACTTTTTAAGAAGCTTCTGCTTTTGCCCTCTCCATAACTCTACAAGAATCTACACCACTGTTCACAAATTTGGTGTAAATCTGGTGTACGGCTCAGCCGCTCCCAACCGCCTTCCGCATGGCGTTTTCCGCCGCCTCATAGCTGGCGTGGGTGTAGACGTTGAGGGTCACGCCCGCGTCGGAGTGCCCCATGAGGTACTGCAGGCTCTTGAGGTCGATCCCGCTGTTGGCCA
>CALXDZ010000099.1 GCA_944387205.1 uncultured Oscillospiraceae bacterium
TGTGGCGGGGTGTATATGCCAAGCGACAGATGGGCAGACATCTATAAGGCACATGGGCACGGCATTAAGACCTGGTGCTCTTTCGAGCCGGTTATTGACGCTGACCGGGTGCTGGAGGCTATCGAGAACTGCGCCGATATTCTGGACAAGGTAAAAATCGGGAAACTGAACTACTACCCGTCCACCATAAACTGGGCGGAGTTTGGAAGAAAGGCCGAGGCGCTTTGCAAAAAGTTGGGACTGGACTATTACATTAAAGACAGCCTGAGAAAAGAAATGGAGGCCCAGCCATGATGACGCGAGAAGAAGCGATTCACTAAAATAAACATATCCGGCCTTCTGCCGGGCGGGGTTTGATCTTCCCACCCGCACCTTTCTGCCGTTGGTTGTTACGGGTCGGAACAATCCATAGCTGGAGGTGGTACCAGCACCGTTGATAGCTGTGGATTGCGTCCGGCAGAGGGCCGGAAGAAAGGAACAGAAATGAAAGTTATCCATAGTTATGAGAAGAAGAACCTTCGGAAGTTGAGAAGGAACGAGGAGGCAGATTGCACTAAATGCTCTTTCGCTGAAAAGACGCCGGATATTGAGGGCGGCTATGCGTGGATGTGTCATGCCGCCCTGTATGACGTTAAGACACTCTCCTGCTTTGTGCCGAGGAACACCCGGGCGGCGGTGGAGGTGGAGGGGATGGAATGAGCCTGCAAATGACATGCCCATACTGTAAACGGGAGTTCCCCTATGACAACGGGAAACTTGACCGCGAAATCTCCGATATAGGGCAGCGAATAAATGCCATCGACAGGGAGCTTGCAACGATTAAAGCCTCATCCCCCAGCGCCAGGAGAGCAGCAGAAGGCAGAAGGAAAGTGCTTACACTGGAAGTCACGGGATTGAGGGAGAGGTTGTCAGGGCTCAAGGCAGTACGAAAGGCGGCTGACCAGCAGATTAAAGCTTTTGAGTATCAAACATTCAAGGACATTGTGAAAGATCGGTACGGAGATGCGGAATACAAAAAGATACTTGCAATGGTACAGGAGGAACTCAAGGCATACAAGGCCAGCAGTCTAATGCGCCATGAGTATACCCGTAGCAACGCGAAAGCTAACGTAACAAGCATCAACAAATTATGAGATGGAGGGGATGGAATGACAAAGCACGAACTTTTAGTAATGTCGGCCTATACAAGTTATTTGTTTTGCGAGGCGGATGAACTTCACAAGTTTATTGAAGAAACGCTTGGCCGCCCGGTTCTAACCCATGAGCTTTCAGAGAAAGAAATCTGGGTAAAATTACGAGATAAACTATGGCCAGAAATCAATAAAATCATAGAGGAGGCACAGCCATGATGACGCGAGAAGAAGCGATTGCGCTGCTGAACGAGCAGTATGAAACTTGCAAACGTATCTATGATTGCAGTGCCGACCAGAGAAAGAGCTATCCAAATGTACCGCAATTTATGGAGGCTCTTGGCATTGCCCTCACCGCCCTCCGCCCCGTCAGCCGGGAGCAGGTGGAGAAGGTGTGGAGGGGTGAGTGGAATTATAGCCATACAACCGAAACAGACCACTTTGCTGTTGTTAAATGCTCAAAGTGCGGGCACAAAGCGTTTGCGATGGCCCTTTATGTGAAAGATGGAAATTTTTGCCCTGCCTGTGGAGCCGCCCAGACGGACGAGGCTGTAGACATGGTGATGGAGAGATTGGAGGTGCTGAAAGATGACTGAGGCAGAAAAAGCGTATCAGTATTTTGTGATTGCTGTACCTGAAAACGAGGAGCAGGCCAAGGCGTACTTCTGGGCTAGAAAGGCACTTCAGCCCACCCTCACCCCGCCGAACGAGCCGTTGACCTGTAAGGGGTGCATTTATAATCACAACAGAAGCGAATACTGCGACTATTGTGTAAGAAGATCTCATGTGAGTGATTACTACCGCCGCCCGCCGGAGGGAGAGGAGGACACCTGATGGACTACGACAAGCTGATTGAGCAGCTGAAAAAGTCCGCAGATTTTGAAGATTATCCCGTTGTGGCCAGTTTTGCGGCAATCATCGAAAAAAAGTACTTGCGAGAGGCCGCCACCGCCCTCTCCACGCTCCAGGCCGAAAACGAGAAACTACGGGGCGAGCTGGAACAGGTGAAGCAGGAGCACGATGAGGCGGTGCAATGTATTAGAGGAATCGCAAAGAAATGTATTAGAGGAATCGCAAAGAGCGGTAGAGTGTGGATGTGCCCGTATTGCGTCCATGCAAAGGACACGACCGGTGGAATTGCTGAATGTGAACTTGATGTTGGTGTGTGCATGATGCCGTACAGCAAATTTGAATGGCGCGGCGAGAAGGAGGACTGACATGGAACGGTTGACTGCGAAGAATAAACATGGAAAGCCGATTATAAAAGATTGGCCGAATTACATGGAATTTGACATCGTACACCGCCTCGCCGCCATCGAGGACATCCTGGGCGACGAGTACGGCCTGGGCAAACTGATGGAACTTGTTCAGGCCAAGCGGAAGGGGCGGTGCATAGTGCTGCCGTGCAAGAAGGGTGATACTGTGTGGCGTATCGTGCATGATGCAGCACCGCACATCACAAAAGACAGATGCACTGATATCAAGTATGAAAATAGAGATATATGGGTGCACTTAATCGGAGATAGAGTAATGGGCGGTTGGAATTTTGGCAAGCTATTATTTCTCACCCGCGAAGAGGCAGAGGACGCACTACGGAGGGAGCAGGATGGAAACACTGAATGAGGCTTTGCAAATGATTATCTTTCTCCTCTTGTGCCTTTTGCTCTTCAAAGACATGAGCGGGAAAGACGAACTTCGGAGAATCCATAAAGAATTAGAACGGATTGCCGATGAATTGAAGCGGAGGGGGCAGAAATGAAAGAGTACATAGAGCGGGAATTGCTATTGATTGGTGTCGATGGGTGTATTTCCTCATTGCACGCACAAGCAAAAGGGGAACCCATTCATGAGTCGGCTATTAAGTTAGTAGAAGCGACCAGGGATTATATAGCTTCATTCACCGCCGCCGATGTTGCACCAGTACGGCACGGGAGATGGATTGAAGATGAGCGTACGTATCCAGGCCCTGGATTGGCAAACAATCTGTGCAGTGTATGCGGCGAGATCGCGGGAGCATGGAAGGAAGGGCTGGCACCAGAAAGAAAATGGGCCTACTGTCCTGCTTGCGGCGCTCGAATGGGAAAGGAGGACGAGCAATGAAAATACATATTCCAGCATTTCAGGCGATGGCTAAATGCAACGAATACATGAACCACGGGCCGATTGACATTGATCTGGGGCCTGATGTGGTGCCTGTGGTCAGGTGCCGAGAGTGCGAATACTATGACGAGAATGGAGATTGCATTTCTTTAGATTTACGGATTGGCATCCATTCTGACACTATTAACTATGATTTTTGCCCTGATCCAGATTTTTACTGTGCTTACGGCAGGAGAAAGATTGAAACTGTACTTCCAAAAAGTGACGAAAAAGATGAAAGTTTGGAGGCCGACCATGAAGTTTCGTGACCCGAAGACGGGGAAAGTGTATCAAAATGCCAGAGCCGCACTGGATTCATTCCCGTGTCCGCAAAGAGTGTCCTGCGAAAATTGCAAATTCGACGGAAAAAAATGTACTGAAAAATGGGTGAACGAGCACCCCCATGAAGCCGCCCGCCTGATGGGGTACGAGGTGGTGGAGGAAACGCACGGAAACGCGCAAAAAACGCACGCTGATGCAATCGAAAACGCACGCGTGCATTTGGAGGAGGCCAACATGGACAAGCCGAGAATTTGTGAGGTGCTTGTGGTTGAACCAGAGGAAAGGTTTTCTATTGGCCAATACGAATATTGGGTTGACCAGAACGGAGATATGTGGTGTGCGGCGGGGGCGGAAGGGAAACTGGCATGCGGTGGAGTTCTGTGCGCCGCCATCAACCACCCCGACCGCATCATCCGCAAGCCCCGCTTCACCGAGCAGGAGGTGGAGGACGCAAAGACCATAAAGCGGATGTTTGGAGCAGATAACTTTACCCACATCCGAAAAGACCAGTTTGGACTTTGCGAAATGATGGATGGGCCGGGGGACGATCCCAATGTGGGGTGGTGCGCTATTGGCATGGAGGAAGGGATGTTCCCCTCTCTCCGCCCCGGAGAAACCATTACTATTGACGAGATCATCGGAGGTACAGAATGAACGTTGTTGAGAATGATGTCCGCATTCTGGTAGGCAAGGAGCTTGCCGCCGCCAATGAGAGGTTCCCGCAGTTTCATTCAGCGCATGAGGGGTATGCTGTGATTCAAGAGGAAGTTGATGAGCTGAAAGAAGCCACAGATAAAGTCATCGGAAGAATGGTTTCCTTGTGGGCAAGGGTCAAATATGGGAATGACCCTGAAAGACTGTTGCAAATGATTTCAGAAGATGCCATCAACGCCGCCTGCGAGGCCATCCAAGTGGCGGCGATGTGCAAGAAGTTTTTGGAGATGGAGGAGATGCTGAAATGAATTACCATGTATCGCTCCTCTCTGCTCCCACCGACGCTGACTGGTTATCCGTTAAGGCTAGGGCTTTAGTCACTATTGGCAGGAAAGCAATCAATCCGCCATCCAGCGAGTGGAAGCACTCCATCCTGGAGGCGCGGCACAGCCCAATTCGGTATCTACGGTACTCGTTCTTTATCGAGTGCCCTTACTGGGTCTCCGTCCACCTCTGCCGCCATGTCCACGCTCAACCATACGTCAAGAGCCAGCGCAATGACCGCCAGGATGCCTATGACCGAAACGATGCCCCGCAGAGCGCGCCGGTGAGCATGATCTACGATGTGAATGCCGAAGAACTGATGGTGATATCCAACAAGCGCCTTTGCCTCAAGGCCAGCCAGGAGACCCGGCAGATCGTCCAAGCCATGTGCAAGCTGGCGGAGGATGCCACACCGGAACTACACGGCCTGCTGGTCCCTCTCTGCGAATACTGCGGTGGCGTGTGCCATGAGATGGAGCCGTGCGGGAGGTATCAGTGAGTAAGTTTTCTGAGCGCCTAAGACGGCTGCGTGAAGAAAAGCGGCAAAGCCGGGTGGTGGTATCTGAACTGTGCGGGCTAGACCGTGGTGCCGTCAGGTGTTACGAGCGGGGTGAGCGGATTCCAAGCATGGAAGCGCTGATTGCCTTGGCGGACTACTTCGAGGTATCGTTAGACTATCTGACTGGCAGGACAAATTTTCGATAATTGTTGTTTTAACGACAATTTTTCTTTCGGTATGGCTTAAAATGGGAGCGTGGGGGCGTGCATCCTCTGCGCTCCCATAGCTTTCCCCTCCCTTCCTCCTGTCGCCCTGGCCCCGTGGCGGCTATAGTAACGGGGCAATGGCATGCCACTCCTGCCCGCATGAGGACAGCGTGGCCCGGCCTGTGGGAAAAGCCGAAATCCCACGAGATACCCGGGAAGACCGGGTATATGCCGCCTCCGTCTGCATGAGGGCGGGGCGGCACCAGAAATCTATGAACAGCAGGTGGTGATATGCCGAATGAAAAGAACATTATCCCAAACTCCGAACGAACTCCGGAAGAGCGCCGGGAGATTGCGGCGGCTGGCGGCCGCGCGTCCGGCGTGTCGCGCCGAAGGAAGAAAAGTCTGAGAGAGGCGGCTGAATTGTACCTCTCTCTGCCCGTATCAGACAAGAGAGCATGGAACAAACTGGCCCGTGACGGTGTTGCCCCGGAGGACGTGGACAATCAAATGGCGATTATCGCCGGGCTGTCTATCAAAGCCGCAAAAGGAGACGCCAAGGCGGCTAAGGTGCTGTTTGATTTGCTCGGAGAACAGCCAAAGGAAGAACCCAAGAACGACCGGCAGGCATTGGCGGACCTTCTGCTCCATCCAGCGGAGGACAGAGACATAAAGGATTTTGAGGAATGAACCTTCCCGCACCATTTACGAAAAATCAAAACGCTTTCTTCCGCCGGTGCTTTGATTGCTGGCTCAATGTGGCCGAAGGAGGTAAGCGCGGCGGAAAAAACGTCCTGATCACGATGGCCTATTGCACCATTCTGGAGAAACACCCCAGCCGCATCCATTTGATCGCCGGGGTATCTACAGCGACGGCACGGCTGAACATTCTGGACTGCGACGGGTTCGGGCTCCTCAACTTCTTTGAAGGGCATTGCAGGACCGGGCAGTATCAGAACCGGGACTGCCTATATATTGACACGCCAACTGGAGAAAAGGTCGTGCTGATCTCCGGCGGGGGAAAGGCAGGAGACGAAAAGCTTATTAAGGGCAATACCTATGGAACTGCCTATATCACAGAGGCCAACGAATGTAGCGAGGCGTTCATTCAGGAAGTTTTTGACCGGACTATTTCCAGCCCGGACCGGAAGGTGTTCCACGACCTGAACCCCAAGGCGGAGGGGCACTGGTACTACAAGGACATCCTGAACTTCCATGAGATGCGCCAGAAACAAGACCCAAATTATGGGTACAACTACGGCCATTTCACCATTGCGGACAATCTAAGCCTGTCAGGGGACCAGCTGAAGGCCGTGCTGTCCACCTACGATAAAAAATCCTTGTGGTACGCGCGGGACATTCTTGGACTGAGGCGGTCAGCGGATGGACTTGTTTATGATATGTTCAGCCTGGATGAGAACACCTATACGGAATCGCCTCCAGGCCTGCGATACGGAGCACAGCGGACCATTGCCTGTGACTACGGGACTGCAAACGACTGTGTTTTCTTGGATGTGTACGACAACGGGGAGACGGTCCGGGTGGACCGGGAATATAGATGGGCCAGCCGCCAGGAGCACCGGCAGAAGACGGACAAGGAGTACGCCGATGACCTGATCGAGTTTATGGGGGAACCGGAATGCACCGTACTGGTGGACCCCTCTGCCGCTTCCTTCATTGCGGAGTTACGGAGCCGGGGCATATATGTCCGGGATGCCGACAACGATGTTCTGAATGGAATTCGCCGGGTCTCTCAGATGTTCCATATGCGAAAGCTAATGATCAACAAGCAGTGCTTAAGCCTGATAGACGAACTGGGCGTGTACTCCTGGGACGATAAGGCAGCGGCACGCGGGGAAGAAAAGCCAGTAAAAGAGCGAGACCACGGATGCGACAGCCTGCGCTATTTCTGTAATTCTCTCCCGGATTGGAGGTTTGAAGGTGTCCAGACGCAATAAAAACCGTCCGACAAACGCACAACCGAATACCGAGGCGGTGGCGGTCAACGACGCGTTCTCCAACCCTCTGTTCCGCCTGGGCTACGGCTCCCAGTCCCCCTTGGAGGCCACGGAGTACCCGCTAACCCGCATGACCGACAACTACGCATTGCTCAATTCCCTGTACCGGGACAACTGGGTGGTGCAGAACGTGGTCGGCCTGATGGTGGACGACATGCTCCGGGAGTGGTACAAGCTCAAGGGCAATGTCACGCCGGAGATGCAGGATGCGCTGGACCGGGTTGAGAGACAGACCAGGACACGGGCAAGGATCAACGAGGGGATGCGCTGGGGGAGGCTGTACGGCGGCGCGGCGGGCCTTATTATGGTTCGTGGACAGGAGGATCTTTCCAAGCCTCTGGACCTTGGCATGGTTTTCCCTGGATCCTTCCAAGGGTTATACATCCTGGACCGCTGGATGGGCATTACCACCACCAACGGCCTGGTCATGGAGGCCGGGGAGCCGGTGCCTGAGTATTACTCCATCACGGACGCACGGGGGCACACGGTGGCAAGAGTCCACCACTCCCATGTGATTCGTTTCACGGGCCGAGAGTTGCCAGAGATTGAGCGCATGGCCGAGATGTACTGGGGCGAGTCCGAGGTGGAGGCCTTGTATAAAGAAGTGGTGGCCCACGACAATGTGAGTGCCAACATGGCCGCCCTGACCTTCCAGGCCAACATCAACACCATGGAGGTCAAGGGGCTGGAACAGCTTTTCTCCATCGGATCCAGCCAGGCCCAGCGGCGCTTCTGGAATGTGATGCAGGCCCAGTCCGTGCTTCGATCCAACTTCGGGACGCAGCTGGTGGAGGAGGGCACAAAGCTGACCAATACCCAGTACCACTTCAACGGCCTGCAGGAAGTCTACGAGTCCATGTGCCTGAACCTGTGCGGCGCCAGTCACTACCCCATGACGAAGCTGTTCGGCCGCTCCCCAGCCGGCCTGAATGCCACAGGGGAAAGCGACCTGAAAAACTACTATGACTATGTGGACGGCCAGCGGGAGGCGAAGGTGAGGCCGGTACTGCAAAAGCTCCTGCCCGTTCTGGCGATGAGCGCCTGGGGATTTGTGCCGGACGATTTGGATTTTACCTTCCCGCCGCTATGGACGCCGACGGCCACGGAGACGGCAGAGATCGCGCTGAAAAAGGCACAGGCCATCCGGGACACCTTCCAGGCCGGACTCTTCCAGGCGGACACCGCCATGAAGGAGCTGAAGAAGCTAGAGGAGGAGACTGGGATGTTCGGATCCATCTCCGACGAGGAGATCGCCGCCAACGCCGGGAAGTCGTACCAGGATTTGACAGCTTTGCGAGATCCCTTGATGGGGCTGGGATATAGGGAAGAACTTAATGCCAACATGGAACCGGGTGAGGAGGAATTGGGAAATGAATGAGAACATGGTGGTCCGTGAAATCGGATTGACATTTGGGCAGGCTATTGAAGCGGCGAAAAACGGGAAAAGGATTGCCAGAACTGGGTGGAACGGAAAAAACCAGTATGTCGAGCTGGCTACCAACATCAGTTATAAAGGACCGAGGGGCAAGACTGTAAACGTCCAACACAAAAACATCGGTAACAAGGCGCTTGCGTTTGTCGGGACATCCGGTGTTCAGCTTGGCTGGCTCGCCTCTCAGGCAGATATGCTGGCAGATGATTGGGTGGTTGTTGAGGGGGCTGATCTATGCCCACCCTGAACCGGGCCCCCAATGAGCGAGAGCTGGAAAAGCTCATCTCGATCTTTCTGAAAGCCGAAACTGCCATCATCAACGAGATCGGCCGACTGCGCAGCCAGGGGCTTGCCGATTATCATGCTGTGGCGGCTCTGGAGCGGGTCCAGGCAATCCTGCGGAAGATGGAGAGCGATTCCTGGGAATACGTCCCATTGATGATCGAGAAAATGTTTTATGTCCGCGTTCCCGAGGCGCGGCGCATGGAGGGCATGACCGCGGCGCAGAACCTGATGGCCTACCGCAACGCCGCAGCCCTCACCGGAGAGCAGCACGCTGTTATTGACCAGCTCGTCTCCTCCCTCATGGGCGAGATCACCGACGCCACGATTACCGCCTATGCCACCGTTCAGAGCGCCCTGATTGGCCGGGTTGAGCCGGACGCATACCGGCGGATCGGCCTGGAGCAGGTGGCCTTGCAGCAAGCCACGGGGCGCGGTACATACAAGATGCTGCCGGGGTTTGTGGAGCAGCTCCGCCGGGAAGGAGTCACGGCGTTTGTGGACAAGGCCGGGCGGAACTGGTCCCTGCACACCTATTGCTCCATGGTCTCCCGCACCGCCAGCCGGCAGGCGGAAGTGCTGGCAGTGCTGACCGCTGACCCGGAGCAGGACCTCTACCGCATTTCCTCCCATGGAACCACCTGCGCCATCTGTGCCCCATTTGAGGGCCGGGTTTACTCCAAGAGCGGAACAAACCCAGATTACCCTCCCCTAGCGGCGGCGTTTGGGAAGCAGGACCCGGCGGGGCCGGATACGCTGGCCAATACCTGGCTGAATCTGCATCCAAATTGCTTGCATAGCCTGTATAGTTATTCAGAAGTGGGCCGTTCTGAGGAGGAAATTCAAAAAATCAAGGACTTCTCCAATCCAAAGAAGAACCCCTTCACCAGAGACCCACGGACGGAGAAGCAGATCAACGCCTACCGGAAGAAGGAGGCCGCCCGGCGGCGCTGGCTCCAAAATTACCGCCAGTGGGAAGACTACCGCATGACCCTGGGCGACAAGGTGCCCAAGACCTACCAGACCTTCGAGAAGCACAAAAAAGCCGACGACGAGAAGTACAAAAACTGGCAGAGACTGTACAGGGAGGCGAACAAAGATGAAGTATGAAAATCCATTTTGGGAACCTGTATTCCATGATATTTCTCCGACACTTGCATGGCTGTATTCCCACACAACCAGCGGGAGAATCCGATATTTTCTTGCGGGTCTAATCTTCCGGAAACTGGACTGGTTAGAGCGGAGGGCGGGGGTGTGAATCTGCCGCCTGACGCACAGAAGGCCATAGAAAAGGCCGCCGACCGTGGAAATGATGTGGAGATCCGCAAGAAGGGTGGAGGCTACATCATCCTGGAGGTCTCGAAGAAAATTATATACCGCTCCTCCGACCGATAGGGGCCGGAGAAGGACCGTTGGGGTCAGCTACCGAGATTTTCTCGGTGGTTGGCTCCTTTTTATTTGCCCGAAAGAGGTGATTTGATGGACTACAACGCGGAATACATCGAACTGCTGAAAAAAGCTTTGGCCGCCGAGACAGAGACCGTGCGACTGTACCTGGCCATTATGGCAATCGCGCCGAACAGCGCGCTCAAGCGGCTGCTGGAGGTCAACACCGACGAGACGGACCACCAGGCGATTATCGCCGACCTGCTCCTGGAGGCGGTGGCCGGTGAGAGCGCCGACCAGGAGCAGCTGGTCCCGGGGGTGGAGTGATGCCCATTGCATACTACGGCACCGACATCTCCCCCAACAAGACGGAGACGGTGGAGGGCTATCTGATCTGCCGCAACGTGCCCATTGCGAGGACTGGGGCGCAGCAGTACCTGGCCCGGGAGCTGATGCTGGACGGGGACCCGGAGCGGATTGTCACCGTTGACCGCTATCCCGAGGACGTGTTTGAGGACGCGACCCTGGCGAGTTTTGAGGGAAAGCCTGTGACGGACGGCCACCCGCCCGAGAACGTAGGGCCGGAGAACTACGCCGCATACACCAAAGGCCACGTCCAGAACGTGCGGCGGGATGGGGATTACATCGTGGCCGATCTGTACATCAACGACGCCAACCTGGCCAGCGAAATCCAGAATGGCGTGAAGCGGGAGGTGTCCTGTGGGTATCTGTGCAGCTACGAGCCCAGCGGGACGGGATACCGACAGAGGAAGATCCGAGGCAATCACGTGGCGGTTGTGCCCAAGGGCAGGGCGGGCGCCGCGGTTGCAATAAAAGACGCCGCCCAAGAGGCGGAGAAAGGCAGGAATTGCATGAACAAACTGGTACACGGCATCCTGACCGCCTTTGGAATGGCGGCAAAGGACGCCAAGCCCGAGGAGCTGGACGGTCTGATCGAGACCACGGCCACCGCGCTGGACGCTGTACCCGCCAAAGAGGCGCAGGAGGCGGAACCCGCGAAGGACGAGGCTCCCCCCGCCGCCCCCGAGGCGACAGACGAGGGCATCCCCAAGGGCGACGACATTGGCTCCAAGCTGGACCGCATTCTGGAGATGCTGGAGGCCAAGAGCCGGGGAGGCCGGGGTGAGCACCCCCTCCATGACGAGACTGACCTGGACGAGATGATCGAGAAGCTCTCCGGCGGGGAGGGGGAGGGGAAGTCCATCACCATCCCCGTGGAGGAGAACGACGCCTGCATGGAGGGCCCCGCCCGGGACGCCGCTGTGGAGCTGCTGCGCAAGGTGCGCCCCGCCGTGGCCGCCATCGAGGATAAGCAGACCCGGGCGAAGGTCACCGACGCCCTGCTGTCCGCCATCCAGGGCAAGGACGTGATGCAGGATATTGCAAAGGCCGCTCTGGACAGCGCAAGAGCAAATGCGGAGCAGACCAAGAAGACCAGCTACGAAAAGATCTGCGCCGATTCCTCCGCCGCTTACGCGGAGCGCAATCCTCACACGAAGAAGGAGGGCTGAACATGGCCCTTACCCCTCAGACCATCGGACTGAATATGTCCCATGGATTTTCCGGGAGCTACGCCAGACAGCCGGATATGATCGTCAACACCGCCCCGCTGGGCGGGACGGAGATTATCCCTTTTGGCACCCCTCTGGTCAGGGGGGAGAATGGCGCGGTGCTCCCCATGGGTACCGGGAATACCGGGAATCAGTTTATCGGCGTAGCAGGCCGTGAAGTCAAGAGTCCGGCGGAGTTTTTCAATCAGAATGTAGGCCAATATTCCCCGGAGGAGCCGGTTTCCGTGTTTCAGCGGGGGTGCATCAACGTCAAGTGCCAGAAGGGGTCTCCGGCCATTGACGGAACGGTATATGTACGCGTAACGGCCAGTGGGAACTACCAACCCGGCGGGTTTGAGGCCGAGGCAGACGGGGCTAACACAGTTGCCCTCTCCAACGCCCAATGGAACGGACCGGCAGACAACCACGGTGTGGCGGAACTGCGCATTGCCTATGTTGGCCCCGCCCCTGCTGTATCCGGCTCCGCCGGAGAGGACGGCGGTTATTACCAGCCTTCCGTCAGTGAGGCCGGGGAACTGACCTGGGCAGCCAGCAAAGAAGGCATGCCAGCTGTGGCGAGTGCCAACATCATGGGCCCGCAGGGGCCAAAAGGCGATACCGGGGAAACTGGCCCGCAAGGTCCCGCTGGTTCTGACGGCGCTCCCGGCGCTCAAGGTCCTGCTGGCGAAAACGGCGGCTACTATACCCCCACTGTAGACACTTCCGGCAACCTAAGCTGGGCAGCAAGCAAAGAGGGCATGCCAGCAGTCACAGGAGCAAATATCAGAGGACCACAAGGTGAACAGGGGCCACAGGGACCCGCAGGACAAGACGGCGCACAAGGCCCAGCCGGTCAGGATGGAGCGCAGGGACCGGAAGGCCCCCAAGGCCCAGCAGGCCCCAGCTATACCCTCCCGGACGCCACTACAGCGGTGAGAGGCGGAGTCCTTCAGATGGCCGCCATTGCGGATTTGTCCGCCGCCCCCACACAACAGGATTTCAACAATCTTCTGGCCGCACTCCGCACAGCGGGGATGTTGGCAAATTCGTAAAGGAGTGATTTTTCTATGGGACTGAATCCCCAGGTAATCGGCAAGGAAATGCCCCATGGGTTTGCAGGATGTTATGCCAGACAGCCCGATATGATCGTCGAAACCAGACCCGCCGGTGGAGAGGCCGCAATCCCCTTCGGCGCGCCCCTTGTCTATGATGACGGCGCTGTAGTCCAGGCCGGTGCCAGCTTTACCGCCACTACTTTTGTGGGAGTGGCCGGTTGCGAGATCAAGAGCGCTCTGACCTATCTGGACCAGCAGGCGGGCCAGTACGCCCCCGGTGAGCCGGTGAGTGTGTTCCAGCGCGGCTCCATCAATGTCAAATGCTACGACGGCACCCCCGCCCTGGGCGGAACTGTGTACATCCGCACCAAGACCAGCTCTACCTATACCACCGGCGTGGTAGGCGGTTTCTCCGCAACCAATGAGAGCGGCTCCACCGTGGCCCTGACCAACTGCCAGTGGGGTGGACCCGCCGACGCCAACGGAATTGCTGAGCTGGTCATCCTGACCAAGCAGAACGCCTGATAAGTCCAATGGTATTAAGTCAAGAGGGTGATTCACGGAAACAACAGAAGAAAACGCCATAGGAGAGCTATGTGAGCAGCTAAAAGGCAACACCAACCAAAGCCCTGCCCCTAAGAAAATTTGAAACAGGGCTTGGACATCAGAGTGGCAAGCGGTACGCTTAGCCCTCCGATGGGATATACAGGCGGTTGTCTTTCAGCAGCCGAAAGACCAACCGAACCAGTTTTCTGGCAGTTAAAGCGAGTGCGCGTTTATGCTGGTACTTGTTGACCTCTTTGAA
>CALXDZ010000100.1 GCA_944387205.1 uncultured Oscillospiraceae bacterium
AAGAGGCGGTTGAGATACCGGGGATCGGAAAAGCCCGACTCATAGCAGATGTCGATGATCCGTTTGCCGCTGGTCAGCAGCAGGCGGCAGGCCTGGTGGAACCGCAGCGTGGCCACGTAGTTCTGAAAGGTCTGGTGCAGATTGTCCCGGACAAAGCGGGAGAGATAGCTCAGAGACAGCCCCTCCCGGGCGGCAAAGCCGGAGAGAGTCACCTTGTGCATGTAGTTGGCGTCCACATAGTCCAGCAGCCGGGTGATCCGCTCTGCCCGTTTGCCCAGCGTCAGAGCTTCCTCCCCGGACACCGGCCGGTGGGGCACCGCCTCCAGCAGTGCGGCAAACAGCAAGCTCAGCTTCCCCTGGCACCGCAGAGCGTGACAGGGTCCCTCCTCCAGATAGTGCAGTGCCAGGTCCGCCAGCAGCTCCAGGGTCTCCAGGCGGGCCTGGCCGCTCATGTATCGCAGGGGAAAGACCTGGTCAAAGCAGAATTCCCCCAAAGCGGGCACTGCCTGCCGGAAGAAGGCGGGAGCCACCTGAAGACACAGGATGGTGGCCTCCCGGCCGCCGGTGCGCAGTTCGTGGAGCTGGTTGGGATTGAGCAGGAACAGCTCCCCGGGCCCCGCGGTGTGGGAGCCCTGGGGCGTGGAGAGGACCACGCTGCCGCTGAGCACATAGTTGAGCTCAAAATCCCGGTGCAGGTGGGGCGTGCGGTAGGCCACCGTCACCACGAAGAGATTCATGTGGGAGCATTGGGGATGCTGGACCACTTCAAATTCGTCTCCCATGCTGCCTTGCTCCTCTCCCGGGGCTGACCCGCTTTTCTTTCGCCGGATTTCCCGGTATTAGCGGGGAAAATGGCCTTTTCTCCATTATAGCGCGCCTGGGGCGGCCGGGGCAAGGGAGAGCGGAAATTTTGATCAAATGTCAAACTTATCGCCTGGAGACGGCGAAAGTGTCCATGCGCCCGGCGCCCGGGAGGAGGTATACTGAGGAGGAAAAGGGGCGCTGGCCCCGCCCGGTCCCATCCACACTTTCGCCCAACAGGAGGTAAGCTCATGTCTAAGTTCAAGTTTTCCGTAGGTCCCTGGAATGTCCATGCCGGTGCCGACTCCTATGGTCCTGCCACCCGCTCCGAGATCAGCCTGGAGGAGAAGTTCAAGCGCTTTGCCGAGATCGGCTTTGACGCCGTGCAGTTCCATGATGACGACGCCGTGCCCAACATCAACGACCTCACCGAAGAGGAGATCAAGGCCGAGGCCCGGCGGGTGAAGGGCCTGCTGGACAAGTACGGCCTGAAGGCTGAGTTCGTGGCGCCCCGGCTGTGGATGGACCCCCACACCATCGACGGCGGCTTCATGTCCAGCCGGAAGGAGGACCGGGAGTTCGCCCTGTGGCGCTCCTTCCGCTCCATCGACATCGCCCGGGAGCTGGGCTGCGACCTGATCGTGCTGTGGCTGGCCCGGGAGGGCACCCTGTGCGCCGAGAGCAAGAGCCCCGTGTGGGCCACCCATCAGCTGGTGGAGGCCATCAACCGGATGCTGGAGTATGACAAGACCATCCGGGTGTGCATCGAGCCCAAGCCCAACGAGCCCATCGACCGCTCCATCTGCGGCACCATGGGCCATGTGATGGCCGTCTCCGCCGCCACCATCGACCCGGCCCGCGTGGGCGGCAACCTGGAGAGCGCCCACGCCATCCTGGCTGGCCTGGACCCAGCCCACGAGATCGGCTTTGCCATGGCCTTCAACAAGCTCTTCACCGTTCACCTCAATGACCAGAACGGCATCAAGTACGACCAGGACAAGACCTTCGGCGTGGAGAACCTGCGCCAGGCCTTCAACCAGGTGCGGGTGCTGCTGGAAAACGGCTACGGCTCCCACGGGGAGTATGTGGGCCTGGACGTGAAGGCCATGCGCACCACCACCGACGCCGACTGCTATAAGCACCTGGAAAACAGCCTGGCCATCTTCAAGGCCCTGGAGGCCAAGGCGGAGCGGTTCGACTATGCCTTCCGGGACAAGTGCGTGGAGAACCGGGACCTGGAGGCCCTGGAGATGTACACCATGAAGCTCCTCATGGGCATCGACCAGTAAGAAACAAACACACTGTCCGCCTCCCCGGCCCGGCCGGAGAGGCGGACAGGCACAAGAAGGAGGCGGAGAGATGACACCCAAGGTGATCGCCGCCGGCCACATCTGTCTGGATGTGACGCCGGTGTTTCCCAAAAACGGCGGGGAACTGCGGGAGCTGCTGGTCCCGGGGCGGCTGGTCCAGATGGGGCCGGCGGACGTCCACACCGGCGGCAGCGTGGCCAACACGGGCCTGGGGCTGAAGGCCCTGGGGGTCGATGTGCGGCTCATGGGCAAGGTGGGCGCCGACGCCTTCGGCGGCATGGTCCGGGAGATCCTGGACTGTCACGGCGCCAGCGGGGACCTGATCGTGGACGGGGAGGGCACCACCTCCTACTCCATCGTCCTATCGCCTCCCGGCGTGGACCGAATCTTTCTCCACCACCCCGGGGCCAACGCCACCTTCACCGGGGCGGAGATCCCCGATGAGGCCCTGGCGGAGGCGTCGCTGCTCCACTTCGGCTATCCGCCCCTGATGCCGGAGATGTACCGCCGGGACGGGGAGCGGCTGGCGGAGCTCTTCCGCCGGGCCCGGGCGGCGGGCTGCGCCACCTCGCTGGACCTGGCGGCGGTGGACCCCACCACCGAGGCCGGCCGCACCGACTGGCGGCGGGTGCTGGAGCGGGTACTGCCGGAGGTGGACTTCTTTGTCCCCAGCGTGGAGGAGCTGGCCTATATGCTGGACCGCCCCCTGTGGGAGGCCTGGTGCCGCCGCAGCGGAGGCGGCAGCCTCACCGACGTCATCGACCCGGAGACAGAGGCCATGCCTCTGGCCCGGCGCTGTCTGGAGCTGGGGGCCGGAGCGGTGCTGCTCAAGTGCGGCGCCCCGGGGCTGTGCTGGTGTACCAGCAGCGGCGCCCGTTTGGCTCGGGTGAGCTCCCGGGTGCCTCTGGAGGCGGAGCGGTGGGCGGACAAAGCGGGGTTCCAGCCCAGCTTCCGGCTGGAGCGGGTCCTCTCCGCCACCGGCGCCGGGGACACCTGCATCGCCGCCTTCCTGGCCGCCGCGCTGGAGGGCTGCGGCCCGGAGGAGTGCGCGGCCCTGGCCGCCGCCCAGGGGGCCTGCTGCGTGGAGGCCTATGACGCCATCAGCGGCCTGCACACCCTGCCCTGGCTGCGGGAGAAGATCGCCGCCGGCTGGACACAACAAGGAATTTGAGGAGGAACATGGGATGCTGGTCCATTTGAATGATGTGCTGCTCCAGGCCCGCTCCGGCGGGTACGCGGTGGGGCTGTTCAACGCCCTGGATACGGAGATGGCCCGGGGCGTCATCGGCGCGGCGGAGAAGCTGCGGGCGCCGGTGATCGTGGGGACGGCGGAGGTGCTGCTGCCCTCGTCGCCCCTTGAAAACGTGGCGGACGTGCTGCTGCCCATGGCCCGGCGGGCCAGTGTACCGGTAGTGGTCCACTATGATCACGGCCTGACCTTCGAAAAGTGCATGGAGGCTTTAAAGCTGGGCTTCACCTCCATCATGTACGACTGCTCCACCGAGGGCTATGAGGAGAACGTGCGGAAGGTGGCGGAGATGACCCGGATCGCCCACGCCTTCGGCGCCACGGTGGAGGCGGAGCTGGGCCATGTGGGGGACGCCGCCGGCAGCGACGACCCTGCCCGGTACTACACGGATCCCCGCCAGGCGGCGGACTTCGCGGCCAGGACCCAGGTGGACGCCCTGGCCATCGCCGTGGGCACCGCCCACGGGGCCTACAAGCTGCCGCCCAAGCTGGACTTCGACCGCATCGAGACCATCGCCCGCACCATCCCCACGCCGCTGGTGCTCCACGGCGGCAGCGGTCTGAGCGATGAGGATTTCCGGGAGAGCATCCGCCGGGGCATCAGCAAGGTAAACATCTTCACCGATCTGAACCTGGCAGGCGCCCGGGCGGCTCAGGCGGCTCTGGACGCCGGCGCCACGGCCATGACCGAGCTGATGGAGGCCCAAGTCCAGGCCATCCAGGCTGCCGCAGAGGAGAAAATGTGCCTCTTCGGCGCCCAGGGCCGGGCCTGAGAAAAGAGAGAAAACGCCCCGCATCCCAACGAGGATGCGGGGCGTTTTTTGCAGAGGATCAGGCGGCGGGGGTAAAGGTCAGATGGAACTGTTCGCCCACTTCGCCGGCAAAGGCCACGTAGCCGTCCTTCGGCAGCACCACGGAGGTGTCGCCCCAGGCGGCAGAGGAGGCCACCGCCGTGCCCTTGGCGTCGTAGACGGTGAAGCCGCCGTCCTGGGGCAGGTCCACGGTCATGGTATAGCCGCCGTAGGCGCCGGTGGAGTACCACCGGGCGCAGTCCTCCTCCAGGATGGTGCAGTAGGAGCCCGCTCCGCCGTAGATGGGCCGGAGGATGGAGGCGTCAGCGAAGGCAAGCCCGGTGCTGGTGATGTACCAGGTGATGCCGTCACGCTCCTCCAGGAAAAAGTCCTGGCCGTCCCGGCCGCCTGCGCCGGGCAGCTGGATGGCGAACTCCGCCCGGGTCTCATCGATGATCTTGGCCGCGCCGATGTAGCCGGGCACATACTCCGGCATCTCCGCCGCCGGGGTCAGGGCGGAGAGCCACAGCTGAGAGCTGGCCTTTTCACTCATGAGCAGCAGCCCCATGCTGTTGAGCTTGTCCCAGGCGGCCTGGGCCTCCTTCGAGGGAGTGTTCTCCGCCATCTTCACCGCCGCGTAGTTGGAAACAGGCATCAGGCCCAGGCCCGGCAGCTGGGCGCAGGTCTTCTGGTAGAGATACACCTGGCCGTTGTCCTCCTGCACCAGGGCCATGAGGGCGGTGCCGGTGGCGTCCCGGAAGGTGCCGTCGCTATAGTAGGTGAAGGTCTGGCTGCCCAGGCTGGGGGTGGTGAGATAGCGCAGCGTCAGCTTGCCGTCAGAGGTGATGTCCACCTTGTACTGGGCAGTGGTGGCGCCGTAGTAGCCGCTCAGGGCCGTCAGCTCCGCGGGCATGGGGGCGCTCTGGGCCGCCGGCAGGGCGGGGGCGGTCTCGTCCACCTGTACCCCCTGCTCCGCCAGAGCGTCTATGAGCATCCGGCAGGCGGCCATCTCATTGTAGGTGGACACGCCGCCGGAGGTCAGCACCGCCGCGGCCATGTGGTACTCCGGCAGCACCACCAGACCCGCGTGGTAGTACTGGGTGTCGCCGCCCTTGACCAGGGCCTGAATGCCGTTGTAGGAGAAGGGGGCGAATGCCACGCAGTCCCAGCCCAGGCCATAGCTGAGCACGTCGTCGGTGTCCTCGGGCCAGATGCCCCGGTCGTATTCGGCGCTGGCCATGGTCTGGCGGGAGGTGCTGGAGAGGAGCCTGGAGCCCGTCAGGGCGCCGCCGAAGGCGGCCAGGTCCGAGGCGCTGGCGTAGAGGCCGCCGGTGCCCACGATGCCCAGGCAGTCCTGGCTGAGGGCCCGGGTGTCCTCACTGGTAAGATAGGTCTTCACCAGCCGGGACACGTCAAAGTTCTCCTGGGGAGCGAAGGTGTTTTCAAGGCCCGCGGGGGCCAGAATGTTCTTGCGGACGTAGGTGGGGAAGTCCATGCCGGACACCGCCTCCACCACCAGCTCCGCCAGGGTGAAGCCGTCGTTGCAGTAGACGCTGTAGGCCCCCGGATCGGCCTTGAGCCGCTGGGTAGAGAGCCGCTCCAGCAGGTCCTCGGTGGCGGAGCGGTCCGTGTCGTCAAAGAGGAAGGCGTCGGCCTGGGAGGTACCCATGAGGCCGGAGGAGTGGTTCAGGAGCATCCGCACGGTGATCTGCTTGTACCGCTCATCCGCCATCTTGAACCGGGGCAGGTACCGGGTGACCGGGGCGTCCAGCTGGATGCGGCCCTTTTCCACCAGCTGCATCACCGCCACGGTGGTGTAGATCTTGCTCACGGAGCCGATGCCGTACAGGTCCGTGTCCAGCAGCGCCCGGTTCTCGGTCTTGGAGTAGACGCCGCTGTGGCCCGCCAGGGTGATCTTTCCGTCCTGCCACACCGCATACTGGACGCTGGCGGCGCCGCCGTACTGCATGGCGTAGCCCGCGGCCTGGGCGGCGGACTCCTCCCGGGTGAGGGGGGCGGCAGTGTCCTGGGCCAGGGCCGGCACCGCCAGGCTCAGACTCAGGCTCAGGCTCAAAGCCGCGGCCGCCAGGCGGCCTTTCCATGTCTTTCTCATGTCCTTTTCCTTTCCCGCCCGGGGCTCCGGGCGCTTTGGTGAAGTGATGGTACCAGTATAGACCCTCCACCAGGGGGAAAGTCAAGGGGCGGCGGATAAGTTCGTCCTTTTTTAACAGCAGCTTCCCGCTTTCTCTTTGGGATCTTCCGAGGCAAAGAGCGGGAAAAAGATACAAAAATGATGGAACATGGGTGTATACTGGTCCACGGGAGGTGAGCACCGTGAACAAGATCCTGATCGTCGAGGACGAGGCCCCCATCGCCAAGCTGGTCCGTACCGCTCTGGAGGGGGCAGGGTACCGCTGCGTCTGGGCCCGGGATGGAGCCGCGGCGGCGGACCGTCTGGAGCAGGAGTCCTTTGACCTGGCCCTGCTGGACATCATGCTGCCGGGGATGGACGGCTATGAGCTGCTGGACTACTGCCGAACGCTGGACGTGCCGGTGATCTTTCTCACTGCCAAGGGAGCGCTCCAGGACCGGGTCCGGGGCCTGCGGCTGGGAGCGGAGGACTACATCACCAAGCCCTTTGAGCTCATGGAGCTGCTGGCCCGGGTGGAGACGGTGCTGCGCCGCTGCGGCAAGACCGGCCGTATTCTGGAGCTGCCCCCGGACATTCGGGTGGACACCGTCTCCCGGGTGGTGCGCCGGGGGGAGGAGGCCGTGGCCCTGACGGCCAAGGAGTATGACCTGCTGCTGCTCTTTTTGCAGAATAAGAATGTGGCCCTGTACCGGGACCGGATCTACGAGCGGGTGTGGGGCGAGCTCTACCTGGGAGACAGCCGCACCGTGGACCTGCACATCCAGCGGATGCGCCGGAAGCTGGGGCTGGAGAAGCGGCTGGTGGCGGTGTACAAGGTGGGCTACCGGCTGGAGGTGTAAAGATGGGCCTTTTCTGGAAGCTCTTTTGCAGCATAGTGGCCATCACACTGACGGCCTGCGCCATCGGCAGCTTCGTGCTCATCGACGCCCAGTTCCAGACCGCTCTGGACCGGGAGGTGACGGCGGTCTATGAGGAAAATGACCTGCTGCGCTACACCCTGGCCCGGGAGCTGGAGTCCGGTCAGGCGGTGGGCATCCGGGAGGCGGGGGCGCTGGCCGACCATCTGGAGATCACCACCAACCAGGGCCAGGTGGCCTTTCGGCTGAGCACCGCCGACGGGGAAAACATAGGCGGCAGCGGCACGCTGCCGGTGGACGCCCAGCTGTGCGGTGCCCTGAAGGAAGGGCAGCGGGGCTGGGAGCTGGAGCGGCTGGGGGAGCGCACCTACCTCCACGCTGCCAGTCCTCTGGTCCTGGCCGACGGTACACTGTACCTGGAAAACTGCCGGGAGGTGGGGGCCATCTTCACCACCCGGCAGGAGCAGTACCAGCGCTTTTCCTGGCTGATGCTGGGGCTTTTGGCGGCGGTGGCCCTCATGTCCCTGGGGGTCAGCGCGCTGATGCTGCGGCCGCTGGGGCGGCTGTCCCAGGCGGCCCGGGCTATGGCCAGCGGGCAGCTCCACCAGCGGGTGAAGGTGGACAGCGACGACGAGCTGGGCCAGCTCTCCCGGGACTTCAACGCCATGGCGGAGCAGCTGGAGGGACAGGTTCAGGCCCTCACCGACGCCGCCCGGCGGCAGAGTGATTTTCTGGGCAGCTTTGCCCATGAGAGCAAGACGCCCCTGACCTCCATCATCGGCTATGCGGACCTGATCCGCTCCCGGCCTCTGAGCCGGGAGCAGGTGCGGCAGAGTGCGGACTACATCTTTCAGGAGGGCCGGCGGCTGGAGGCCCTGAGCCGGAAGCTGATGGACCTGATCGTCCTGGAGCGGCAGGATTTTTCCCTGCGGCAGACGGACATGGAGCACTTTTTGTCCCGGGTGGCAGGGGCCTTTCGCCCGGCTCTGGACCGGACAGGGGTGCAGCTGCAGCTCCGGGCAGCGCCGGGGCGGGTGCCTCTGGAGCCGGACTTGATGGAGACGGTCTGTTTGAATCTGCTGGACAACGCCCGAAAGGCCCTGGACCGGGGCGGCGTCATCCAACTGGAGGGGACGAAGGAGGAAGGTGGCTACTGCATCTCGGTAACGGACAACGGCAAGGGGATTCCGGCGGAGGACCTGGCGCGGGTGACAGAACCCTTTTATATGGTGGACAAGTCCCGGGCCCGGGCCCAGGGCGGCGCCGGGCTGGGCCTGGCGCTGTGCCGGCGGGTGGTGGAGCTTCACGGCGGCCGCCTGGAGCTTCAGAGCCAGGAGGGCCGGGGCACCCGCGTCAGCGTCCACTTGAAGGGAGGGGAGACGGAATGAAGGGGAAAAAGACCTGGCTGCCGGTGGGGCTGATCTGTCTGGTGGTGCTGGGGGCCATGCTGCTGCCCCAGAGCGTGTCCCGGGCCCGGGACGCCCGGCTCCTGGGCCGGGTCCATGCCGAAGCCATGGAGGTGGCCGGGGGCCTGCCCACCCGTCCGGCTTCCCTGGAGGAGAAGCTGACGCTGCTGGGGATCTGGAGCCGGGACAACAGCGCGGTATCCTATTTCACCCAGGACCTGATGGTGGAGACGGAGGAAAGAGAGGACGGCGCCGGGAGCTGGGACCAGGCCGCTGCGGCCGCGGTGGAAAGCCTGGTGGAGGCAGGCGTGGTGCCGGAGGAGCTGGGGATGGAGCCCCCTGTGGTGGCTGGCGGAGAGCGGATGCTGTTGCGCAGCCAGAGCAGCGGCGTCAGCGCCAGCTTCCTCAGCCTCTGGTGTTCCTATGACAGATTTGGAGGCAGCCTGGATCTGGTCCTGGACGAGGACACCGGAACGGTGGTGCAGCTGTACTTGTCCTGGCCGGGGGCAAGCCAGCTTCTGCCCTCTCCCGGGGGAGTGGGCGAGGCCTTTTTCGAGACGCTGGGCCTGGAGGCGGAGCTGCTGGAGGAGGGCAAGCGGACAGCGATCTTCCTTCTGCCGGCGTGCGCGGTGCAGTATGAGGTGCTTTTGGAGCGCGATATCCTTTGGATCAACTCCACAGGGATGTCCGCTGCCGGGCAGGACAGCCCCAAAGCGGCGGGATGATGCCGAAAAGATGGGAAAATGAGGGAGATCTGACGGGATGCCGGGGTATCATGGCGAAAAGGAAAGGAGAGACAAGCCATGAATGAGCATCCAAGAGAGAGGACCGGCACCCGTCCGGTCCGGCGCAGGCGGAGAGGAGCGGCTTCGGCACCGGTGGGCTTTTGGTCCCTGGGCATTCTTCTGCTGTGCGCGGTGGTGTTTGCCGGCGGCTTTTTCCTGGGCCGGGCCTCCGCGCTGGAGCCGGAGAGGCGGAGCGGCGAAGAGAGTCAAACGGCTCAGGGGCTGGTCCGGCTGCCCCAAGAGACGACCCCGGAGGCATGTGAGACCGTGCAGGAGCCCGACCCCTGGTACCTGACGCTCATCAACGGCGATCACCTGCTGGACCGGGAGGCCTCGGCGCCGGAGCTGACGGAGGTCTCCGGCGGACATCAGGTGGACAGCCGGATCGCCGATGCTCTGGAGGAGATGCTCTCCGGCGCCCGGGCGGCAGGCCTCTCGCCGCTGATCTGCTCATCCTACCGCACCTGGGACAAGCAGGAGACGCTCTATGAGAGTAAGGTCCAGAGCTGCCTCAGCCAGGGCATGGACCAGGCCCGGGCGGAGCTGGAGGCTGCCCGCTGGGTGGCCCAGCCGGGTACCAGTGAGCACCAGACGGGCCTGGCGGTGGACATCGTGGACATCTCCTATCAGCTGCTGGACGAGGCCCAGGAGGACACGCCGGTCCAGCAGTGGCTCATGGCCCACTGCGCTGATTACGGCTTCATCCTCCGCTATCCCACGGACAAGAGCGCCCTCACCGGCGTGGCCTATGAGCCCTGGCACTACCGCTATGTGGGCGTCGAGGCCGCCCGGGCCATCATGGATGGCGGGCTGTGCCTGGAGGAGTACTTAGCGCAATAAAAAGCGCGCACCGCCGAGCAGGCGGTGCGCGCTTTTCGTATGCGGGGAGGGGGAGGATTTACACGTTGATCTCGGCCTGGGCGCGGGGTGCGTCCTTGAGCAGAGGGGCGACGCGCCGGAGAAGACAGTCCACCTGCTCCGGGCAGCGGCCAATGTAGAGCTTGGGGTCCATAACGCTGTCCAGCTCCTCCCGGGTCATGCCGAAGGCCGGGTCGGCAGCCAGACGGTCCAGCAGGTCGCAGCTCTCGCCCTCCTTCATCCGGGCGGTGGCGGCCATGGAGTGCTGGCGGATGCGCTCGTGGAGCACCTGGCGGTCGCCGCCCCGCTTCACCGCCTCCATCATGATGTTCTCGGTGGCCAGGAAGGGCAGATACTCCCGGATGGTCCGCTCCACGATCTTCTCGTTGACGTGGAGACCGTCGGTGACGTTCTGCACCAGGCGCAGCACCGCGTCGGCGCACAGGAAGCCCTCGGGCAGGGAGACGCGGCGGTTGGCGGAGTCGTCCAGGGTCCGCTCCATCCACTGGGTGGAGGCGGTCATGGGGGCGTTCATGGCGTCGGCCATCAGGTAACGGCTCAGAGAGCAGATGCGCTCGCAGCGCATGGGGTTGCGCTTGTAGGCCATGGCAGAGGAGCCGATCTGGTTCTTCTCAAAGGGCTCTTCCACCTGCCGGTCGTGCTGGAGGAGGCGGATGTCATTGGCCATGCGGTAGGCGCTCTGGGCGATGGAGGAGAGGACACCCAGGATGCGGCTGTCCAGCTTCCGGGGATAGGTCTGTCCGCAGACGGTGAAGCACTTTTCAAAGCCGAACTCCCCGGCGATGCGGCGGTTCATCTCGTCGATCTTCTCGCCGTCGCCCTCGAAGAGGTCCATGAAGCTGGCCTCGGTGCCGGTGGTGCCCCGGCAGCCCAGGAAGGGGATGGAGCCGATGACGAAGTCCAGCTCCTCCAGGTCGGACAAGAAGTCCTGGAGCCACAGGGCCGCCCGCTTGCCCACGGTGACAGGCTGGGCGGGCTGGTAGTGGGTGTAGCCCAGGGTGGGCATGGCCTTGTAGGTGTCGGCAAACTGGGCAAGGTTGGCCATGGCGGAGAGGAGCTCTCCCCGCAGGTACTTCAGGCCGTCCCGGTAGAGGATCAGGTCGGCGTTGTCGGTGACATAGCAGGAGGTGGCGCCCAGGTGGATGATGCCGGCGGCGGAGGGGGCCGCCTTGCCGTAGGTGTAGACGTGGGCCATCACGTCGTGGCGGACCTCCTTCTCCCGGGCGGCGGCGCACTCGTAGTCGATGTCCTCAATGTGGGCCTCCAGCTCCGCCACCTGCTCGGCGGTGATGGGCAGGCCCAGTTCATGCTCCGCCCGGGCCAGGGCCACCCACAGCCGCCGCCAGGTCTGGATGCGCATATCGGGGGAAAACAGATGCAGCATGTACTCCGAGGCGTACCGGGACGCCAGGGGGGATTCGTAACGGTCTTTGGACATAAGGAGATCCACCTTTCTTTTCTCTGAAAGTCAGGAGGCACCCGACCGGGTGCCTCCGAAAGGGTCGCTTTTGTCGCCGGAGGCGAAAGGAGGGGCGCGGTCCTCAGCGCAGGATGATGGCGTCCCGCTCGGGGCCCACGGACACATAGGTGATGTGGCAGCCGATGGCCTTCTCCACATACTCCACATAGTCCCGGGCGGCCTGGGGCAGCTCCTCCCACTTGCGCACGCCGGAGATGTCGCACTTCCAGCCGGGCATGGTGGTCATCACGGGCTTGGCCTCCGACAGCACGGCGGGGAAGGGGAACTCGTCGATGAGCTGGCCGTGGAGCTCATACCGGGCGCAGATGGGGATCTCGTCCAGATAGCTCAGCACGTCCAGCTTGGTCAGAGCGATGTCCGTGGCGCCCTGGCACTGCACGCCGTAGCGGGTGGCCACGATGTCGATGGGGCCCACCCGGCGGGGCCGTCCTGTCTTGGCGCCGTACTCGCCGCCGGCCTCCCGGAGCTTTTCGGCCTCCTCGCCGAACCACTCGCAGGTGAAGGGGCCCTCGCCCACGCAGGAGGAGTAGGCCTTCACCACGCCCACCACCTTGTCAAGCCGGGCCGTGGGCAGTCCGGAGCCCACCGGGGCGTAGGATGCCACCGCATTGGAGGAGGTGGTGTAGGGATAGATGCCATAGTCCAGGTCCCGCAGGGCGCCCAGCTGGGCCTCGAAGAGGATGGCCTTGTCCTGGCTCTGGGCCTCGCGCAGGAAGCGGGAGGTGTCGCAGATGAAGGGGCGGAGCTTGCCGCCGAATTCCTCCACCCAGGCCATCAGCTCGTCCATGGTGGTGCCCTTGGCGCCGTAGACCTTGGTGAGGATCAGGTTCTTCCACTCCAGAATGTCCTGGAGATGGGCCTTGAGGTGCTCGGGATAGAGCAGCTCGCCGGCCTGGACCGTCTTTTTCTGGTACTTGTCGGAGTAGAAGGGGGCGATGCCCTGCTTGGTGGAGCCGTATTTTTTGTCCGCCAGGCGGGCCTCCTCCAGGGAGTCCAGGTCCCGGTGCCAGGGCAGCAGCAGGGACGCCCGGTCGCTGATCTTCAGGTTCTCCGGCGTGATGGCCACGCCCTTGCTCACCAC
>CALXDZ010000101.1 GCA_944387205.1 uncultured Oscillospiraceae bacterium
GGTGGCACGGCTGCTGGGGGCCAAGCGGCTGGTGGTCACCAACGCCGCCGGCGCCGTCAACACCGACTACCACGCCGGAGAGCTCATGCTCATCACCGACCACATCAAGCTCTTCGGCACCGGGCCCTTGACGGGCGCCAACCTCTCCGAGTTCGGCCCCCGGTTCCCGGATATGTCCCACGTCTACACCCCTGCGTTGCAGCAAGTGGCCCGCCAGGCCGCCCGGGACCTGGGCATCCGCCTCAACGAGGGCGTGTATATGTACTTCCCCGGCCCCCAGTATGAGACCCCCGCCGAGGTCCGGGCCGCCCGGAGCTTGGGCGCTGACGCGGTAGGCATGTCCACGGTGCCTGAGGCCATCACTGCCGCCCACTGCGGCATGGAGGTGCTGGGATTGACGCTGTGCACCAACATGGCCGCCGGGGTGCTGGACCAGCCCCTGAGCGAGCAGGAGGTCCTGGATGCCGCGGCCCAGGCCGCACCCCGGTTCTCCTCGCTGGTGCTGGAGTGCCTGCGGCGGATGTGACATAGGAGCCCTGGTGCATCGCATAAGCTAAGTTGACTCCCGTCCTTCCCCCGCTCCAGGCGGGGGAAGGACATTTTCGGGGCCCGGGCCCCTGTGTATAAAGAGGTTCATTCATGGCAAAAAAAGAAAAGAAGCAGTCCTTTTTGGGCGGCGCCGCCATTCTGGCGGCAGCGGTGGCGGCGGTGAAGATCATCGGCGCCGTCTATAAAATCCCCCTGGGCAACATCATCGGCGACGAGGGCAAGGCCCACTTCACCGTGGCCTACAACATCTACAACCTGCTGCTGACCATCTCCACCGCTGGTCTCCCCCTGGCCATTTCCAAGCTCACCAGCGAGGCCCATGCCCTGGGCCGGGAGAACGAAAAGCGCAAGATCTTCCGCACGGCCATCTGGCTGTTCTTCGCCCTGGGCGCGTGCTTCTCGCTGCTGATGTACTTCGGCGCCGAGCAGCTGGCGGCCTTTATGGTGGACGATCTGGCCTTCTGGTCCATCCGGGCCCTGGCCCCGGCGGTGTTCTGCGTGTGTCTCCTTGCCTGTATGCGGGGCTACACCCAGGGTCAGGGGAACATGAAGCCCACCGCCATCTCCCAGGTGCTGGAGGCGTTGTGCAAGCTGGGCTTCGGCCTCTCCCTGGCCTGGTACTTCCTGCAGCTGGGCTACGGCGTGGAGATTTCCGCCGCTGGCGCCATCCTGGGTGTCACCATCGGCACCATCATGTCCATGCTGTTTTTGATCTTCTACCTGGTGACCCACCGGGACCGGCAGCTGTCCTCCGATGTGCCCGAGAGCGGCGGGACGCTGATGAAGAAGGTGCTGCTCATCGGCGTGCCCATTACCCTGAGCAACTCCGCCATGAGCATCATCACCCTCATCGACTCCAAGATCGTTCTGGGCCGGCTGGAGTCTATCTCCTCCGCCCTCACCGAGACCCCCACTGCCCTCTACGGCCAGTACACCTTCGGCATGGATCTCATCAACCTCCCCCCCTCCTTTGTCTATCCCGTGACCATGAGCCTGATCCCCTTTGCGGCGGCGGCCATGGCCCGGCGGGACAACGCCGAGGCCAGCCGCATTATCTCCTCCGCCTTCCGGCTCATCGCCATTCTGGCCATCCCTGCCGGCGTGGGCCTCAGCGTCCTCTCGGGGCCCATTCTGCGCATGCTTTACCCCGCCCAGGCGGAGGCTGCCGCTGCCGCGGGGCCCCACCTGCGGGTGCTGGGTATTGCCTGTATCTTCATCTGCCTGATGACCTTGACCAACGCCATCTTGCAGTCCTACGGCCATGAGCGCATCCCCATCTGCACCATGGTGGCCGGCGGCGTGGTGAAGATCGTCATGAACTATGTGCTGGTGGGCAACCCGGATATCAACATCCATGGCGCCCCCATCTCCACGCTGTGCTGCTACCTGGTCATCTCCGGGCTGAACCTGTTCTTTGTCTGGAAATACTCCCCGGAAAAGCCCCGGTATCTGCGGCTCTTCGCCAAGCCTGTGGTGGCCTCTGTGGTCATGGGCACCATGGCCTGGGCGGGCTACGGACTGACCCTGCGCTTGCTCAACGGCGGGGAGTATGCCTACGGCGCCAGCGCTGTGGCCACTTTGGTGGGTATCGGCGCCGGTGTGGTGGTGTATTTCATTCTGGTCATCGCCCTGCGGATCCTGCGGGCGGAGGATCTGCGCTCCATCCCCAAGGGGGCGAAAATTGCCGCCATGCTGCACTTGAAATAGTGCAGAACCATTTTTGGAGGGCATTTCCATAGAATTTTCTTGCAAAGGGGACGCAGGTATGGTAAATTTTCAATACAAGAGTCATTATGGCCTGCAGGATCTTCTGGAGGTCATGCATGTGCTCCGAGGCCCCGGGGGCTGCCCCTGGGACCGGGAGCAGACCCACGAGAGCATCCGACGCAACCTGCTGGAGGAGGCCTATGAGGCCGCCGACGCCATCGACAGCGCCGACCTGAGCGCCCTCCAGGAGGAGCTGGGGGACGTGCTGATGCAGGTGGTGTTCCACGCCCAGATCGAGACCGAAAAGGGCGGCTTCACCCTGGACGACGTGGCCGATGGGGTGTGCAAAAAGCTCATCTACCGCCATCCCCATGTCTTTGGCACGGTCCAGGCGGAGGACAGCGACACGGTCCTGACCAACTGGGAGGCCCTCAAGCGGGCCGAGAAGGGCCAGGCCTCCACGGCCGACGCCCTGGACGCGGTGGCCCATCTGCCGGCCCTGTGGCGAGCGGAAAAGATCCAGAACAAGGCCGCCAAGGCGGGTTTTGACTGGCCCAGCCCCATGGGTGCGGTGGACAAGCTCTCCGAGGAGACGGAGGAGCTGCGCCGGGCTGTTGCCAAAGGCGACACCCAGGGACCCCATGGCATCCGGGAAGAGGTGGGGGACGTGTTGTTCACCGCCGTGAAGGTAGCCCGGGACGCCGGTGTGGACCCGGAGGAGGCCCTCCATGCCGCCTGCGACAAGTTCAACCAGCGGTTCCGGAAGGTGGAGCAGTCCGCGGACAAGCCCCTTTCGGAAATGGAGCCGGAGGATCTGGCGGGGCTGTGGCGCGCAGCCAAGAAGGAGTCTTAATACGGTACGACCGTTTTAGGAAATATCCATTGGATTTGACTGATACTACAACAATTTTTCAGGAGGAAATCACTATGAACAAAGCGGAACTGATCAATGCCGTCGCTGAGCAGGCTGGCCTGTCCAAGAAGGACACCGAGGCCGTCATCACCGCTGCCCTGGAGACCATCACCGCTGCTCTGAAGGAGGGTGACAAGGTCCAGCTGGTGGGCTTTGGCTCCTTTGAGGTCAAGAAGCGCGCCGAGCGCGTGGGCCGCAACCCCAAGACCAAGGAGGCCATCACCATCCCCGCCTCCAAGGTGCCTGTGTTCAAGGCCGGCAAGGCCCTGAAGGACGCTGTGGGCGAGTAAAACGCTTTGGCGGACCAGACCTCAGAGGCTGTATAGTGGCCTGGAACGCCGAACTACCCGGCACATCAGACAACGGGGGGACAAGCCGTCCCCCCGTTTGCTTTGGAAAGGAAGGAATGTCCGTGCGTCTGGACAAGTATCTCAAGGTCTCCCGGCTCATCAAGCGGCGGACCGTGGCCAACGAGGCCTGCGACAATGGTCTGGTCACCGTCAACGGCCGGCCTCAGCGGGCCTCCTACGACGTGAAGGTGGGCGATGTGATCGCCCTGCGGCTGGGTGTGCGCACCGTCACCGTGGAGGTCCTCTCCGTGGCGGAAAACGCCCCCAAGGCCGATGCCGCCGCCCTCTACCGGGAGGTCTGAGACCAGCTCTCCCCTGCCCTGTCCGCCCCAGCGGCGGACAGGGCTTTTTCTGTCCCCGGCGGCAGGTATTTTTTCCCGGGCCCGGCCATAGGATGGAAGTGTATCGCAAGACGGGGGGAGGCATCACAATGAACTATGAGACCATGGAGGCCGGGGCCCACCGCCTGGAGCTGGAGGGCCGGGAGCGTTTGACAGTGTGCGGTGTGGAGGATGTGGAGCGGTTCGACGAGACGGGCCTCATCATGTCCACCACCCAGGGGACGCTGGTGGTCACCGGAGAGGGGCTCCACATCGGCAAGCTGTCCCTGGACGGCGGAGAGCTCCATGTGGAGGGACGTATCGACTCCATGACCTACGAGGACGGCCCCGGGGAGCGGGGCAGTCTGTTGCGGCGGCTGTTCGGGTGAGCGGCTATGGAGATCGTGCTGTGGGACCAGCTCCGGCTTTTGGGCGGGTCGGTGCTGCTGGGCGGCTGCGCCGGAATGGTCTATGACCTGCTGCGGGCTCTGCGGCTGCGCCGCCGGAGCTGGGAGAAGGTGCTGGACCTGCTCTACTGCCTGCTGTGCGGCGCGGGGGTCTTTCTCTTTGTCCTCCAGGCTGCCGATGGGGTGGTGCAGCTCTATGTGGTGGCCGGCTGCGGCCTGGGGTGCATGCTCTACTTCACCTGGCTGTCCCAGCCCCTGCGGCCGGTGTGGGATCTGTGGGTGGCTCTTTTGGCGCTTTTGGGCAGTTGGATGCTGCTGCCGGGGAAGAAATTCTGGGCGTTTTTGAAAAAAATAGCCCTGCGCGGAAAAAATCTCTTTCTTTTCGCGGAAAAATGGGGTACAATATTTAACTACAAACGGACCGTCGTCCGCATGCATCGAAAGGGGGAGTCGGCGGGTATGGCCAAGAGCACCAAGAGCACAAAGAAAAGACCAAAATCCAAACTTTTGACCAAAGTCGTATTTTTGGTCCTGCTGGTGGTTCTGGGCACCCAGCTTTACCGCCTCCAGGGGCAGATCCAAACTGCCCAGGAGGACCAGGAACAGCTGACCCAAGAGGTGGAACAGCTGCGGCAGAAGAATGCCGAACTGGCCCAGGACATTGAAAACGGAGACGACCCGGCGCTGAAGGAAGAGATCGCCAGAGAGGAGCTGGGCATGGTCAACCCCGGCGAGAAGGTGTTCTATAACGTCAGCGATTGAACCAAAGAGAGTCTGGGAAGGGAGAACACGCAAACTGTATGGAGCTTGAGGTTGGGAGCATTCTGGAAGGCAAGGTAACCACCATCACCAAATTCGGCGCCTTTGTGGCGCTGCCCGGCGGGAAATCCGGACTGGTACATATTTCGGAGATCGCCAATCAATTCGTCAACGACGTCCACGATTTTTTGCAGGAGGGTCAGGAGGTCAAGGTCAAGGTGCTGTCCACCGAGGGCGGCAAGATCAACCTGTCCATCAAGAAGGCCCTGCCGCCGGCGCCTCGTGGTCCCCGTCCCGCTTACAACGGAGGGGCAAACCGTCCCGCGCCCCGGCCCGCTCCTCAGGGGCGGCCGGTCCATGGTCAGCCCCTGCCTCCCAGCGGGGATCTGTCCTTTGAGGACAAGCTCAAGCAGTTTATGTCTGCTTCGGAGGGCAAGCTCTCCGACCTGAATCGGAATATCGATGGAAAGCGGGGCGGCGGCCGCCGCCGGAGATGAGTCCATCTCCCCTGCCGCCGTGATCCCATGGCAACGGAAAAAGCCGGAGCGCCCTTGGCGCTTCGGCTTTTTTTGCTGGAAAAAAAGAGGCCGCCGGACGCAGCGCGCCGGACGGCCCAAAAGCGGGTGGGAGTTTGGGAAAGCTTCCAAGATGATTGTAGCAAACCTGTCCCCTTTTGTACATAGGAGCTTTTGGAGAAAAGACACTTCTTTTGTCGAAAGGACACGGAGCGGTCTCGGGCTTATCTGAAATTTTTGTGAAGTCTGCTGAATTCCTCTTTTCAAATCCATTTTCCTGTGATATACTTGGATTTAACAAAGGGGAGGCGCTTCGTTTCCTCTTTCCATTCCCCGGCAGGGGGCCAACGAAAGGAGCGGTAGTATGAAGTTTACATTCGCGTGCAAGAAGGTCGCTTTGAATGATTCCATCAAGGACTACGCGGCGAAGAAGCTGTCCAAGCTGGATCGCTTTTTCCGGGAGGAGGCCGATGCCTTTGTCACCTTCTCTGTGGAAAAGGATCATCGCTGCGGCGTTGAAGTGACGATCCGCGGAGGAAATACGCTGTTCCGTGCCCAGACGGAGGCGCCGGATGGCGATATGCGCGGCGCCATCGACGGCGCTGTGGGCTATATCGAGCGCCAGATCCTCAAGAACAAGACCCGCCTGGCCAAGCGCCTGCGGTCCGATGCCTTCCCCGCCGCTGCGCCGGAGGATGTCTTTGAGGTCACCGAGGAGAAGGAGTTCGACGTGGTGCGCACCAAGCACTTCGCCGTTAAGCCCATGAGCACCGAGGAGGCCATCATGCAGATGAACCTGCTGGACCATGACTTCTTCGTCTTCCGCAACATGGACACCGAGGCCATCTCCGTGGTCTATCAGCGCAAGAACGGCGGCTACGGCCTCATCGAGACCGACTGAGCATATGTAAACTTGCAAGGGGCCCCTGCGAAAGCAGGGGCCCCTTTTTGGGCCCTAGAGAGGTTTCATTGGCCGCGCCCGGCCCAGGATAATGGGCAGAGGGAAAAGAAATACGCCGCGGCGTCCTCCGCGGCGTATCTGCTTTTGGAAAAGCCCCATCGGGCCCCGGGACAGCTGTCAGATCAGGGTCGCCTGGCGGCACAAGGGCGCGTATGTGTCCCCGCCCAGCAGGAAGGCCTTGTAGGTGCTGCCGGAGCCGGAGAGGCTGGCGGTGACCGTTCCGGAGGAGGACACCTGGCAGAGGTAGGAGTCAGTCATGCGCTGGCCGTCATAGCGGGTCAGCAGGAGCCAGGCGGGCTCCTCCACCAGAACATTTACCGAAACAGTCCCGCCGGAGACCGAAAGGGCTGACAGATCGGCGTCTATGGCCTCGATGCGGTCGGCATAGGGCTGCCAATTCTCAGCGGTCTGATAGGCCTCCACGCTGCCTGAGGGCACCAGGATGCGGAGATCAGAGGGAATCTGGATCGTAAAACTGACGGTCGGAGGCGTGGGAGAGAGCAGGATCAGTTCGGTGAGCACAGGGCAGTCACGGAACACGGTGCTTTTCATGAAGGTGAGGCTGGCGGGCAGCTTGACGGAGGTGAGGGATGTACAGGACCAAAAGACGCTGTCGCCCAGGGAGGTGAGCTGGGTGCAGGCGGACAGGTCCAGGGAGGTAAGGCTGTTGCATTGGCTGAATGCCCACTTATCCAGGGAGGTGAGCGTGGTGGGCAGCTTGATGGAGGTCAGGCAGCTTTTGGCAAATGCATACTCGCCAATGGTGGTGAAGCCGGTGCAGCCGCTCAGATCCAGGGTGGTGAGAGCCGTGCAGCCGGAAAATGCATACTCCCCGATATAGGTGAGGCTGGATGGCGGGACCAGGGTGGTAAGGGAGCTGCATCTGGAGAATGCATAGTCTCCGATGGAAGTGAGGTTGCGGTAGCCGCTCAGATCCAGAGAGGTAAGGGCTGAGCAATTTTCAAACTCCCTCGCTCCAATAGAGGACCAGTTGTCAGGCAGCTTGATAGAGGTAAGTTGGCGACATTGTGCAAATACTCCGACGCCGATATCGGTGAGATTGGGATACTCGGTCAGATCCACAGAGGTGAAATGGGTATCGAAGAACGCTCCGTCTCCAAGTTTAGTGACACTTTGGGACAGGTCCAGAGTGGGGAGCGCCGCGAAGCAGAACGCGTTTTCCTCGATGGCCTCCAGTTTGGTACACTCGGACAGATTCACGGTATCGAGAGCATAACAGGCGTTGAATGCATACGGCCCGATGGAGGTGAGGGTGGTGGGCAGTTTCACCGTGGTGATATGGGTGCTGCCTGAAAAAGCACTCTCCGGGATGGTGGTGAGCTTGGTGCAGCGGGACAGATCCACAGTGAAAAGGTTATAGCATACCAAAAATGCAGACTTGCCGATGGACTCCATGGTGGCGGGCAGGGTCAGAGATTTGATATCATGGCGATGATCAAAGGCCTCATCTGCAATGGCCACCAGGGTGTATGTCTCACCGTCGGTGCCGGTAATGGTTCCCGTCAGATCCAGGGGGCCCCGAAAGTTCACATAGTCATAGGGCCCGATGGTCAGACGCCGGTTTTCGTCCGCTGTCACGTTCTGGATGGGATAGAGAATGTCGCCGGAGAGGGTCTTCGCATCCGGGTCATAGGTCCAGTCCGCCGC
>CALXDZ010000102.1 GCA_944387205.1 uncultured Oscillospiraceae bacterium
GTGTGCTTTCATCTCCATCTCCTCCCATCGGATCTCGGCGGAGGAATGGACCTGGGCAAAGGTCGCCTGATAGATCCGCCGCTTTCGCCAGGGACTGCGGAGCACGTCACGGCAGCAGTTCACCGTCACCCGGATCAGCCAGCGGCGCAGGTGCTCCGGGCTCTCAAAGGGCTCCTGCCGGCCATAGAGCCGCAAAAACACCTCCTGCACCGTGTCCTCCGCGTCCTGCCGGTTGGCAAAGCAGTGGAGGGCCACCCGAAAGACCATGTCCTGATGCTCCCTGACAGCCTGTTCAAAGATCTCCCGCTTCATATCCGCCCTCCTTCCGCTTGTTTTGAATGCATTCACTTCTTATACGAGGAAGCGGCCGGCTTTGTCTCACCTTTTCCCCAGTCCGCAAAAAAAGCCGCCCGGAAGCATTTCCGGGCGGCTTTTCCACACTGTGTTTATTTCTCGTAGGCCACGATGACCCGGCGGTTGGGCTCGGTGCCGGTGGAGTAGGTGGTCACATGGGCCACGTCCTGGAGGGCCGTGTGAATCACGTGCCGCTCGTAGGCGTTCATAGGCTCCAGAGTGACGCTGCGGCGGTACTTGACCACCTTGCCCGCCACCTTCAGCGCCAGGCGCTGGAGGCTCTGCTCCCGCTTCTCCCGGTAGCCCTCGGCGTCCACATGGACGCGGACCCGGCTGCGCTCGCCACGGTTGACGGAGTAGTTGGTCAACTGCTGGATGGCGTCCAGGGTCTCGCCCCGGCGGCCGATGAGGGCGCCCAGCTTCTCGCCTTCCAGAATGACCTTATACCGGCCCTTCTCCGGCTGATAGACCTTGATCTGGGCGGCGCTGCCCATGTGCTCCAGCAGGCCAGCCAGGAAAGCCTTGATCTTCCGGGCCTTCTCATCGTCTACCTCTTCGCCCAGCTCCAGCACGGGAGCGGGACGCTCCTCCTGGGGCTCCTGCTTCTCCGCAGGAGCGGCAGCGGGCTTTTCCTCCCGCTTCCGGGGCTCGGCCTTGGGGGCCTCCGCCCGGGTGGGCACCGGAGCGGAGGGACGGAAGGGCTTGACCTCCTTCACCGGCTCCTCCGGCGCTTCCACCGTCAGCTCCTGGGGCTCCTGGGCCCCCTCATAGGTGACACGGACCTTGGCCGGCGCGGCGCCGATGCCCAGGAAGCCGGTCTTGGCCCGCTCCAGGATCTCCACAGACACGTCGTCCCGGTCCAGCCCCAGCTGTTCCAGGGCCTTGCGAATGGCCTCGTCTTCTGTCTTGGCCGTTACATCAATATAACTCATCGCTTTTCCGCTCCCTTAGTCGTCAGAGTAATGGTCCTCGCTGAAGGTCCGGCCCCGGGCGTAGGGACGGTCGCCGATGCGGCCATTCTCGTTGGTCTTGGGCTTTTCCTTGGCCTTGCGCTCCTGCTTCTCCGCCCGCTTGGCGGCGATCTTCTTGGAATCCCGCACCTGGGCGGCCTGCTGACGCTGAAGCTCGGCGTTCTTTTTGGCCTCTTCCTGGCGCAGACGCCGCTGCTCCTGCCGCTGGGCCTCCCGGGCGTCCTCTTCTTCCTGAAGCTTCTTGGTGTAGAACTTGCCCAGCACCAGCTCCTGGACAGCGGAGAAGGCACTCTGGGCGATCCAGTACAGGCCCAGAGCCGCAGGCATGATGAAGCCCAGGTGCACGGAGAACAAGGGCATGAAGTACATCATGCTCTTGGTGGTCCGGGCTGCCGCGGGGTCGGCGCTGGGCTGGGTCTTCATCATGAACTTGGTCATGAGGAACTGGCACAGGCCCGCCACAATGGGGATCAGCATCAATCCGATGACGCCCCACTGGAAGGAAAAGCTGCTGAAGCTGTTGGAAGGCACGGCGGCCAGGTTCAGACCCAGGAAGTTGTAGTTGATGTTGAACCAGCCGTCGATGCTCTGGGCGAATTCCGGGGCCACGGTATTCACCGCGTCGGCCAGCTGGATCTGGCCGTAGGGGGTCAATTTCAGCGTGCCGTCCACCAGCTCACCGATCTGGTCCATATTCATACCGGTGGCGGCCACGGCATTGTAGGCCTTGAGCACCACGTCCTCACCCAGCATCATGAAGTGGGTGATGGGCTGGCGGATGATGGAGTACAGGGCAAGCAGGATGGGCAGGGGGATAAAGCTCCACAGACAGCCGCTCATGGGGCTGGCGCCCTCCTCCTGATAGAGCTTCTGGACCTCCATCTGGTAGCGCTGGGGGTTGTTCTTATACTGCTTTTGCAGCTCCTGCATCCGGCCGGACACCCGGCTCATGCGGATCATGCCCTTCTTGGACTTCATCTGGAAGGGCAGCATGACCAGCTTGATGACCAGGGTGAAAAAGATCAGCGCCAAGCCGTAGGAGCTGGTGAGGGTATAGAACAGACGCACCAGCCAGGCAAAGGGGACACAGACATAGTATCCGAGTGTTGATAACATGGGATTTCCTCCATCGTATCTCAGATTGGGAAAGGGGAAACGTGGGCGCTACGGCACGGGGTCGTAGCCGCCCTTGTGAAAGGGATTGCAGCGGAGAATTCTGCGCAGGGCAAGCCAGCCCCCCTTGAGCGCGCCGTACTTCTCCAGTGCCTCCAGCGCATACTGGGAGCAGGTGGGATAGTACCGGCAGCAGGGCGGCCGGAGTGGTGAGATATATTTGCGGTAGAACTTTACCAGGGCGATGAGAACACGCTTCATCATGTTCTCTCCTCCCGCAGCAGCTTCAGCTTCCCGCATTGGCGCAGGAAGCTGTCGTTCATGGCGGCGTAGGGTCCGTCCACGCTCCGCCCCCGGGCCACCAGCACAATGTCCCAGCCGCTTTGCAGCTTATCTTGATTGAGCCGGTAGATCTCCCGAAGCCGGCGCCGGGCCCGGTTGCGGACCACCGCCTTGCCCAGCTTCACCGACACGGTGATGCCCAGGCGGTTGTGATCCAGGCCGTTGCGGCGGCTGTAGAGCACCATATAAGGTCCCACGGCAGAGGCGCCCTTGCGGTACATGCGCCGGAACTCGTGGTTTTTCTTCAACGTGCACGACGCTTTCATCCCAGGGTGCCTCCCTCTTCGCTGTTTTTCCTTTCTCCCGACTCAAAAGTGGAGAAAGCCGAATAGGGACGGCAGAATCGAAAACCTCCACCGTCCCTGTTTTCTCTATTCAAGTCGGGATGTCCGGGCCGCTGGCGTCTTACTTAGTAAGACAGGCGGGCACGACCCTTGGCGCGGCGGCGAGCCAGGACCTTGCGGCCGTTGGCGGTAGCCATTCTCTTGCGGAAACCGTGGACCTTCTGGCCGTGCAGCTTCTTGGGCTGATAGGTACGCTTCGTTGCCATTTCAAGACACCTCCTGTTTTGATTCCGGCGAAAAAGCAGGGCTTTTCCGCACTTACTCGACGGCGGACAGGCCATTTTCAAGAGGGCCTGTCCCGCAGTTGACTGTGTTAGGCGCACTGTGACGCACAAAGCATTATACATACTTCACAAAAAAGTGTCAATAAAAACTTGAAAAAACTTTCTCCGGCCCTTTTCCTCCCTCTTTCCGGTCCCATTCCCTGGGCATCCATAGGAAAATTGTGGAATTTGCTATCTGCCATTTCTTTAATTTGTATGAAGCGACGAAATCTTCTCTCCCTTTGCCGGGAAATTTTTTTGTCTTATTATTAGAATATGTGTTGTGAAAATATGGCTTGTTTGGTATAATAAATTTGGTATTTTTATTTTCTTTTGCTCCGGGGGGCCGCTGCGGCGGCCGCCGTCTTATTTCAACGGAAAGGAGCGTCTGACGCTTGAACTCTGTGGCTGATATCTGGACCAACGTGCTGACTCAGCTCAAACGGGATTTGTCCGAGACCACCATCTCCACCTGGTTCGACGAGCTGGAGGCTGTGGAGATCCGGGATTTCACCTTCTACCTCCACTGTCCCAACGACTTCAAAAAGGGCTATGTGGAGTCGCTGTTCCTGGACAACATCAAGGCCGTCCTCCACGACATCTTCTCCCACGACTTTGACGTGCGGATCCTGGATGACGAGGAGATGGCCATTTTCCGCTCGCCGGACCAGGACAAACGGCCCGCCTCCGCCTTCGACTCGGAGGAATTCACCTTCGAGACCTTCGTGGTGGGCCCGTCCAACAAGCTGGCCTATGCCGCCGCCCGGTCCGTGGCGGAAAAGCCCGCCTCCAACTATAACCCCCTGTTCATCTACGGGGACTCGGGCCTGGGCAAGACCCACCTGCTCTACGCCATCGCCCATGTGACAAGGAAGAACAACCGCCATTCCCGTATCGCCTACGTCAAGGGCGACGACTTCACCAATGAACTGATCCAGTCCATTCGGGAGAACAAGAACCAGGAGTTCCGGGACAAATACCGCCAGGCGGATCTGCTGCTGGTGGACGATATCCAGTTCATCGCCGGCAAGCGCCAGACCCAGGAGGAGTTTTTCCATACCTTCAACAACCTCTACGAGTCCGGCAAGCAGATCGTCCTGACCTCCGACCGTCCCCCCTCTGAGATGACCCAGCTGGAGGACCGGCTCAAGACCCGGTTCGAGTGGGGCCTTCTGGTGGATGTGACGCCCCCGGACTTTGAGACCCGCCTGGCCATCGTGAAGAACAAGGCCGCCATGCTGGGCATCGAGCTGCCTGAGAGCGTGGCGGACTTCGTGGCCCAGAACGTCACCGCCAATGTGCGGCAGCTGGAGGGCACCATCAACAAGATCCTGGCCTACCGGGATCTGCTGGGGGACAAGGCCGACGAGGAGGCCGTCAGCCGGGCCATCAAGGATATGCTCAAAAAGAGCAACGAGTATGTGCCCACCCCTGAGGCCATCATCGATTACATCTGTAAGTTCTATAACATCGACGAGCAGATCATCCGGGGCCAGCAGCGCCAGCGGGACGCGGTCAACGGCCGGCAGATTGCCATGTACCTCATCCGCCGCATGACCAATTTGTCGTTGGTGGACATCGGCAAGGAGTTCGGCGGCAGAGACCACACCACCGTCCTCCACTCCCTGGAGAAGGTGGAGCAGCGGATGAAGAAGGATCCCGCCTTCGCCGAGACGGTGAAGGAGATCACCACCAATATCAACGCCAAGAAGTAACGCTCCCGGATTTTTACAAAAAGCGAGAGGGAACAGGTAGTAGAATGTGGGGATGCGCCCGGCGCTGCTGTCCGAATGCTCCGACGATGGTATATAAGTGCGCCTGGCATTCCGCTGGGGCGCGGGGCGGGTCGCTTCCAACCCAGAGAATAGTCCCTGTTTTGCAAACACCAGCGCCGAGACCGGCGCAGGAGGGCACCGCTTCGGTACCAAGAATGCTTACACCGTCGCGGCAAATTGATTCCCAGCCCCTTTGGGGCCGCAGGTCGGGTCGCTTCCTCTGCCTCCGGCAGCGCTTCCCCGCAAAAACACCGTCCGGCCAGCCGATTTCCGGCCCCAAAAGGGGCCGGAAACCGGGGCCGTTCCTCGAAACAAGCTCGCTTGTTCCGCCGCTGGCGGCGCTTCGCTTGTTTCCACATAACACGGTGGAAAACTTTGTGCATAATGTGGAAAACTTCTTGTTATGTCATCCTGTGGAAAAGCTGTGAAAATTTTGCACACCCCCTGTGCACGGCGAAAGTCCTGTCATTTCGACCCAAAACCGACTTTTCCACAAAAGAGGCCCTCTACGACCCCTATCACTAAAAAATAAGTTTATGCTTTTCTTTTCGGAAATATGCCTGCCGTTTTTTCCCGCTTCGCGGCAGCGCTCCTCTCAGCTCCCTCATTAGAAAGGAAGGAACGCCATGAAATTTTCCTGCGAAAAGGCCTTGCTCCAGGCCGTATTGGGCACCGCCTCCCGGGCGGTGGCCTCCAAGAGCTCCATTCCCGCCCTGGAAGGCCTCCTGCTCCAGGCCACACCCGCCGGTTTGACCGTCTCCGGCTACAACATGCAGACCGGCATCCGGGCTAAAGTCAGCGCGGAAGTCACAGAGCCTGGGGAAATCGTCCTCAACGCCCGGCTCTTCGGCGACATCGTCCGCCGGATGCCAGACGACATCATCGTCTTTTCCGCCGACCCCAAGCTGACGGTCCACCTCAAGTGCGGCGACGCCGACTTCGACATCCTGGGTCTGTCCGCCGCGGACTACCCGGAGCTTCCCGAGGTGGAGGACGAGTACGGCTTTTCCATCCAGCAGAAGGTCCTCCGGGCAATGATCGAGGAGACCGCCTTTGCCGTGTCCACCAACGAGAGCCGTCCGGTCCACACCGGCGCCCTCTTTGAAATCGCCGACAGCGGCCTCACCATGGTGGCCGTGGACGGCTTCCGCCTGGCCATCCGTAAGGAGCCTCTGGAAAAACTGGAAGGCGGCGCCTTCTCCTTCGTGGCTCCCGGCTCCGCCCTCAACGAGGTCAAGGGCATCTGCGCCGACACCGACGATCTGGCCACCGTCACCCTGGGCAAGCGCCACCTCCTCTTCGAGGTGGGCGACACGGAGCTCATCTGCCGCCGGCTGGAGGGCGAGTTCCTGGACTACCGCAACGCGGTGCCCCGCCGGAACCCCATCGCCGTGGTGGCGGACACCAAGGCCCTGATCCAGAGCATCGACCGGGTCAGCGTGGTCATCAGCGAAAAGCTCAAAAGCCCCGTCCGCTGTGTCTTTGAGGACGACCGGGTGGTGCTCTCCGCCCGCACCGGCAACGGCGAGGCCAAGGACGTGTGCCGCGTCTCCGGCAGCGGCGGCGGTCTGGAGATCGGCTTCAACAACCGCTATCTCATGGAGGCTTTGAAATACGCCCCCGCCGAGACCGTCCGGCTGGAGCTGAACACCGGCGTCTCCCCCTGCGTCATCGTCCCCACCGAGGAGGCGGATGATAACTTCCTGTATATGGTCCTGCCTGTGCGGCTGAAGGCCAGTGAGTGAGGAGAATATGGAAAATATTATCATTTCAACGGAATACATCAAGCTCCAGGATCTTTTGAAGTTCCGGGCCCTGACGGAGACCGGCGGCGAGGCCAAGGTGGTCATCCAGGAGGGCCAGGTGCTGGTGAACGGCGAAGTGTGCACCATGCGGGGTAAGAAGCTCCGGGAGGGGGACACGGTGACCTTCCAGGGCCAGACGTATCGGGTGACCCATGGAGATCCTTGAGCTCTCCCTGGAGCGGTTCCGCAACTATACGTCCCAGACCGTGGCCTTCCATCCGGTGTGCAACGTGATCTGCGGCGAAAATGCCCAGGGCAAGACCAATTTGCTGGAGGCCATCCTCTATCTCTCCTGCGGCAAGTCCCCCCGGGCCCGGGCGGACCGGGAGCTCATCGGCTTTGAGGCCCAGGATGCCCGGATCCGTGCACGGGTCTCGGCCCGGGACCGGGAATTTATAGTGGAGGCGGATCTGTTCCGGGGCCGCAAGCGGCGCCTCTTTGTCAACGGCGTCAACTGCCGCACCGCCTCGGAGCTCTCCGGGGTGTACAACACCGTGTTCTTCTGCCCCGACGACCTTTATCTCATCCGGGCAGGCGCCGCCGAGCGGCGCCGCTTCCTGGACGGGTGTCTCACCCAGCTGCGGCCCCGGTATGCCGCGGCCCTGAGCAGCTACCACCGGCTCTACGAGCACAAGACCCGCATCCTCCGGGACAGCGAGGAGCGGCCGGACCTGCTTAGCCTTCTGCCGGAGGTCAACGAGCAGATGGCTATTTTCGGGGCGGTCATCATCCACTACCGGGCCCAGCTGTGCCGCCGCCTGGGGGAGTATGCCGCCGCCAGCCACCGGGAGTGCTCCGGCGGCCGGGAGGAGTTGGGGCTCGACTACCGCACCGTGTCCACGGTGACGGACCCTCTCGCCTCCGAGGGAGAGATCGCACAGCAGCTGCGGCTCCACCAAAAGAGCCACGGCCAGGCGGAGCTTGCCTCCCGCCTCTGCCTCTCCGGCCCCCACAAGGACGATCTGGAGGTCACCATCGGCGGCCGCAGCGCCCGGCAGTTCTCCTCCCAAGGCCAGACCCGCACGGCGGCCCTGAGTTTGAAGCTGGCGGAGCGGGAGATCTTCCGCAACGTCACCGGGGCCTACCCGGTGCTGCTGCTGGACGACGTGCTCTCGGAGCTGGACCCCCGGCGGCAGGAGTACGTCCTCAACCGCATCGGCGGAGGCCAGGTGTTCATCACCTGCTGCGAGGAGGACCGGCTGGAAGAGCTTTTGGGGGGCAAAGTGTTTCACGTGAAGCAGGGAGAGATCCTCTCCCAGCAGCCGGCAAAAGGAGGACAAGAGGATGTACCTGCACCTGGGACAAAATGAGATCGTGCCGGATCAGCGGGTCATCGGCATCTTCGATCTGGACAAATGCAGCTATGAAAAGCGGACCCGGGAGTATCTGCGCATGGCCGAGGAGGAGGGCGTGGTGCTGGACGTGTCCGGAGAGCTGCCCAAGTCCTTTGTGGTCTGCGACCACCCCTATCACCGGCAGATCGTCTATCTGAGCCAGCTGCTGCCCGCCACGCTGCAAGGAAGAGCAGAGAGCAAAAAGCTGGAACTGTAAGCGGCCCTCCCCTGTGCCCAGGGAGGGGCCGACCATGGATACAAAGTCAGGGCAAGGAGAAGCGGGCCGGAGGCGGCTCCGGTCCGGCTCTTCTTGCCTTGCGACTGAAAGGAGTACCTACATGGCAGAAAATGAAATTCTGCGTTCCACCGCGGTCAGCGCGGAGAACGAGTACGACGCCTCGGAGATCCAGGTGTTGGAGGGGCTGGAGGCCGTGCGCAAGCGGCCCGGCATGTATATCGGCTCCACCTCCACCTCGGGCCTCCACCATCTGGTCTACGAGATCGTGGACAACGCCATCGACGAGGCCCTGGCGGGCTTCTGCACCGACATTCTGGTGCAGATCAACCCGGCCAACACCATCACCGTCACGGACAACGGCCGGGGCATCCCCGTGGACATCCAGGCCCAGACCGGCAAGCCCGCCCTGGAGGTGGTGTACACCGTGCTCCACGCCGGCGGAAAGTTCGGCGGCGGAGGCTATAAGGTCTCCGGCGGCCTCCACGGCGTGGGCGCCAGCGTGGTCAACGCCCTTTCCGAGTGGCTGACGGTTCAGGTCCACCGGGACGGTAAGATCTATGAGATGAAGTTCGCCCGGGGCCAGGTCACCCAGGAGATGACCGTGGTGGGCGAGACGGACCACACCGGCACCACCGTCACCTTCAAGCCCGACGGGGAGATGTTTGAAGACACGGTCTATAACTACGACACCCTCCATACCCGGATGCGGGAGGAGGCCTTTCTCAACGCCGGTCTCCGGATCCGCACCGTGGATCTGCGGGAGGGCCAGGAGCAAAGCGACGAGATGTGCTACGCCGGCGGTATCCGGGAGTTTGTCACCTGGCTCAACCGGAATAAGGACCCCCTCCACGAGCAGGTCATCTATATGACCGGCCAGAAGGAGGACTCGGTGGCCGAGGTGGCCCTGCAGTACAACTCCAGCTATAACGAGACCATCCTCTCCTTTGCCAACAACGTCCACACCCCCGAGGGCGGCATGCACGAGGAGGGCTTCAAGCGGGCCCTGACCACCGCCCTCAACGCCTACGGCCGGAAGATCGGCATGCTGAAAAACGAGGAGAAGGTCTCCGGCGAGGATTGCCGGGAGGGTTTGACCTGCGTCATCTCCGTCAAGCTCACCGACGCCCAGTTCGAGGGCCAGACCAAGGCAAAGCTGGGCAACAGCAAGATCCGCACCCTGGTGAGCAACATCGTCTCGGAGAAGCTGGACATCTTCCTGGAGGAAAATCCCCAGGTGGGCCGGATGATTTTGGACAAGGCCCTGACGGCCAACCGGGCCCGGGAGGCCGCCAAGAAGGCCCGGGAGTCCATCCGGCGCAAGACGGCTCTGGGCGGCGCCGCCATGCCGGATAAGCTCCGGGACTGCAACGAGAATAACCCGGAGCTCACCGAGCTCTATATCGTCGAGGGCGACAGCGCAGGCGGCTCCGCCACCCAGGGCCGGGACTCCCGGTTCCAGGCCATTTTGCCGCTGTGGGGCAAGATGCTCAACGTGGAGAAGGCCCGGGCGGACAAGGTCTACGGCAACGACAAGCTCCAGCCGGTCATCGCCGCCCTGGGCGCCGGCATCGGCGACGAGTTCGACCTTGCCAAGCTCCGGTACCACAAGGTCATCATCATGGCCGATGCCGATGTGGACGGAAGCCACATCCGCACGCTGCTTTTGACCTTCTTCTTCCGCTTCATGCGGCCCCTCATCGAGCACGGCTACGTCTACTCCGCCGTGCCGCCCCTCTATAAGCTGACCCGGGGCAAGACCACCCGCATCGCCTTTGACGACCCTGAGCGGGAGAAGATCGCCGCGGAGCTCCGGGGCGACAACCCCAACACCAAGGTGGTCATCTCCCGGTTCAAGGGCCTGGGCGAGATGGACTACCACGAGCTGTGGGAGACCACCATGGACCCGGAGCGCCGCACGCTGCGCCGCATCACCCTGGACGACGCCGTGAAGGCCGACGAGACCTTCACCATCCTCATGGGCGAGAAGGTGGAGCCCCGGAAGGAGTTCATCGAGCGCAACGCCAAGATGGCGGTGAATCTGGACTATTGATCCGCCGCAGACGCTCTGTTCCGTGTTTTGAGCCTGCGGCCGAAGCCCAGGGCCTTTGACCCTGTGAAAGAAATTCAAAACCTCTTAAAGGAGGCATCTTCCGTTTATGTCTAAAAAACCCCAATACGACCCGGAGGAGATCCGGTACCCGGACCAGAAGATCGTCACCTCTCCCCTGGTGCCGGAGATGGAGCAATCCTATATCGAGTACGCCATGAGCGTCATCAAGAGCC
>CALXDZ010000103.1 GCA_944387205.1 uncultured Oscillospiraceae bacterium
GGCAGCATTGGATTAGAGGCCTTCGGCCGGATCATCAACCACCCGGCCCTGCGGCATCTGCCCTTCTATCTGGAAACGCCCCAGGAGGACATCTGGGGCTATGGCCGGGAGATCACACTTCTGAGGAGTCTCTTTCAAGAGGAGACCTGACACGGCGCAAAAAGCACGCCGGAGCAAAAGCTCCGGCGTGCTTTTTACCATTTGATTTACTCTGCCTGTCCCTTGCCGAAAAGGCGGCCGTAATAGGACTCCGCCGTGTACAGTGCGGCCACGGGGTTGTGGCCGGTGACCCGGTCCTTGGTTACCAAAGTAGTAACAATGGCGTCAGAATACTTATAAAAGAGACTGTCATGTCCCACGCACAGGCCCACCACGATGTTCAGCTCCGTGCCGGCCTCATTGAGCAGCTTGGCCTGGAGAATAGGATTGCACATGTTGGTACCAATGGCGGCACAGCGCTCGTCGATTCCCACGTCAGTCTTGAGCACAGCACCAGCCTTACAGCCCACAGCAACGACCTCAAAGCCATGGCTGCGCAGGATCTTGGCGGCGATGCGTGTTTCCTTCATAAGGCCCACGCAGGTGGCGATTCCCAGCTTGTGGAAGCCCATGCGGCGGGCAAACTCCACGATCTCCTGGATCCTGGGCCACTGGCAGTAGCCGTCGAACTCCACGTCCGCGGCAGTGGTCATGATCTTTTGATTCACAGGGTCTTTGTACTCCGCCATAGCAGCCTGCTTGACCGCTTGGTCCATATTCTCAGTCAGGCAAAAGGGCGGACGGTTCTCTCCGGTCTGATTTTGGCAGCCCTTTCCGGCACAGTCAGCACAAGAACGCACGATTTCCTTTTCCATAGCTCCACTCTCTCCTATCCTTCAAAATTGCTCTGCCAGACAGGCAGTGCTTTGTTGGTGACATGATACCACACTTTGTACCGCTCTGCAACACACTTTGTCCGCATTGGAAAAACAAAACGGTCCGCCGCAGCATTGCGGCGGACCGTTTTTTATAAAGCCAGAGAAACTCAGCGGGCGTTGTAGGCCTTGATGCCCAGGGCCAGCAGGTCCATGGCACGTTCCAGGTCGGCCTGCTTGAGAACATAGGCAATACGGACCTCATTCTTGCCCTTACCGGGAGTGCCGTAGAAGCCCTCGCCGGGGGCGAACATCACGGTGTCGCCGTGATCCTCGAACTCCTCCAGCAGCCACATCTGGAACTTCTCCGCATCGTCCACAGGCAGAGCGGCCATGATGTAGAAGGCGCCCTTGGGGCACTTGCACACTACACCGGGGATCTCGGCCAGCTTGGCCATGCAGGTATCCCGACGGCGTTTGTACTCATCCCGAACAGCGGCAAAATAGTCGGGTCCCACAGTGTACAGCGCAGCGGCGCCCACCTGATCCAACGTAGCAGAGCACAGACGGCCCTGGCAATACTTCATGGCATGAGCCATCAGCTCCTTGTTGCGGGAGATGAGAACACCCACACGGGCACCACAGGCGCTGAAGCGCTTGGACACGGAGTCCACCACAACCACGTTCTCCGCAGCATCGGGGAACTGCAGCATGGTGGCCAGCTTCTCGCCGCCATAGACGAACTCACGATACACCTCGTCACCAATGACAAAGAGGTTGTGCTCCTTGGCAATGTCTACGATCAGGCGCATCTCCTCGGGAGTCAGCACCACACCAGTGGGGTTGCCGGGATTGGTGACCATGATAGCCCGGGTATGCTCGTTGATCTCCGCCTCGATCTTGGCCCGGTCGGCGTAGTGGTAGCCCTCCTCGGGAGAGGTGTGAATGGGGTGGATCTTGGCGCCGGTGACCCGGACAAAGGTGTTGTAGTTGGGATAGAAGGGCTCAGGGATCAGAATCTCATCGCCGTCGTCCAGGATGCACTCCAGGACCATCTCCAGAGCCTCACTGCCGCCAGTAGCAGCCAGAATGTCACCACTCTCCAGAGGGATATCCAGCTTGGCATAGTAGCCGCGGATCGCCTCGATCAGCTCGGGGATACCGGGAGAGGGCGCATACTCCAGAACAGGAGCGTGGAAGTTCTTCACCGCCTCAAAGAAGATGGGAGGCGTTTCAATATCGGGCTGACCAATATTCAAATGATAGATCTTGCGTCCCTTCTTCTCCGCTGCCAGAGCATACGGATGGAATTTGCGCATGGGGGAAAGACCGCATTTTTCGATCTTGCTGGAAAATTTCATTTTGTCTAACCTCCTATATCGATTCTCGGCTTGACGGGATATCCTGATTACATTCTAGCGCTCTATATTCCTATTGTCAACCTTATTTTTATTCATCTTGTATAATTTAAAGCTGCTTTTTTTATTTCTTATGTGCAAAAACGTCAATTCCTTATCGTTTTTTTTGGTAAGTCCATTTCAAGGGGAAATTGGAAGAAAGTGAACAGAAAAAAGCGCGTCCCTAAGGACGCGCTTTTCTTATTCTTCCGGCATCTGTGAGGTCTCAGACAGGTCTGAAGCTGCACCCTCTCCGCCACCGCTGCTGCCCATCTGCATCTCCTGCCACTGGGCCCGGGTGATGAGCAACTGACGGGGCTTGGAGCCTTCAAAGGGACCCACGATGCCCCGCTCCTCCATCTGGTCCACCAGGCGGGCAGCCCGGGAATAGCCCAGCTTCAGCCGGCGCTGGAGCATAGACACGGAGGCCTGTCCGGTCTCCAGCACCACGTCCACCGCCGCCGGCAGCAGCTCGTCGCTCTCCTCTTCGCTGGATTCGGCAGCTGTACTGCCCCGACCTCCGGAGCCCTTCTCCTTCTCCTGAAGGCTCTCCTCGATTTTCTGCATGACCTCCTGGGAGTAGTCCGCCTCGCCGGTGGACTTGACGAAGGCCACCACTTGCTCGATCTCCTCCGGGGAGATGAAGCAGCCCTGGACACGGAGAGGCTTCCCCTCCCCCAAGGGGGCGTAGAGCATATCGCCCTTGCCCACCAGCTTTTCTGCGCCGGTGGTATCCAGAATGATGCGGGACTCCAGAGAGGAGGCCACGGCGAAGGCGATCCGGCTGGGGATGTTGGCCTTCATCAATCCGGTGATGACGTCGGCGGAGGGACGCTGGGTGGCGATAACCAGGTGCATGCCGGCGGCACGGCCCATCTGCGCCACACGGCAGATGGACTCCTCTACCTCCTTGGCGGCCACCAGCATCAGATCCGCCAGCTCGTCGATGACCACCACCACGCTGGGCAGCTTCTCCATGCCCTCTTGCTGAGCGGCCAGGGCATTGTAGCCCGCCAGATCCTTCACACCGTTCTCCGAAAAGGCCTTGTAGCGCTTCATCATCTCAAACACCGCCCACTGCAGGGCGCCGGCGGCCTTCTTGGGGTCCGTCACCACCGGGATCAGCAGGTGCGGAATGCCGTTATAGGGCGCCAGCTCCACCATCTTGGGGTCCACCATGATGAAGCGGACCTCTTCGGGGGTGGACTTATAGAGCATACTAATGATGAGGGAGTTGGTGCACACCGATTTACCAGAGCCGGTGGTGCCGGCAATGAGCACATGGGGAAGCTTCGCGATGTTGCCCACGATGTGGTTGCCGCCGATGTCCTTGCCCACGGCAAAGGCCACGTTGGACTTGTGCTGGGTGAACTCCTTGGACTCGATGACCTCCCGGATCAGCACCGGGGTCACCTGCCGGTTGGGCACTTCGATGCCCACCACGGAGATCTTGTCCGGCACGGCGGCGATGCGCACGCCGCTGGCTCCCAGGGCCAGGGCGATATCGTCGGACAGATTGGTGATCTTGCTCAGCTTCACTCCCTGTTCCAGGGTAAACTCATACCGGGTCACCGACGGACCGTGGACCACATCCCCCGGGGTGGCCTCCACGCCGAAGCTGTGGAGAGTCTCTGACAGACGGCGGGAATTGTTGCGCAGCTCCGCGCCCACCTCGGTAGAGTTGTCCGTCCGGTTTGCTTTCAGCAGCGTGACGGGGGGATACTGATAAGTACTCTCACCCATGGATGCCTGCTTGTCCTCAATCTCCCGGGTAACAGCCTCTGTAGCGGCAGCCACCTCCGCAGCGGTAGAGGCATTTTTTGTCCTGCGCTCCTGGGACACAGCAGGTGCTTCTGCACGAGCCGGAGCAGCGGGCTCCGCTGTCTGAGGCGCAGGCGTCTCAGAAGTCAGCATCTGGGGCGCCGGCGGAACCGGAGCAGACTGCGCCACAGGTGTCGCCTGCTCCTGCGGCTGTCCCATTTTGCCGGTCAGCAGCTGGTCAGGTGAGGGGATCTCCTCGGACTTGTGGCGGAAAAAGCCGGTGAGCCGGGAGGGCTTTTTCTCCGGCAGTGCCACAGGCTCGTCCAGGGGAATATCGATGGAGGGCCGGGGCTCCGCCCGGGCCGGACGGGCAGGCTCTGTGGGCACCACCCGGATACGGGGCAGGGGCTCCTCCTCATACTCATATTCCAGACGCTCCCGGCTGCGTGCCTTCTCCACAATAGCCCCCACCGTCAGCCGCAGTGCCACCATCAGCAGCACCACAAAAAGCACGGTGAAGATGATGATGGAGGCCACCTTGGAAAAGACAGCCACAAAGCCTACTGCGATGGTTCCGGAAATGGCGCCGCCGGAGTCCAGGGCCACGCCTGTCTCCCACAGCCGCTTGAGCACTGCAAAAGAGCTTTCAAATTTGATGTCGCACAGCACCATGTGGCACAGGCTTCCCAGCAGCAGCGGCAGCAGCAGCGCGCAGCTCACCCGCAGCCGCACCGGGCGGCCGTGGTGGAAGAGCAGGATGCCGGAAGCCAGCAGCAGCGCCGGTGCCCACAGATAATAGCCGCAGCCAAACAGTCCCTTGAGCAGCGTGGCGCTCCAATTCAGGAAGATGGCCTGAACATGGAAATAGCTCACAGCAATCAGCAGCGCCAGCAGCAGGCAGACCACACCTCCTACCTCCCGCCGGACAGGGCGCTTCTCCGGCTGTTTGGGCCGGGAGCCGCCTCTCTTGGAAGCAGTGGAGGAGCGGGATGTACTCCTGCTGCCGTTTCCGGACTGACCAGAGCGTTTTGTGGTGTTTTTGGATTTCGTGGATGCTGCCACCAGGTGATACCTCCCAGAAATGTTCTTCCGGCAGACCCTGCGGGTTCGCCGGGTGTCCTACGTAGTCGTGTGTGATCCGCCACAGGGGATTCTCCCCGCGGCAGGATGCTGCGCATGCCTGAATGCCGCTTCCGCGGCGAAAGCAAATCCGGTCCTTATCCCCGGACCAGGGTTAAAACCAGCGTCAGCGCGCCCATGGCCCAGCAGTAATAGGCAAAGAAGCCGAATTTACGCCCCGGAAAAGGGGACTTTTCCGGGGGCCCCGCTCATTTTACTTCCTCGGAGCAAATGAATTGCCCCTGCGGCAGGATGCTGCGCATGCCTGAACGCCGCTTCCGCGGCGAAAGCAAATCCGGTCCTTATCCCCGGACCAGGGTCAAAACCAGCGTCAGCGCGCCCATGGCCCAGCAGTAGTAGGCAAAGAAGCCGAATTTGCCTTTGTCGGCGATCATCTTCAGCAGCCGGATGCAGGCATATCCCACCACTGCGGCGGTCGCCACACCCGCAAGATACACGGGCATATCGCTCCACTGAATGCTGCCTGCCAGGGCATCCTTCAGGCTCAGGATATTGGCACCCAGGATGGCGGGAATGGACATGAGAAAGGAAAAGCGCACAGCGAACTTCCGGTCAAAGCCCACAAAGCAGCCGGCGGTAATGGTGGTGCCGGAGCGGGAAATGCCCGGACAGGTAGCGATTGCCTGCCCCACACCCACCAGCAGCGCATCCACCACCGTGGCGGTTTTTTCCGTCTTGCGGCCCTTTCGAACCCGGTCGCTGACAAAAAGCAGAAAGCCTGTGACCAACAGTGCGCCGGCCACGAAATACATATTGTCCGACAGACCCTCCACCACGTCTTTCACCGGCAGCACCAAAAACAAGGGCAGCGTTCCTGCGATGATCAACACGATCAGCCGCCGGGCCGGCGGCACCGGATTGGGGGTGTTGTGATGGGCCAGATCCTTGACCCCCTGGAAAAACTCCAGGATCATATCCCGGATATCCGGCCAGTAGGCTACAAATACGGCCACCAATGTACCCAGGTGCAGCAGCACATCGAAAAAAGTTCCGTCCGTCCCCTCCACCTGCAGATCCAGCAGGTTGCGGGCGATGGCCAGATGGCCAGAGCTGGAAACCGGCAAAAACTCGGTAATGCCCTGGACCACACCAAGAAGCAAAGCGGATATAAGAGACAAAATGTCTCCTCCTTTCTGTTTCGATACAGAATTCAGTATAGCACAGCCGCCCGGGGAAAGCCAGCATAATTTGCCGTTCCCACGGGCCACTGGAAAACAACAGGAGGAGACCTTCGTCCCCTCCTGTCTTTGGTTATGCCTGCAGCTTTTCCAGAGCAGCCCGGGCAGCGGACTGCTCGGCTTCTTTCTTGCTGTGTCCCTCTCCGGCACCCACCACTGCTCCGTTGAGCAGCACCTCCGCCAGGAAGGTCTTGTTGTGGTCCGGCCCGGACTCACCGGCCATGCGGTAGACCAGCTCCTGGTCCGGCTGACGCTGGACCAGCTCCTGCAGGGCGGTCTTATAGTCCTTGCGCTTTTCCTCCACTACCTCTTCCCGCTGGCAGTCCAGCAGGACCCGGTGAATCAGGGCGGAGGCCGCCTCGATACCGCCGTCCAGATACACGGCGGCAAACACCGCCTCCGTGGCGTCAGCCAGGATGGAGGCCCGGGTCCGGCCTCCGCCGGCCTCCTCGCCCCGTCCCAGCTTCAGATGGTCCCCCAGGCCAAGGCCCTGGGCCACCTCGTGGAGGCTCTCCTCGCACACAAGGGCCGCCCGGATCCGGGTCAGATCCCCCTCCGGCAGGTCCGGATGGCGCAAAAACAAAAATTCCGCCGTCACAAAGCCCAGCACAGAGTCCCCCAGGAACTCCAGACGCTCGTTGCTCTCCAGCCCCTGGCCCCGGTGCTCGTTGGCATAGGAGCTGTGATTCAGGGCCTCGCTGAGCAGGGCCTTGTTGCGAAAGGTATATCCCAGCTTTTTCTCCAGGCTTTCCATCTGTTTCTTCCTCCTCCGGTGATGCCGTGACAAAAGGAAACCCCGCACAGGCGGGGCTTTCCTCCTCTTTTCTTATTTGGACAGCTTGCCGCTGAGGAACTGCACGATGTCCCCCACGGTCTTCAGCTCCGTCAGCTCGTCCTCCTGGACTTCACCGATGTCGAACTCCTCTTCCATGGCCATGACCAGCTCCACCAGGTCCACAGAATCTGCACCCAGATCCTCCTCAAAGGAAGTCTCCATGGTGATTTCTTCCGGCGCGGTGGCAAACTGTTCTCCAATGAGTTCCTGCAGCTTTTTCAGAATTTCTTCCGGTGTCATTGCGCTTGTTGCTCCCTTCTGCATAGGTGTCAGAATCGTTCTTGAAGCATCATACGGCAATGAGCCGCCCCTTGTCAATAGGAATCAGGCTTTTTCTCCCTGTTTTTCCATTTCGTGCTCCACCCGCATATACTCGACATTCTCCTCCACTCCCTGGACGAAACCGCTGGAGGCAAAGGCCATAGCCTGCCGCACGGCATTTTGAATGGCCAGGGCGTTGGAGCTGCCGTGGGCCTTAATGACCGGCTTGGAGATGCCCAGGAAAGGCGTACCGCCCACCTCGTTGGGGTCCAGAGCCTTTTTAAAGCTCTGCAGTCCGTCCTTCACCAGCGCAGCGCCCAGCTTGTGACGGGCAGTATCTGTGAGCGCAGTCTTGAGCTGGCTATAGAGGAACTTGGCAGTACCCTCTACAGACTTGAGCATGATATTGCCGGAAAATCCGTCAGCCACGATCACATCCGCAGCACCCATCATGGCGTCGCTGGGCTCAACGTTGCCCACAAAGCGGATGCGGCCGTTCTTTCCCGCCTCCTGCAGGCGCTCATAGGTCTCCCGGCGCAGGCTGTCTCCCTTTTCAGACTCGGCGCCGATGTTCAAAAGGGCCACCCGGGGCTGCTCCACGCCGCAGACCCGCTGAGAGTAAAAATTGGCCAGATAGGCGAACTGAAGCAGATACTCAGGGGTGCACTCGGCGTTGGCGCCGCAGTCGCACAGCAGAGCGCTGCCGCCCTGGACAGGGATCTGGGGGCACATAGCCGCCCGACGGATGCCCCGGATGCGCTTGACCACCAGCGTGGCCCCGGACAGCAGGGCGCCGGTGGAGCCGGCAGAGACAAAGGCATCGCCCTTTCCGTCCCGCAGCAGGTTCAGTCCCACGGTCAGCGAAGAGTCCTTCTTGCGCTTAAAGGCAGTGGCGGGATCGTCGGCGATCTCCACCACCTCGGTGGCGTTGGCGATCTCCACCCCCTTGGGCAGATCCTTCTCCCCACAGTCGGCAATGGCCTGCAGCACAGCCTCGGCGCGGCCTGTCAGCAGGATGTCCACGCCGTAGGTCTTATGGGCCGCCAGAGCACCCCTGACGATCTCCAGAGGGGCGTTGTCACCGCCCATGGCATCTACAATAATTTTCATTGGCATATCTCCTTTTGCAGCGCGTCGATCTGCTCCAGACTGCGCTGAGACAATGCGGCATTCTTGTTCCGCTTCCCCTTCACCTTGTAGCCCAGGGGCGGGATGATACCGAAGTTGATGTTCATAGGCTGGAAATGGGTCACACTCTCGTCGCTGATATACAGACCCAGAGCACCGATGGCCGTCTCCCGTGGGAAATCCACCGGCGGCAGACCCGCCAGACGCCGGGCCGTCTCCACTCCTACCAGAAAACCGCTGGCGGTAGATTCCACATACCCCTCCACGCCGGTCATCTGACCGGCAAAGGAGATGCGGGGCTGACTCTTGAGCCGATAATACCGGTCCAGCAGCCGGGGCGAATCCAGATAGGTGTTGCGGTGCATCACGCCGTAGCGCAGAAACTCCGCATCGCGGAGAGCAGGGATCATGGAAAATACCCGTTTTTGCTCTGGAAAGCGCAGGTGAGTCTGGAAGCCCACCAGGTTGTACACGGTGCCGGCAGAATTATCCTTGCGCAGCTGTACCACGGCAAAGGGCTCCTTTCCTGTCCTGGGATCCCGGAGCCCCCTGGGCTTGAGGGGACCGTAGCACAGGGTATCCCGGCCCCGGCGGGCCATCACCTCCACCGGCATACAGCCCTCAAAGACCTGGCTGTCCTCAAAGCCGTGGACCGGCGCCTCCTGGGCAGTGGTCAGGGCTTCCCAGAAGCGCTGGTACTCCTTCTCCGTCAGGGGACAGTTGATGTAGTCCGGCGTGCCCTTGTCATAGCGGGAGGCGAAAAAGGCGCTGTCCATATCCACCGACTCAAAGCTGACCAGGGGGGCCGCCGCATCATAGAAATGGAGGTCGCAGCCCTCCCCCAGCAGTCCTTCCAGCCGCTGGGCCAGGGCGTCGGAGGTGAGAGGGCCGGTGGCCACCACCACCTCTCCCTCCGCCGGAAGTTCCGTCACCTCGCCGGTGTGGAGGGTGATGTTGGGGTGGGACTTGATACGCTCTGTCACCAGAGCGGCAAAGCCGTGACGGTCCACCGCCAGGGCGCCGCCGGCCTCCACCGACGTGGCGTCGGCGCAGGAGAGGATCAGCGACCCCAGACGGCGCAGCTCCTCCTTTAAAAGTCCCACGGCATTCTCCAGTCCCGCCCCCCGGAGAGAGTTGGAGCAGCACAGCTCCGCAAAGTAGTCCGTGGTATGGGCGGGGGTCCTCTTGACGGGCTTCATCTCCCACAGGTCCACCGACACGCCCCGCTGGGCCAGCTGCCAGGCGCACTCGCTGCCGGCCAATCCGGCGCCGATGACGGTTGCTTGCATAGTTCCATCCTTTCTCCGTATCCCGGACCCGGCCGGAAATGAGGGCCGGGCTTACGCCTCCTTGGCGGCGGTCTTTTTGGAGGTCGTCTTCTTAGCGGCGGTCTTTTTGGCCGCCGGCTTTTTCTCCGTGGTCTCCTCCCCGGAGGCGGCAGCCTTCTTGGAGGAAGTCTTCTTGGCGGTGGTCTTTTTGGTCCCCGCCTTTTTCTCCGTGGTCTCCTCCTCAGAGGCGGCAGCCTTCTTGGCAGAAGTCTTCTTCGTGGTGGTCTTCTTGGTCGTCTTCTCCCCAGTCTCCTCCGCGGCGACTTTCTTGGAAGAGGACTTCTTTGTGGAGCTCTTCTTGGCGCTCTCCTGGGCCTCCTCCGCCGGAGCCTGGGCCCCGTCGGTACTCTCTTCCGTCTTGGTGGTCTTTTTCCGATAGCCGCCCCGTTTCTCCTCGGGAGTGAAATTACTGCACTCCGGATTGATGCAGAAGGGCTTCTTGAAGCCCCGGCCGGACTTTTTGAACATGGTCTGACCGCAGACCGGGCAGTCGTCCTTCACCGGCACGTCCCAGGTCATAAAGTCGCACTTGGTGGCTTCATCCTTGTCGCTGTTGTGCTCGCAGCCGTAATAGGTGTAGCCGTTGCGGGAGGTCTTTTTCAGAATGCGCCCGCCGCACTTGGGGCACCGGCCGGGCATCTCCACCACCAAAGGCTTGGTGAACTTGCACTCAGGATAGCCCGGGCAGGCCAGGAAGCGACCGAAGCGGCCGGACTTGATGACCATATTGCGGCCGCACAGGTCGCACTTCTCCTCGGACACCTCATCGGGCACCTTGATGCGCACGCCCTCCAGGTCCTTTTCCGCCTGCTCCAGGTTCTGGGCAAAGTCGCCATAGAAGTCACGCAGCACGCTCTTCCAGTTGCTCTTGCCCTCTTCCACCTCGTCCAGCCGCTGCTCCATATGGGCAGTGAACTTCACGTCGGCAATGTCGGTAAACTTGCTCTCCATCAGCTCCGTCACCACCCGGCCCAGAGCCGTGATGTGGAGGTACTTGCCCTCCTTGATGACGTACTCCCGGTCCAGAATAGTGGACACGGTGGGAGCGTAGGTTGAGGGGCGGCCGATGCCCTGCTCCTCCATGGCGCGGATGAGGGTAGCGTCGGTATAGTGAGCTGGAGGCTGGGTGAAGTGCTGCTCCGGGGCAAAGCCCTGAGGCATCACCGTTTCCCCCTCCTTCAGATCCGGCAGCGGGGAGATCTTTTCCTCCTTCTCCTCGTCCTTGCCCTCCTCATAGACGGCAGTGTAGCCGGAGAACTTCAGGCTGGAGGAGCTTGCCCGGAAGCTGTGGGCGCCGGCCTCCACCTCCACAGCCACGCTGTCATAGACGGCATTGGCCATCTGGCAGGCCAAAAAGCGGCTCCAGATCAGGCGGTAAAGGCGGTACTGCTCTCCGGTCAGGTCACCCTTAACCTGCTCCGGCGTCAGATCCACATTGCTGGGGCGGATGGCTTCGTGGGCGTCCTGAGCGTTGGCCTTGGCCTTGTAGTGCCGGGGCGCGGCGGGGCAGTATTCCTGGCCGTAGCGGTCGGTGATGAAGCGGCGGGTGGCATCCAGGGCCTCCTCGCTGATACGCAGCGAGTCGGTACGCATATAGGTGATGAGACCTACAGTGCCCTCGCCGGTGATATCCACGCCCTCATAGAGCTGCTGGGCGATGGCCATGGTCCGGCGGGGCGTCATGCTCAGCTTCCGGGAAGCCTCCTGCTGCAGCGTGGAGGTGGTAAAGGGGGGCGAGGGGCTGCGCTGCTTGTCCGTGCGCTTGACGGTGCGGACAGTGAAGGCTGCGTTTTCCACCTCGCGGATCACCGCGTCCACTTCCGCCTGGGACTTGAGCTCCGCTTTCTTGCCGTCCCGGCCGTGATAATGGGCGGTAAAGACCGTTTTTTTCAGGTCGTCAGCCTGGAGACGGGCATCCAGAGACCAGTACTCCTCCGGCTGGAAGGCCTCGATCTCCCGGTCCCGGTCGTCCACCATGCGGGTGGCCACGGACTGGACACGGCCGGCGCTCAGACCCCGGCGGATCTTCTTCCACAGCAATGGAGAGAGCTGATAGCCCACGATCCGGTCCAGGATCCGGCGGGCCTGCTGGGCATCCACCAAGTCCTGGTCAATGGGCCGGGGCTCCTGGATGCTCTCCTGGACCACCTTCTTGGTGATCTCGTTGAAGGTGACCCGGCGGGTCTTGGCATCGTCCAGATTCAAAAGCTCCTTCAGATGCCAGGAAATGGCCTCTCCCTCACGGTCCGGGTCGGTGGCGAGATAGACGGTGTCGCTGTCAGCGGCGGACTGCTTCAGGTCGCTGATGATGTCCTCTTTTCCCTTGATGGGCTTATATTCCGGCTCAAAATCCTTCTCGATATCCACACCCAGCTTGCTCTTGGGCAGGTCCCGCAGGTGGCCCATGCAGGCCTTTACCTCGTAGTCCTTTCCCAAATATTTTCCAATGGTCTTCGCCTTGGCCGGAGACTCCACGATGACCAGGTTGTGTTTCGCCATACTATCCTCCTCGCCCGGACGGACCGTCCTCGCCGTCCGGACCTCCGGCCTTCCCGGCCGGAGTGTTTCATTTCATAGTTATTCCGTCAGTATCACGGAAAGAGAGATCTGCTTGCCACTGGCCTGGGTCACCAGACCCTCCAGCTCCAGCACCGTCAGAGCTGAAAGCATCCGCCTGGCAGGGATCTCCGTCTTGTCGATCAGGTCGTCGACCTGGAGCGTCCCCTCCCGGGCCAGGGTCTTTAGAATCTGCACCTGGTCGTCAGTGAGGCCGCTGCCCTTTTGGGAGAGACTATAGGTCTCCCTGGCCGGCGCTGCCGGCTCCGTCCGGGCCGGTGTGGGCTCCGGTGCAGGGGTGGACACCTCCCAATCCGAGGCCTGGGGCTGTTTCAGCTTGCCCGGAAAGCGGTCCGTATACTCCCGCAGCAAATCCCAGGCCTCCTCCACCAGACCGGCGCCGTCCCGAATCAGGTGATTGGACCCCACGCAGCTTTTGGCAAAGATGGGGCCCGGGACAGCAAACACATCCCGGCTCTGCTCCAGGGCCAGGCTGGCGGTGATGAGGGCACCGCTCCGCTTAGGGGCCTCCACCACCAGTGTGGCGGCACACAGGCCCGCCAGAATCCGATTGCGGACAGGGAAATGGCCGGGCATCGTCTCGGTGCCCGGCGGATATTCAGACAGCAGCACCCCGGTGGCTGCCACATCCTCAAACAGAGCGGCGTTCTCCCGGGGATAGATCACATCCACACCGCCGCCCAGCACGGCAGCGGTGACCCCTCCGGCTCGCAGCGCGCCCCGGAGAGCGCAGGTGTCGATGCCCCGGGCAAGTCCCGACATGACCAAGGCACCGCCCCGGGCCAGGCCATAGCCCAGCTCCTCTGCCGCCTGCTCGCCGTAGGGCGTGCTCTGGCGGGTGCCCACCATGGCAATGGCCAGTTCCTCATCGAACCGGGGCATCCGCCCCTTGGCGTACAGAATACAGGGCGGGTCGAAGATATTGCGCAGCCGGTCAGGGTAATCCGCATCCTGCATGGTGACGATCCGGATACCCAGGGCATCACAGCGGCCCAAAATCCGGTCGGCGGCGGTCATGCGCTTATCCGAAAGGCACTGGGCCTGGGCAAGATCGGCGCCGGCGTGGAGGTAGCTCTCCTGGTCGGCAAAGTAGATGTCCTCCGGAGAGCCGAACTGCTGGAGCAGCGCCAGGCGCAGCTGATTGCCCACCCTGGGCAGGCTTGTCAGCCACAGCCAGTACTTCAGCGCGGACATACCTCCGCCTCCCTCTCTTTTCTCACACTTTGTCTGCCGCCCGGGCCATCTCCCAGATCAGCACCGCGGCGGCAGCGGCAGCGTTGAGGGACTCACAGTGTTCCCGCATGGGGATGCGGACCGTGCCGCCGCACATCTCCAGCAGCTCCCGGGACAAGCCCCGTCCCTCGCTGCCGATGGCCAGAGCGGCCCGGGACCAGTCCACGGCTTTCACGTCCGCCGTGTCCTCCCGCAGCGCGGCGCCCCACAAGGGGATGCCGCTGCGGTGCAGGAGATCGGACAGCTCCTGTGCTTCACAGCTCCACACCGGGCAGCGGAACGCCGCCCCCATGGAGGCCCGCAGGGTCTTGGGGGACCACAGGTCCGCGCATCCCCCTACCAGGAACACCCCGTCGCACCAGAAGGCGTCCGCGGTCCGCAGCACCGTGCCCACGTTACCCGGGTCCTGAACGCCGTCCAAAACCACATAGCGGCTGCCCTCCAAAGTCCGGGGCAATAGGCGGTCCTCCAAAATACAGACCGCCAAAACCCCCTGAGGCGTCTCGGAGGGGGCCTGGGAGGCCATCACCTCCTCCGGCACCAGCACAGCACGCACATGGCCCGGCAGAGCAGGCAGCAGCGCCTGGCTGGTGCACAGCACCGTCTCCACCGCCTCCGGCGTCCAGCGCAGGGCCTCCTGGACCAGCTTGGGGCTGTCACAGAGGAAGCGGCCGGTGCGGCGGCGGTATTTCCCCTCGGCGGCCAGCTTGCGCACCTGGACGCACAGGGGATTTTGACGGCTGGTGATGGTTTCCATGGATTCTCCTTCCGCCGCGTGTTAGTCCAAAGGCTTCATCGTGGGGAACAAAATGACCTCACGAATGGTGTCGGAATTGGTCAGCAGCATGACGCAGCGGTCAATGCCCATACCCATACCGCCGGTAGGAGGCATACCGTACTCCAGAGCGGTGAGGAAATCCTCATCCAGCATCTCCGTCTCCTCGTCGCCCCGCTCCCGCTGCTCCACCTGCTTTTCAAAGCGGTGACGCTGGTCAATGGGATCGTTGAGCTCGGAGTAGGCGTTGGCCAGCTCACTGTGGCAGATGAACAGCTCGAAGCGCTCGGTAAGCCGGGGATCCTGGGGACTGCGTTTGGTCAGAGGGGAGACCTCCACCGGGTACATGGTGATGAAGGTGGGCTGGATCAGCTTCTCCTCCACTCTCTGGTCGAAGCAGGCGTACAGGGCGTTGCCCCAGGTCTTTTCTGCGGCGTCCGCCAGCTCCACGCCGATAGCCTTGGCAGCAGCCACAGCCTCAGCGTCATCGGTGATGGCACCAAAGTCCACCCCAGCATACTCCTTGACGGCCTCCACCATGGTCAGGCGGCGCCAGCCGGGGGTCAGGTCGACGTCCTCCCCCTGCCACTTCACCTGATAGGTGCCCAGGATCTCCTTGGCAGCGCCGGAGAGAATGCCCTCGGCGATGTCCATCATGCCGTGGAAATCGGTATAGGCCTGATAGAGCTCCACAGTGGTAAACTCCGGATTGTGCTTGGGATCCATGCCTTCGTTGCGGAAAATGCGGCCGATTTCATACACCCGGTCCATACCACCCACGATGAGCCGCTTCAGAGGCAGCTCCGCAGCAATGCGCATATACATATCGATGTCCAGGGTGTTGTGATGGGTAATGAAAGGCCGGGCGGCAGCGCCGCCGGCGATGGTGTTGAGCACCGGGGTCTCCACTTCCATATAGCCCATATCGTCCAGATAGCGGCGCATGAACTGGATGAACTTGGACCGAATGATAAAGTTGCGCTTGACCTCCGGATTCACCATCAGGTCCACATACCGCTGGCGGTAGCGCAGCTCCCGGTCCTGGAGGCCGTGGAACTTCTCCGGCAGAGGCAGCAGGGACTTGCTCAGAAGGGTGATGTTTCTGGCACGGACGCTCATTTCGCCCCGCTGGGTGCGGAACACCTCGCCGTCCACGCCCACGATGTCACCGATGTCAAACTTCTTGAACTTTTTATAGACCGCCTCATCCATCTCGTCCTGACGGGCATAGAGCTGGATGCGGCCGTCCCGGTCCTGCAGGTCACAGAAGCTGACCTTGCCCATGCCGCGCTTGCTCATCAGACGGCCGGCCACCTTCACGGCCTTGCCCTCCATGGCGTCAAAGTTCTCCTTGATCTGACGGCTGGTGGTATCCCAGGCAAACCGGGTCTGCTCAAAGGGATCCTCCCCGGCCTCCTGCAAAGCGGCCAGCTTCTCCCGCCGGACCCGGAGAATATCGTTGAGATTCTGCTCCTCAGGCTGCTTTGCCTGCTTGTTCATCTGCTCTGCCATATGCATGGCCTCCTGTATCTTTAGTGTTCGATCTTCTTGACGATATAGGTGATGGTGCCGCGAGGGGCCTCCACATCCACCTCATCGCCCTCCTGGGCGCCCAGCAGAGCCTTGCCGAAGGGAGATTCCTCGGAGATGATGCCGTGCATGGCGTCGGCCTCCTGAGAACCCACGATCTTATAGGCGGGCATATCCTTGCCGGTCTTCTTGTCGGTGACGGTGACCTTGCAGCCGATAGTCACCTGATTGGTGGGGCCGTTGTTCCCGTCCACGATGACAGCGTACTGGATGATGTCCTCCAGCTCGGCGATGCGGGAGTAGAGCTTGCCCTGCTCGTTCTTGGCCTCATCGTACTCACTGTTTTCGGAAAGGTCACCGAAGCCCCGGGCTACCTTGATCTGCTCGGCCACCTCGTCGCTGCGGGTGGTCTTGAGATAGTTCAGCTCCTCCTGCAATTCCTTGAAGCGGGCTTCACTCATTTTGAATTCTTTTTTCATTGCCTGTCGGGTCCTTTCTGTGGTGTTTTAGGAAAAAAACGCGGGTTTCCTCGCGGGAACATACCTATACTATTATAGCATGACGATATCATGCCACAGTATTATAGTGTCTTCCCCCACGGTTGTCAAGCGCGAAACGTTACGGAACGCACCTCCAGGCACTCCGGCCGCAGGGCACCCACCTCCCACAGCGCAGCCAAAAGGGCGGTGCGGCTCTCCTCCTCACCCTGGCCCGGAACGGCGGCAGACCAGGTAAAGGCATTCTCCGCTCCGGCGTACAGGGGCAGACACAGCATTCCCTTGGCAGGCGGTGTCCGAAGCGGTGCGAAGCACAGCAGGATGTCCGCCTGCTCCAACTGCTCCGCCGTAGGGTCCAGGCGGATGGACACCCCCTGGGTCCGCCGCATCTCCCGGCAGAAGGCCTCTCCGCCGTAGGGCACCTGGAGCAGCAGGTATCGGCAGCGGCGGCACAGGGCCGTCACCGTCCGGATCACCTCTGCCGACAGCCGGTCCGCCGTCACTGCCACGGTGGCCCCACCGGGCTGGATGCCTCGCTGGGCCATGGTAAAGGAGGTCAGCTCCGCTGCCACCTCCCGCCGCAGTCCCAGATCGCTCACCGGCCGGATGCCGCGGTGAACAAAGCACTCCTCCGGGGCACCGGGGGGCAGCACCACTCGGCCCACGCCCGCCCGCCGCAGCAGGCGGGCCGCCCGGCCGCAGCGGCGGTGCATCTCCGCCTGCCGTCCTCTGCCCCGGTATACCGTCACCACACAAAACCGCACGCCTCCTATGATCCTCTCTTCCGCCGTCACGCTGCGGCGGCCCTTCCGCGCTTCGCTCCATTCCACATATCCGAACATAGTTCCTCCCTCCGCCGCCCGCTCCATATCCTCAGGAGAAGCCGCCGGACGGCCGGGCCGTAAAAAGCTCCCCCCTGCCCCATGGTATGGGACGGGAGGGAGCTTTATGTCCGACTTCCGCTGAGTGGGAAGGGTCTATATTACCAGTTTCGGATGTATCCGGTGAGATAGTTCAGCGGGTTCACCCGGACGCCGTTCTCCGTGATCTCAAAGTGGAGGTGGGGTCCGCTGGAGATGCCGGTGGAGCCGGTGATACCGATGACGGCGCCCTGGGCCACCGTCTGCCCCACGCTGACGCTGCGGCTGCTCATGTGGGCATAGAGGGTGGTGTTGCCGCTGCCGTGGCTGATGACCACATAGTTGCCGTAGGAGCTGGAATACTGGGAGACAATGACGGTGCCCGCCTTGGCCGCATGGACCTGGCTGCTGTAATACACGCCGCCGATATCCACGCCCTTGTGGTTGGTGGAGGCGCCGGCAATGCCCGTGTTTCGGGGACCAAAGGGAGAGTTGATCTTCCGGCTGCTCACCGGCCAGATGTAGCCGCCCAATGCCGCGCTGCTGGAGCTGCCGCCGTTTTGGGCGGCCAGCTGCTGGGACAGCTGGACGATCTTCTTCTGGATGGCCTCTTCTTCCGCCTCAATGGCGTCCAAAGTAGACTGATACTCTGCCGCGTTGCTCTCGATCTCCTGCGCCAGGGCATTGGCCTCCGCCCGCTCCTGGTCCAGTTCCGCCTTCTGGCTGTCCAGATTGTTTTTCAGTGTGACAGTCTCAGTGCGGGCAGTTTCCAGGTTGGACTTTTTCTCCTCAATTTCCGCCTGAAGCTGCTCCAGCTCATCGATAACCTGCTGGTCCGCTTCCATGACCTCGTTGGCATCACTCAGGCGGGTCAAAAGATCGGTAAAGCTGGTGGCATTGAACAGGACGGACCAATAGCTCAGCTTGCCCCCGTCCTCCTCCATGGCCCGCACCCGACGGCAGAACAGGTCATACTGCTCCGCCTCCTTGGCTTCGGCCTCTTCCAGCTCTGCCTGGGTCTGATCAATGAGGGTATCATAGTCGGAGATCTGCTGCTGGGCGTTGTTGATCTGGGTCACCAGAACACCGATCTTCTGATCCAGCAGTTCCCGGCGCTCCAGTGCCTTGCTCTTATCGTCCGCCAGCTCCTCCAGCTTGCTCTCCAGCTGGGCTTTCTGGCTGTTGAGAGCGCTGGCGTCATCCTTGAGGTCATTGACGTCAGCCCAGGTCACAGCCAAAACCGGCAGCACCTGGCCCGTCAGCAAAACCAGAGCCAGCGCCAAAGCTGCCACACTTTTTCCCATATGCTTTTTGTGTTTCATAGTGCCTCCCATCATACCTGCAGGAACCGACGGATGGCGGTCAAGCTGCCGCCTATGCCGATCAAGATGCCTGCACCAGCAAAGACTGCCGCCACCGGAATCCACATTTGACTAAAGGGGATCACACTCACCAACTGAATGGTGGAGGAATTGTCAATGCCGCTGGCCACTGCCCCATACAGCATCCACTGAAGCAAAAAGGCAATAACAGCACTGAATACACCGATCAAAAAGCCTTCATACACAAAGGGCCATCGAATGAAACCATTGGTAGCACCCACCATGCGCATGATGGCAATCTCATCACGCCGGTCAAAGGTGGTGAGCTTAATGGTGTTGGAAATGATGAACATAGATACGATGAGCAAAATGGCAATGAGCGCCACACACACCACCGTGGCAATGTTCCGCAGAGCAATGAAGCCGTTGGAAACCTCCTCATTGGCATTGACCTTCACGATGCCGTCCACCTGCTCCACAGCCTCCTTGGTCTTTCCCGTCAGCTTCAGATCATCCAGATGGATGGCAAAGCGGTCCCGAAGGATCTCCGGATCCAGATCGTCAAACATAGGCTCGTCAGGATAGCGGTCCTTAAAGTCCTCTGTGGCCTCCTCCTTACTGATAAAGGTGGCAGAAGCCACATTGGGTATCTCTTCGATCCTGCTTTGCAGAGCCCTAGCCTGTGCATCACTGTAGCTCTCATCCACAAAGGCCACGATCTCGTTTTCCGACTCCAACTCCCGAAGATTGGCATCTGCATTGACTGCCACCAGGGTAAAGGTGCCCATAATCAGCAAGCAGGCCACTGTAATGCCCACAGCAGCAAAGGACATGAAGCCATGGCTGAACATGTTGGACAGGCCCTCATGAAAAAAATATCCAAAATCATGCTTTTTCACTTTTTGCCCCTCCAAAATAGCCAAAGCCCGTGCTGTCCCCCACGATTTTCCCATTTTCCAGCGCCACTACACGCTTGGAGAACCGGTTGACCAGGTCTTTTTCATGGGTCACCACCACCATGGTGGTCCCCAGCTCGTTGATTTTTTCCAAAAGTGTCATAATCTCCAGAGAGCGCCCCGGGTCCAGGTTGCCGGTGGGCTCATCGGCGATGATGGTGTTGGGATTGTTCACCAGTGCCCGGGCAATGGCCACACGCTGCTGCTCGCCGCCGGAAAGCTCTGAGGGCAGCCGCCGGGCCTTATTCTCCAGGCCCACCAGCTCCAACACATAGCCAATACGGTTTTTGATGGTCTTGCTGGGTGACCCCACCGCTCGCATGGCAAAGGCCAGGTTCTCATATACGGACTTCTTCTCAATCAGCCGGAAGTCCTGGAAGATCACGCCCACGGTACGGCGCATATAGGGAATTTGCCGTTCAGCAATATTATTGACGCTGAACCCGTTGATCATGATGCGGCCGGCGGTAGGCTCCACCTCGGCGGTCAGGAGCTTGATGATGGTGGACTTTCCGGAGCCGGATGGTCCCACCATAAAGACGAACTCCCCGTCCTCGATGGTCATGGAGATCCCACGGATCGCCTGTACCCCATTGGGATACTGCATCTCTACGTCTGTCAATCGTATCATGCTGCAACCTCGTTCCATTTCCTGATTTTATTCTTTGGACTGCCGATTCCGCCAGAAAGTTCCCCTCTCCGCAGAAAGTCGACATAATTCTTCACGGAAAAGTATTATACACGGTTTTTCTGCCCCTTGCAAGATAACTTTACTAGAATTTGCAAAAAAGTAACAAAAGTTACAAAGTCGTTTATATTCTCCCTCTGTCACGCTCTCTGTTCAGAGATCCTACGGCCACCTATTCTACTTCGCCAAGTTTCTTATCAGGGCTGAAAAAAGGGCTCCGGCTGAAAGCCGAAGCCCTTGGTGGTTCCTTCTCCTCAGGAGTCAATCCCCCGGCTGGTCAGGTACTTCTTGACCATCAGGGCCACCTTGAAGGTGATAGCGTCGTCAAACTCCCGCAGATCCAGCCCTGTCAGCTTCTTGATCTTCTCCAGCCGGTACACCAGGGTGTTGCGGTGGACAAAAAGTTTCCGGGCAGTCTCAGAGACGTTGAGGTTATTTTCAAAGAACTTGTGGATGGTGAACAGGGTCTCCTGATCCAGGGCGTCGATGGGATTCTTCTTGAAGACCTCCTGGAGGAACATCTCGCACAATGTGGTGGGCAACTGATAGATCAGACGGCCGATGCCCAGGTTTTCATAGTTGATGATGTACTTCTCCGTGTCGAAGACCTTACCCACCTCAATGGCGATCTGGGCCTCCTTATAGGACTTGGCCAGTTCTCGCAGATGGTTGGCCACCGTGCCGATGCCCACCACCACGGTGCTCTCTGTACCGTCCCGCAGAGCCTCCTCCATCTGGGCAGCCACTTTGTTCAGTTCCTTGATACCGGCGCCTTCGCTGACCTGGCGGATCAGCACCACATCACCCTCGCCTACGCTAAGCACAAAGTCATTCTGCCGATCGGGGAACTGGCTCTGGATCAAATCAATGGGCACGGATTCTCCCTTGCGCAGGGAACGGACCACAAATACGCCCCGGGGCACATCCGCCGGAACCCGCAGTTCCTTGGCCCGCATATAGATATCGCCAAGCATGATATTGTCGGAGATAATGTCCTTAATGAAAGCCCCCCGGTCATGCTTTTCCTCATAATAGGTCTTGGCGGCATTGAGAGACACCGTGGATATGGCGCAGACGGTCTTGCTGATCTCGTTGTCGCCGAAAACAAAGGTGGCATAATCAAACTGTGCTCCCCACCCGGAGAGGGCCTTGAATGTCTTTCCGTCAGAGGTAATGATGGCACCGTCGGCGCTGTTGATGGCAGGTACATACTCTGCCCAGCGCTGGCCAATCATGGATAACTCACTGCAGGCGATCACAATTCCCTCGCCGTCAATTACTCCCAGAGTACGGTCTGTATTCTCCTTCAGCTGCAGGACTACATTTTGAAAAATTCTTCCAGACATGGTGGTCCTCCTCACACCGGATCTTCCTCTGATCCGTCGAATTGCCTTTGTGCAATCTGTCAACGACAATATTATATCGTGACTTTTTACAATTTGCAAGAGAACTTTTCTTTTTTCACCAAAAAACTTTCCTGCTTTTTGGTGAAGATTTTGAAAATGCTTCCTTATTTTCCTGGGTTTTTTAGGGCCTCCACTTCCTCCTCACGCAAAAAGCGGTATTGTCCTGGAAGAAGCTGTGAATCCAACGTCAAATTGCCCATTTGCAGTCGTTTCAGGTATCGAACCGGCTTTCCCCGAGCTGCCAGCATTCGCTTGATCTGGTGGAATTTCCCCTCCCGCAGCGTCACCAGCGCCTGGCTTTCCTCCATCTCCGCTTGGAGAATTTCCAGTCCGGCAGGCATGCACTGCAGGCCGTCTCCCAAAAGCAGTCCTGCAGCAAATGCCTTACAGTCCTCCTCTGTCAGACATCCAGCAGTTCGGACAAAATAGACCTTATCCACATGCTTGCCCGGCGCCAGCAGCGCATGGGCCAGAGGACCGTCGTTGGTCAAAAGCAGCAGTCCCTCCGTATCCTTGTCCAGTCGCCCCACCGGAAACAGGTTGCGCCGCCGCAGATCCGGTGGCAATAGATCCAGCACGGTCTGTCCCCGGCCATCGGAGGTGGCACTGAGATACCCCGCAGGCTTGTGAAGCATCACATAAGTATAACGCTCCCAGAGAACAGGCGAACCATCCACCGTCAAAACTACCGCTGACGGATCAAATTTCTCCTCGGCAGAGGTCACAGGAGTGCCGTCGGCCAGGACACGTCCCTGGCGTACCAGCAGCTTAACCTCCCGCCGGGACCAGGCTCCAGTAGAGGCCAGTAGCCGGTCCAGACGCAGCTTTTCCAACGCAGCCCCCTCCTTTTCCTCAGCATTTTCTTCATCCTATCATAAACCGGGATAAAATGGAATAAAAAATACGGAGAAGGAGGAGAGGACCATGATGATTTTTACCGCAAAATTTACGCGAAAAAAAGCCGCGCTGATGGTAATCGTGGCAGGTCTGCTTGTAGGACTGGCGATCGTTCTTGCCGGGCTGTCGGGAGAAAGCAGCCCATCCGATCCCAGCAGCACCGCAGGGCAGGTCAGCGACAACAGCGCTCGTGTAGCTTTCCTGGAGGCCTACGGCTGGCAGGTGGAGTCCGAACCAGTGGAAACATTACAGCTGTTGCTTCCCGAACAGTTGGACGGTGCCTGGGCCGCTTACAGTGACCTGCAGCAGCGGCAGGGCTTTGATCTGCTCCCCTACTGTGGCAAGCGGGTAGAGCGCTTTACCTACATCGTCACCAACTATCCCGGCATCTCCCAGGGCGTTCAGGCCAACCTCTATCTGTGTGAGGATACTGTGATAGCCGGTGATATTTTCTGCACCGGGGAAAACGGCTTTCAAACCACACTGGAGTTCCCCCAGGAGGGGGAAAAGGCCGCTTGACGCTTCCGCCGCTGAGAAGCCGAAGGCCAAGGCCGGAGGGCAAAAAAAGTCCAGCCCTTGCGGGCTGGACTTTTTTAAGCGGAGAAATTACTCCTGGATGTCGATGACGACACCGGAACCAACGGTACGGCCGCCCTCACGGATAGCGAAGCGCAGGCCCTTCTCGATGGCGATGGGGGTGATCAGCTCCACGTTCATATCGACGTTATCGCCGGGCATGCACATCTCAGTGCCCTCGGGCAGGGAGATGACGCCGGTGACGTCGGTGGTACGGAAGTAGAACTGAGGACGATAGTTGTTGAAGAAGGGAGTATGACGGCCGCCCTCTTCCTTGGTCAGGACGTACACCTGGCCAGTGAACTTGGTGTGGGGATGAATGGAACCGGGCTTAGCCAGAACCTGGCCGCGCTCGATGTCGGTCTTGGCGATACCACGCAGCAGAGCGCCGATATTGTCGCCGGCCTCAGCGTAGTCCAGCAGCTTGTGGAACATCTCGATACCGGTGACGACGGTCTTCTTCTTCTCGTCAGCCAGACCAACGATCTCCACTTCCTCGGACATCTTCAGAACGCCACGCTCCACACGGCCGGTAGCCACGGTGCCACGGCCGGAGATGGTGAACACGTCCTCGACGGGCATCAGGAAGGGCAGGTCGTCGTTACGAGCGGGAGTGGGGATATAATCGTCAACAGCGTCCATCAGCTCCTTGATGCAGGCATACTCGGGAGCGTTGGGATCGGTGGACTCGGACACCAGGGCGTTCAGAGCGGAACCCTTGATGATGGGAATGTCGTCGCCGGGGAACTCGTACTTGCTCAGCAGCTCGCGGACTTCCATCTCCACCAGCTCCAGCAGCTCGGGGTCGTCGACCTGATCGCACTTGTTCAGGAACACCACGATAGCGGGCACGCCCACCTGACGGGCCAGCAGGATGTGCTCACGAGTCTGAGCCATGGGGCCGTCGGAAGCAGCGATGACCAGGATGGCGCCGTCCATCTGAGCAGCACCGGTGATCATGTTCTTGATATAGTCGGCGTGGCCCGGGCAGTCAACGTGAGCATAGTGACGCTTCTCGGTCTCATACTCCACGTGAGCGGTATTGATGGTGATGCCGCGCTCCTTCTCCTCGGGGGCCTTATCGATGGCATCATAAGCCTCGAACTGGGCCTTGCCCTGCAGGGACAGCCACTTGGTGATGGCAGCGGTCAGAGTGGTCTTACCATGGTCGACGTGACCGATGGTGCCGATGTTAACATGGGGCTTAGTTCTTTCAAATTTCTGCTTAGCCATTTGATGATCCTCCTATCAAATTACAGTTTCAAATCAAGCAGCAGCGACAAAACTCGTTATCGTTGCTATTCTACAAGAAAATGGGCAGAAAAGCAAGGGTTTTTCAACTGCTTGCAGATCAATCCTTCTGGGCCCGCTTCTCCACGATCTTGTCCCGGATATTCTTGGGGATCTCGATATAGTGGGAGGGCTCCATGGTGTACTGACCACGGCCCTGGGTACGGGAACGCAGGTCGGTGGCGTAGCCGAACATCTCGGCCAGAGGCACGAAGGCATCGATCTGCTGGGCACCGGGACGAGCCTCGAAGCCCTGGATCTGGCCACGGCGGCTGTTCAGGTCGCCGATGACATCGCCCATATACTCGTCGGGGACGATGACGCAGACCTTCATGATGGGCTCCAGCAAGGTGGGATCCGCCTTGCGCATAGCTTCCTTGAAAGCCATGGAACCAGCGATCTTAAAGGCCATTTCAGAGGAGTCCACCTCGTGGAAGGAGCCGTCATACAGCGTGACCTTGACATCCACCACGGGATAGCCAGCCAGCACACCGCCCAGCATGGCGCCCTGAATACCGGCGTCGACAGCAGGGATATACTCCTTGGGGATGGCGCCGCCCACGATGGCGTTGATAAACTCATAGCCCTTGCCGGACTCGTTGGGCTCCACGTGGATCTTGACATGACCGTACTGGCCCTTACCACCGGACTGACGGGCATACTTGGTATCCTGGTCCACAGCCTTCTTGATGGTCTCCTTGTAGGCGACCTGAGGTGCGCCCACGTTGGCCTCCACCTTGAACTCACGCAGCAGACGGTCCACGATGATCTCCAGATGCAGCTCGCCCATGCCGGCGATGATGGTCTGGCCGGTCTCCTCGTCGGTCCAGGTACGGAAGGTGGGGTCCTCCTCGGCCAGCTTCATCAGGGCAATGCCCATCTTCTCCTGGCCGGCCTTGGTCTTGGGCTCGATGGCCACGCGGATCACAGGCTCGGGGAACTCCATGGACTCCAGAATGATGGGGTGCTTCTCATCGCACAGGGTGTCGCCGGTGGTGGTGTTCTTCAGACCCACGGCGGCCTCGATATCGCCGGAGTAGACCTCCTCGATATCCTCCCGGTGATTGGCGTGCATCTGCAGGATACGGCCGATACGCTCCTTGACGTTCTTGGTGCTGTTGAGCACGGAAGAACCGGTGGTCAGATGGCCGGAGTAGACGCGGAAGAAGCTCAGACGGCCCACGAAGGGGTCGGTCATGATCTTGAACGCCAGAGCGGAGAAGGGGGCGGAGTCGTCGGAGGGACGCTCGTCCTCCTCGCCGGTGTCGGGGTTGACACCCTTGATGGGGGGGATGTCGGTAGGCGCGGGCATATAGTCCACGATGGCATCCAGCAGCTTCTGAACGCCCTTGTTCTTATAAGAGGTACCGCAGACCACGGGCACCATCTCATTGGCGATGGTTGCCTTGCGGATGGCAGCACGGATCTTGGCCTGAGGCACTTCCTCGCCGCCCAGATACGCCTCCATGATGGATTCATCCACCATGGACACGGCATCCATCAGCTTCTCGTGATACTCATTGGCCAGGTCCACCATATCAGCGGGGATCTCCTCCACACGCATGTCCTTGCCCAGGTCATCATAGTACACGTCGGCCTTCATCTCCACCAGGTCGATGATACCCTTGAAGGTATCCTCCTTGCCAATGGGCAGCTGAATGGGAACGGCGTTGCACTTGAGACGCTCATGGATCATCCGCAGGACGTTGTAGAAATCAGCGCCCATGATATCCATCTTGTTGACATAGATCATGCGGGGGACCTTGTAGTTATCGGCCTGACGCCACACAGTCTCAGACTGGGGCTCCACGCCGCCCTTGGCACACAGCACGGTCACGGAGCCGTCCAGCACGCGCAGGGAGCGCTCCACCTCTACGGTGAAGTCCACGTGGCCCGGGGTGTCGATGATATTGATGCGGGTGGGCTTGAACTGGTTCTTGGAACCAGACCAGTAGCATGTGGTAGCGGCGGAGGTGATGGTGATGCCGCGCTCCTGCTCCTGCGCCATCCAGTCCATGGTGGCGGTACCATCATGGGTCTCACCAATCTTATAGTTCACACCGGTGTAGTACAGGATACGCTCAGTCGTCGTCGTCTTACCTGCATCGATGTGCGCCATAATGCCGATATTTCTAGTCTGTTCCAGCGGTGTTTTTCTCGGCATACTGTATCTCCTAACTTACCAACGGAAGTGAGCGAAAGCCTTGTTGGACTCCGCCATCTTGTGGGTATCCTCACGCTTCTTCACGGCGCTGCCGGTGTTGTTAGCAGCATCCATGATCTCGCCCGCCAGGCGCTCGGCCATGGTCTTTTCGCTGCGGGTGCGCGCGTAGGCGGTCAGCCAGCGCAGACCCAGGGTCTGACGACGGGCGGGACGCACCTCCATAGGCACCTGATAGGTGGCACCGCCCACACGGCGGGCCTTGACTTCCAGGCTGGGCATGATATTCTCCATAGCCTGGGTAAATACTTCCAGAGGCTCCTTCTCGGTCTTCTCCTTGACCATGTCAAAAGCACCATAGACGACCTTCTGGGCCACGCCCTTCTTGCCGTCAAGCATGATGCTGTTGATCAGCTTGGTCACCAGCACGGAGCCGTAGATAGGATCCGGCAGGACCTCTCTCTTGGGAACATTACCTCTTCTGGGCACTATGCTTCCCTCCTTCATAATAATATGACTTCATAGGTACTCGAAAGGCTCGCAGCCTTCCGTGAATGCCTGCCAAAGAGGTGTTGCATACTTTTATGTTAACCTGTTCGGCAAAGCCTTCAGAATAGGGTGTCCTTACTTGGACTTGGGTCTCTTGGCACCGTACTTGGAACGGGCCTGCATACGGCCGGAAACGCCCTGGGTATCCAGAGTGCCGCGGATGATGTGGTAACGAACACCAGGCAGATCCTTGACACGGCCGCCGCGGATCATAACCACGGAGTGCTCCTGCAGGGAGTGACCCACACCGGGGATATAAGCGGTGACCTCGTAGCCGTTGGTGAGACGCACACGGGCGATCTTACGCAGTGCGGAGTTGGGCTTCTTGGGGGTCGCGGTTCTCACGGCGGTGCAGACGCCTCTCTTCTGGGGAGAAGGCAGGTCGGTGCTCTTGTTCTTGAGAGTGTTGAGACCATACTGCATAGCGGGAGAGTTGGACTTGTAAGTCGCCTGTTCTCTGCCCTTTCTGACCAACTGGTTAAAAGTAGGCATAATGTTCTCCTTTCCTGAAAATTTTTGGAAGCCGCAAAAAGCGCGGCAACCTATATTTTTAACGGAACAGAAAAAAATATTCCGTTAAAAGCGGATTATTTCAGCAGTACCGCGACAGAGGCACCCACTGAGATGCGGCAGGCCCGTCCCAGCTCGGCACAACTGAAGCCGGACTCCACCGGGACGCCCTTTTCTTCGCAGCGCTGGCGCAGCACCTCCACCAGCATAGGGTCGGCATCCACGGCAAAAAATGCCTTGGCGGCCCTTGCCTGGTCGATTGCCTTTCGGGACTGCTTCACGCCCACAACTTTGTTCTGGGATGCCAATTCCTGGAGCACGAAGTCTCTCCTCCTGGTGCGCGTTTTGCAAAATATTGATAGTGGAACGGGTCCACACGGATGAAGATTATATCATGTCTTCCAGTTGGCGTCAAGTAGTTTTCCTTGAAAATTCAGGGGATCTGACTAATTCCCCCCTGTTTTTTCCTTCTGATACCGATATAGCGCCTATCCATATGGGAGGCAGCTGAGGCGGATCAACTTCTCTCTTTTTCCCGGGAAATAGGGAAAGTCCAGAAAGCAAAGCCGCCCCCGGCGCCTAAAAAGTCTCCGGGGGCGGCTTTGTTACATTTTACATGCCGGGGAAATTACTCCACAAAACCGGCAGACACCGGAGCGGGATCAGGCTCCACAGGTGTCTCGTCGGGAACCAGCTCCTCGGCGAAGTGACGATAGGCCTCCAGGCCGGTACCGGCGGGGATCAGCTTACCGATGATGACGTTCTCCTTCAGGCCCACCAGGTGGTCCACCTTGCCCTTGATAGCAGCCTCAGTCAGGACCTTGGTGGTCTCCTGGAAGGAGGCGGCAGACAGGAAGGAATCGGTGGCCAGAGACGCCTTGGTAATACCCATCAGCAGCTGGGTGGCCACGGCCTCCTTCAGAGGCTCGCCCATCTCGCTGGTCTCGCCGGCGGCATTGCGGCGGCGGATCTCCTCGTTGGCGTCGTCCAGCTCCAGAACGTCCACCATGGAGCCGCTGAGCAGTGCCGTATCGCCGGAATCCTCCACACGGGCCTTGCGCATCATCTGACGCACGATGACCTCGATGTGCTTATCGTTGATATCCACGCCCTGCTGACGATACACACGCAGAACTTCCTGGATCAGGTAGTTGTACACCGCGTCGTTACCCCGGATGCGCAGCACCTCGTGGGGGTTCAGAGCGCCGTAGTTCAGAGCGGTACCCTTTTCGATGACCTCGCCGTCCTTCACCAGCAGACCGGTGTGGGGCACGGAGTAGGTGCGGGTGTCGCCGTCGTCGGCGGTGACGATGATATTCAGCAGGCTGCCCTTGGTGGCCTCCTCGAAGCGGACGGTGCCGCCGATCTCGGAGATGGTGGCCATCTTCTTGGGCTTGCGGGCCTCGAACAGCTCCTCCACTCGGGGAAGACCCTGGGTGATGTCGCCGCCGGCCACGCCGCCGGTGTGGAAGGTACGCATGGTCAGCTGGGTACCAGGCTCGCCGATGGACTGGGCGGCGATGATACCGACGGCCTCGCCGGGACCCACGGGCTTGGGGGTGGCCAGGTTCATGCCGTAGCACTTGGCGCACACGCCGCTGTGGGCCTTGCAGGTCAGGACGGTGCGGATCATCACCGTAGGCTTCTGGTCCTCTGCGGCGGGGTCAAAGCTGCACTGGTCGCCATCCCGATAGTTCTTCTGGACCCAGCGGCGGGTCTCCAGGACCTTGGCGTCGGCCTCGGTCATCATGCGGTCATTGGGCACCAGCACCTCGCCGGTGTCGGCGTCCACCACACTGCCCACCAGGAAGCGGCCCCGGATCCGGTCGGAGAACTTCTCGATGACCTGTCCGTTTTCGCTGATCTCGGAGACCATGATGCCGTGGCGGGAACCGCAGTCCTCCTCCCGGATGATGACGTCCTGAGAGACGTCCACCATGCGGCGGGTCAG
>CALXDZ010000104.1 GCA_944387205.1 uncultured Oscillospiraceae bacterium
GCGGCAAGAGCGTGGACACCTCCATGGGCTTCACCCCCCTGGCCGGCCTGCCCATGGGCACCCGCTCCGGCGATCTGGACGCCGGCATCCTCCAGTACCTGATGAACAAGTACAACATGAACATCGACGAGATGCTGAACGTCCTCAACAAGAAGTCCGGCGTGGAGGGACTGTCCGGCGTCAGCTCTGACTTCCGGGATCTGGAGAAGGCTGCGGAAGAGGGCAACCAGCGCGCCAAGCTGGCGGAGGAGAAGTTCGCCTATGAGGTAAAGAAGTATGTGGCCGCCCGCGCCGCCGACATGCTGGGCAAGAAGCCTGAGGATCTGAAGCTGATCTCCTGCCACCTGGGCAATGGCTCCTCCGTCACCGCTGTGGACGGCGGCAAGAGCGTGGACACCTCCATGGGCTTCACTCCCCTGGCCGGTGTGCCCATGGGCACCCGCTCCGGCGATCTGGATGCCGGTATCCTCCAGTACCTGATGAACAAGTACAACATGAACATCGATGAGATGCTCAACGTGCTCAACAAGAAGTCCGGCGTGCTGGGCGTCAGCGGCGTCAGCTCCGACTTCCGTGACCTGGAGAATGCCCACAAGGAGGGCAACGACCGCGCCGGTCTGGCCGTGGACATGTTCAACTACGGCGTCAAGAAGCTCATTGGTGCCTATGCCGCCGCCATGGGCGGTGTGGACGCCATCATCTTCACCGCCGGCGTGGGCGAGAACTCTGCTTCTCAGCGCCTGGCCATCGCCTCCGGCCTGGAGTTCATGGGCGTGCAGATGGACGCCGATGCCAACAACATCCGCGGCAAGGAGGCCGTCATCTCCGCTCCCGACTCCAAGGTGAAGGTCCTGCTGATCCCCACCAACGAGGAGCTCATGATCGCCATGGATACCGCCGCCATCGTCAACGGCTAAACAGCAATTTGGAAAAGAGGGATGGACCCAAGGTCCACCCCTCTTTTTTCTTCTCCCCTTTTTCTCAAACTGCCTGCCGCGGCAAAGGGTCATTGCCTCAGGGGCAGTTTCGTGGTATACTGGCTTGGAGATCAGAAAACGGAGGAATCTGGTATGAAAAGCATCAAGCCCGGACGGGGACCGTCGGCCATGGGGGCCATGGGCTCTGTGGCGGCTGTCATCTTCGGTATCTTCTGGACCATTATGGCGGCATCCATGGGCGCCCCGGTGTTCTTCCCCATCTTCGGCGTGATTTTCATCCTCCTGGGGGTGGTCCAGGCCGTCTATCACTTCAAGAATGCCGCCGGGAAGGACCGCTTCTCCGAATTTGACATCGTGGACAGCCGGGAGGAACCGGACCCCCTGGAGCGCCGCTTCGGCCAGGACCGGGAGCCTTGGGAAGAGCCGCCAAAACAAGACTCCGGTGCCGGAACTGCCTACTGCCCCTACTGTGGGGCCAAGGCGGAGCCGGGCTTTGTCTACTGTGCCAAGTGCGGCCGAAAACTGCCTTGATCGTAAGGAAACGAGGGACCTATACATGAAGATCGGACTGCAATTTGCCATGCCCGTGGAGCTCCACGCTCTGCCGGGTGCCCGGGAGCTGGAGCCCTTTGAGACTGTCTCCGGCGTCCCCTTTTTTGAGATCGGGCCGGACCTCATCGCCTGCGCCGGCGGTATCAGCAAGGTCAACGCCGCCATGGCTGCGGAGATTTTATGCCTGAAATACGGCGTGGATCTGATCCTCAACGCCGGCGTGGCCGGCTGCTGCACGGACCTGCCCCTGGGAACGCTGGTGGTGGCCTCGGACCTGGTCCAGCACGACGTGGACACCACCGCTGTGGGGGACCCCATCGGACTGGTCTCCACCGTCAACCAGGTGTCCTTCCCCGTCTGGGAGCCGGAGCGGTGCGTGGAGCTGCTCCGACAGCAGGGCTTTGACGCCGTCACCGGGCGGATCGCCACCGGGGACTGGTTCGCCTCCCGGGGCCAGCGGGCCGACTGGGTGGCTCAGACCTTCCAGCCCCTTCTGGTGGAGATGGAGGGCTGCGCCATCGCCCAGGTGTGCCAACGCAACCAGGTGAGATTTGCGGCCCTCAAGTCCGTCTCTGACCACCTGTTCTCGGAACAGCAGGCGGAGGAATACTTTGACTTCAGCCAGGCGCTGGAAAATCTGGGACAGGCCCTGCTGCCTCTGGCCCAGGCCCTGGCAAAGGAGCCTCTCTGAGCCCCGATGCCTGTTTTTCTCACTTTTACATTTTGGAGGTCATGAACCATGGAACGGATCGCCAGCTTTACCGTAGACCACAACAAGCTCCAGCCGGGGCTGTACCTGTCCCGCCGGGACGGGGATGTGACCACCTTTGACCTGCGCTTCAAAAAGCCCAACACCGGAGACCTGCTCAGCAACGCCCAGCTCCACTCGGTGGAGCACCTGATCGCCACCTTCCTGCGCAACGCTCCTCAGAAGGAGGCTGTCATCTACTTTGGGCCCATGGGCTGCCAGACCGGCTTCTACTTCCTCTTTGACAGCCGCCTGCTCACCGACGCCCAGGCCATCGAGCTGCTTCAGGAGGTCTTTGCTCAGGCCGGCGCCTACCAGGGTGAGATGCCCGGCAAGTCCCCCAAGGAATGCGGAAACTATGCCAATCTGGACGTGGAGCTGGGTCGGGAGGCCTGCCGGTGGTATGCCCAGCTGATCGCCCACTGGACCGAGGCCCAGCTGGCTTACTAATGCAAAAGGAGGCTCGGCCATGGACAGTGAAAAGGTCCGGCTCTACACCCGGCAAAACGACAAGACGCTGCTGATGCTCCAGCAGGAGGGCCGCATCGTCAACCAGCGCATCTACGTCCAGATGCACTTCGGGGACATGGCCCAGCACTATTTGGAGTGCTACGACTGGTTCGCCCGGCAGGCCGCCCGGCTGGTGCCCCCGCCGGAGGGGGCGGGACTGTCCATCTGGTGCGCCACCAAAGCAGAGCTGTGCCTGCCGCCTATTGAAGGCACGGTGGTCTATATTCTGGAAAAGCCCCGGGACCAGGTGGTCTTTTTCGACGAGGCCCGGTGGGACTTCGTGCTCAACCACCGCTACCTCCCCCTGGACGACGCAGATGACGCCGCCTACCGCAAACACCTGCGGGACATCGGCGTGGCCAACGCCTATGAGTTCTTCACCGGACGCTACGCCGGGAAGTACCCGGAGGAGACCCAGCGGATTTTGGAGAGCTGGCAGCGGGTCTTTGACACCCCCAGCTCCAACGCCTACTCCGTCTGCGGCAACATCTGGGATATCCGGAAAGAGGAGATCCTGGCCATCGTCCGCCCGGGGCAGAGCGTCCCGGAGACGGATCGAGGCCTGTAATCGCCTCTCTTTTCTCCTCTTCCGCCGCAGACAAGCGCTTTCCCGAAACAACGGCAGCCGCCCCAAAAGGGCGGCTGCCGTTTCCTGTATCTGCGCGGAGATCCTCCAGGACCTCAGATCCTGCCTGTCTCCATGAAGGCCGTCCGGTCATAGCGGCCGGTGAGCAGGTAGGGCACGATCTCGTCGGCATCCAGCTGCTCCACCAGGTTCAGCTTATGGACCAGGAGGCTGTTATGAGAGTAAGCGCCGCCCACAATGGTGTTGATCGGCAGCTCCGCCCAGGGATCATCCAGGGAGGATCTCAGCTCCAGCTCCACGAAACCGGGCTCCCAGCTCTTGTAGTTGTACTCGCACATATTCTGCAAGAGGGCGCCGTTCATGAAGTGGGATACGCCGTTTTCATCCGGCCGGCGGTCAAAGTGGAAGTAGAAGCCGCCGCCGAAAATCTGCTTGCCGGCTTCGGGGGCCTGATAGAGCGCATGGGTCAGGGGGCTGTTGTACTGCCCCAGTTCCATGCGGATATCCACCAGTTGGGTCCCCCGGCGGGTCACACCCACGGCGACATGGGAACCGCTGCGCCGCATGACGATTTCCGCGCCCAGCTTTTTAGGGATGGAGCCGTTGTCCCGCCCGCACTGGACCGCCATCTCCGCACCGGGTCCGCTCAGCACCAGGGAGATGGGATACAGGCCCAAGGACTTCCCATAGGTGCAGTACACGCCCAAAATGGCCTCATAGTAATCGTCGGCAAAGGTGGGCTTGCGGATGTGGCACACGGAGAGGGTGACCACCGGCATGGAGAAGGGCTTCAGCGGCGGCGGCAGGATGCGGGCGATGGCCGCCGGGTCCGTCAGGTAGGCCAAATAGACGCCCTCCTGCTCATCCATCAGGGAAACCTTTCCGAAGTTGGGCAGATCCTCCGCCGGAGTGCGGAAGGTGGTGACCTTGGGCCGCTCCACAAACAGCTCTCTGGCCGCCTCGTAGCCGGTGCGGGTGGCGGGGGCGATGGTGCCGTCCTTCACGGCGCTGCCCACCGTCACCACATGCAGGCCCTTGGCCTTCAGCTCATCCGCCAGTGTGGTGTCCGGCCGATAGCCCAAGGACAGCACCACGGCATCCACAGGGACCGTGACCTGGGTCTGGTCCGCCTTCTTCTCCAGTACAACGGCATCGGAGCGGATCTCCAAAAGCCCGTGGCCCAGGAGGAACCGGGTGCCGTACTGGGCCAGGCGGCCGCACACGTCCCCCACATTGGTATGGTTGGCATTGGGCGCCACCTGCTCCAGCAGATCCACCACCGTGACCTCCGCCTTGCGGGCCGCCAGGAACTCGGCCGTCTCAATGCCGGTGATGCCGGCGCCGATCACAGCCACCCGCTTCCCGGCAAGGTCCGCCGCTCCGGTGAGCACCTGCTCCACCGTAAAGACAGTTCCGCCGTCCACGCCCGGGATCTTTCCGGGGACTACAGGCTTGGATCCGGTGCCCACGATCACCGCGTCCGGCGCCATGGCCGCCACCATGTCGGCCGTGGCCTCCGTCTGCAGCCGCACCTCCACGCCCAGCTTTTCAAAGGCAGCGCGGTAGTAATCCATGACCCACTCCATGCGCTCCTTCAGCGGCGGCATCTTGGCCTGGTTGACCGTGCCGCCCAGGGCGGCGCCCCGGTCCAGCAGAGTCACCCTGCATCCCCGCTCCGCCAGGGTCTTGGCAGCCATCATGCCGCTGGGGCCGCCGCCGACCACCACCACGGAGTGATGGGCCGTGTCATAGGGCAGCTCGCCGTACTTCCGCTCCCGGGCCAGCCGGGGATTCAGGGCACACTCGGCGGGCAGTCCTGCGACGTTGTACTCGTTGAGGCTCTCAAAGCAGCGCAGGCAGTTGATGCACTTGCAAAGCTCCTTCTCCCGGCCCTCCTGGACCTTCTTGCCCCACTGTTCGTCCGCCAGCCAGCTGCGGCCCATAGAGATGAAGTCCTCCACGCCGTCGGCAAGGAACTGTTCCGCCACGGCGGGCTCCCGGATGACGGATACGCCCATGACCGGGATATGCACATGGTCCTTTACGGCTTTGATCAGATCCCGGCGCCAGCCCTGGGGGAAGGACACCGGCTCCACACAGGTCATGCCGGTCTCGTACAGGCCCACAGACACGTCTAGGAAGTCCAGGCCCTGGGCCTCCAGCGCCATGGCGATCTTCACACCGTCCTGGATGTGGATGTAATCCTCGGTGACGCCGGTCTTGTCCAGGAACTCCTCCACGGTCAGCCGGACGCCGATGGGGAAATCGGTGCCGCACCGGGAGCGGATGCCGGTGATGATCTCCGTCACGATCCGCAGGCGGTTTTCAAAGCTGCCGCCGTATGCATCGGTGCGCTTGTTGGTGTAGGGGGACAGGAACTGCTGGAGCAGATAGCCGTGGGCGCAGTGGAGCTCCACGCCGTCGCAGCCGGCCTTCTGCACCCGGACCGCGCCCTCCACGAACTGCCTGATCAGCTCCCTGACCTCCTCCGTAGTCAGAGCCCGGGTGGGCTGCTGGAGGTATTTGCAGGGGATATCGGAAGCGGACACGGTGGGCTGACCGCCCAAAAGCGCGCTCACCGTCTCCCGTCCGGGGTGATGGAGCTGGATGAAGATCTTGCTGCCGTGCTTATGGACCGCGGCGGCCAAACGGCTCAAGGGCTCGATGTGGCGGTCCTGGGTAACGGACAGCTGCCGCATCAATCCTGCGCCGTGGACGTCGTTGACCCGGGTGATCTCCGGAATGATCAGTCCTGCGCCGCCTGCCGCCCGGGCCTCATAGTAGGCGATCATATCCTCGGAAGGCGAGCCGTCCAGATTCGCCAGGCCGATCCCCATAGGCGACATGACCAGCCTGTTTTTCAGCGTCACCTTGCCGATCCGGCCTTCTGAAAAGAGTTTTTCGTACATGGTGCCCTCTCCTTTCCCGTCAGAAAATGGTGTAGCCGCCGTCCACTGCCAGCGCCGCGCCGTGGATGAAGGAGGATTCGTCGCTGGCCAGGAAGGCGATGGCCTGAGCCACCTCCTCCGGCAGTCCCGGACGCCCGGAGGGGCTCATCTTGATCTTCAGGTTCAGCGGATGCTGCGGCATAGCCAGGATCCGGGCGATCATCTGGGTATCGATGGGGCCCGGCAGCACCGCATTGATGCGGATGCCGCTGTGGCCGTGGTCCAAAGAGACCTGGCGGGTCAGGCCCAGAATGCCGTGTTTGGCAGTGGTGTAGGCGATGCCGCCCCGGCCCGCGCCGGTGGAGGCCATGGAGGCCACGTTCACCACGGTGCCGCCGCCGGCCTTCTCCATCACGGGGACCACCCGCTTGAGCAGCTGGAAGGGCGCGGTTAGGTTGGTGGCCAGGACCTTGTTCCACTCCTCGTCCGTGATCTGGTCCAGGTTGGCCAGACTGCCGCCGATGCCGGCGTTGTTGATCAGGATATCGATTTTTCCATACTGATCCAGCGCCGCGCTGATCAGGGCATCCAGATCCGCACCGGAGGTGACATCCGTCTTTTGGAAAAACGCCTCTGCGCCTGCGGCGGTGATCTCATCCACCACAGCGTGTCCTGCCTCCTCCGTGGTGCCCACCACCACTACCTTGGCGCCCTCCGCTGCCAGCAGCTTTGCCGTGGCCTTACCGATGCCCTTGGTGGAACCGGTGACGATCGCTGTCTTGTTCTGAAATCTCATTGAGATGACCTCCTTTGATCTTTTCTGGAACTGAGGCCAGTATAGGCGATCGCCGGGAAAAAGGGAACGGCTCCACCGCACGAATCCCTCTTGACTATTTGTGCACGGTGCACTATGCTTGAACTGAGGTGATCCATATGCGCTTTTCCCAGCTGCTCCAGCAGATCTCCGGGGACATGACGGTCCAGGTGCTTCATACGGCGGATCTCCACGAGATCTCCGACGTAGCTCTCATCGACGGCGTTCAGGATCGCTACAGGCCTGATACGCTCTATTTTGGTTACGCTGAACAGCTCTCCAAGGGCCGCCTGCCGCCGCAGTGCGTCCTTGCCCGAAACGCCCGGTCGGAGCGCCTGACCGGTGCGGCCGGGGATCTTGCTCTGACGGCGCCGGAATCGCTGTTCGCCCTGTTCAACGCCGCCCGGCAGCGGCTGGAATCCACCCGTGGATTTTACGGGGAACTGATGGCGGCGGCTGCCAGCGCCTCCTCCATCGACCCCATCATCAACCTGGCAGCCGCCAGGCTGGGAAACTCTGTGGTCCTGCTGGACGCGGACTTCAAGATCCTGGGGCATTCCACCCTCTTTCCCATTGAGGACCCCCTCTGGGAGGAGAACATCCGGCTGGGATACTGTTCCTATGAATTCGTCAGCGCCGTGGCGGAACTGGACGCGGTGAAAAATGCGGCGCCCAACTCCGATCCGGTGGTGGTCACCTGCTATGCCTCTCCCCTGCGCAAGCTCTCCAGCAAGATCTACATCGGCGGCAAGCGGGTGGGGATCGTCCTGATGCTGGAAAAGGAGAGTCCCATCTCCAGCCTCCATATGGAGCTGCTGCCCATCATCAGTGCCGCCGCAGGCGACGCCATCGCCCGTTACGCCCCCTTTCTGATCTCCGGAAACACCGACCGCCAGAAGCTCCTCTACGACCTGCTCATCGGCGCTTCCCCCGAGGAGGTCTCCTCCCGGATATCCGGCCTGGCCTTCTCCGGGAACCTGTGCGCTCTCTGCATCCGGCAGAGCCGGTACCTGGGGCAGCGGCATCTGAAGGAGGACGTGGTCCCCCAGCTCCTCCGCGGGCTGCCGGAGGCCTGCTGCGCGTTCCACGAGGGCGGCATCGCGGTCCTGGTCCCCCTGCACCGGGAGCTGGAGCTGAGCCAGGAGCAGCTGGAGAGCCTGCACCTGCTGGCCCAGTCGGAACATCTGCGGATCGGGATCTCGGGGCTCTTTTTCCAGCCCGAGAGCTTTGCCCGGCACTATGCCCAGGCACGCCGAGCCCTGGAACTTTCCGCCCGGCTCCATACCGATGAGGCCGTCATCGCCTATCCGGACTATGCCTTTTACGACCTGCTGAACAAGACGTCCCAAGGAGAGGATCTGGGCGTATGTTGCCACCCGGCCCTGTCCATCCTCAACCGCTACGATCACGCCAACGGGACCGACCTCTACCGCACCCTGGAGACCTACCTGCTCTGCGGAGGCAGCGTCAAGGACACGGCCCAGAGGCTTTTCATCCACCGCAACTCCCTGAACTACCGCCTGGAGCGGATCCGGGAACTGACCCATGCGGACCCGGCAGACACCGCCACCCGCTTTCATCTGGAAATGTCCTACCGCATCGACCGCTTTATCGGCCACAACGGCTGAGGGGGACCGGCTCTCAGGGGCGCATCCAAGGGAACACGGCCAGGGTCTGGGAACACACGCGGGTTCTGGCCGTATTCCCGCGTCATATGGATGCACACGGGTCCTCCTGCCGCCCCGGTCCCCGGAACAGGTCCCTCCCGCGGGCACGGTTCTCCAGCCAAAGGCCCGAAAAACGCCGTGAGAAGGTGCGGATCGCCGCTCCGATCCCCCGCGCAACAGAGGATAGCGTGACATTTTCCCCCGGATATGGTACCCTCAGGGGCAGGAAGGCAGCAGGCCGGCGCCCTGGGGGTACCGGCATTTATCAGGCAAAGGAGGCGGCGGGTATGGCATCTGTGGGAAAACACATCCACAGGCTGCGTCTCAGGCGGGGCCTCACCCAGGAGGAGCTGGCTCAGAGGCTCCACGTCACCCGGCAGGCGGTCTCCACCTGGGAGACCGGACGGTCCCAGCCGGACCTCACCACCCTGCAATCCATCGCTCAGGCTCTGGAGGGGGACATTCTGGAGCTGATCTACGGCGCTCCCCCGCCCCAGGAGGGGCGGAAGCTTCGGCGGCGCTGGATGCTGCTCACGGCGCTTTTGTGCGCCATGGTGGCGGCCGCGGCGCTCCGCCTCTTCCGCCTGGACGCCAACGGCACTTTGGGTACCTGGCGCCACGGACTGGTCTACCAGTTCTGGAGCCAGAATTACGGCGTCTCCCAGGAGGTGCTGCCCGGCCGCTGGTCCCTGGAGCTGGACCTGGGGGACCCGGAGAGCAATTTGGAGAAGGTCCTCTATGAGGATGAGACCGGCTGCCGCATCACGGTGGAGCGGCTGGAGCAGCGCTCCGACGGCCGCTGGCTGGTGACCTTCCGGGCTCGGGGCTCTTACAGCCCCTCCGGCGGTTCCCTGGTATCCGGGTGCATGGAGCAGCGGCAGGAAAAGACCAGCTACACCCTGACCACCACCGCCTCCCTGAGGACCTCCATTGGGGATCTGGCCTGCCCGGAGGGGGAGCGATACCTCCAGACCTCCCTCTCGGAAAAGGACGGCAACACCTTTGGCTTCTACCTCTTCCCGGTGACGCTGTATGACAGCGACGGCTTTCTCTATGCCGACGAGCTGGAGGACCAGGAGGACCGCGTCACCGTGACCGTCACCGGGCTCACCCGCCTGACCACCTGGCGGCAGGGCACCCGCTACCGGTAAAAACGTCCGCTTTTTTTGCGATTTTCTTCGGTTTTTCTCTCAAAACCCATTGACATTTCCAAAATTGACTGATATACTTGATAAGCCGCTTTGAATGGGTCTAAAGTGAGGCCATGCCTCCGCCCCCGACAGCGAGCCCGTAATGAAGGAGTTGAAACGTAAATGTACGCAATCATCGAGACCGGCGGCAAGCAGTACAAGGTGGCCGAGGGCGATACCCTGTTCATCGAGAAGCTGCCTGTGGAGGCCAACGACACTGTCAAGTTCGACAAGGTCCTGGCTGTGCTGGACGGCGAGAACACCAAGTTCGGTGCTCCCGTGGTGGAGGGTGCCTCCGTGGAGGCCACCGTCGTCAAGAACGGCAAGGGCAAGAAGATCCGCATCTTCAAGTACAACGCCAAGAAGGGCTATCGGAAGCGTCAGGGCCATCGTCAGCCCTACACCAAGGTGACCATCGGCAAGATCGCCCTCTAAGTCTATGACGACGATCACGTTCCATACGGAGGGGAGCCGCATCGTCGGCTTCGACTCCAAAGGACACAGCGGCTATGCCCCCGAAGGCACGGACATCGTCTGTGCCGCCGTGACCAGCGCCATCCGTCTGGTGGAGTGCACGGTCAACGATGTGATGGGTCTGGCCGCCGCCGTAAAGGTCAGTGAGCGGGACGCCAGGATCTCCCTGCGGCTGCCCGGCGGACTGTCCGCCAGCGCCGAGAGCGCTTGTCAGGCGCTTTTGACCGGGCTGATGCTGTATCTGTCCCAGCTTCGCGACGAATATCCCGAAAATATCGAGGTTCTGGAGGCGTAGGTCTCCTCCATCCTCCCCTTATCTTACAGAAAGGATGGTACTGTCATGCTTCACATTGGCATTCAGTTCTTTGCCCATAAAAAAGGTATGGGCTCCACCAAGAACGGCCGTGATTCCGAGTCCAAGCGCCTGGGCCCCAAGCGTGCTGACGGCCAGTTCGTCAAGGCCGGCAACATCCTGGTTCGCCAGCGCGGCACCCACATCCACCCGGGTGTGAATGTCGGCATCGGCAGCGACGACACCCTGTTCGCCAAGGCGGACGGCGTGCTCCGCTTCGAGCGTCTGGGCAAGGACCGTAAGCAGGCTTCCGTTTACGAGGCCCAGTAATTCGGCTGCTTTTCCAGGGACCCCGGCCAAATCGGCCGGGGTCTTTTTTCTGCCCCGGCCCACCGCTTGACGGGCCTTGCGTTTTTCGATAGAATAGGCCAAAACGGACAAGCTACTGATATCATTTTTCAACGACGAAAGGGATGCTCTATGGCAGCAGCATTTATTGACAAGGCCCGCATCACCGTGCGGGCGGGGAAGGGCGGCAACGGCGCCGTGGCCTTCCACCGTGAGAAATATGTGGCCGCCGGCGGCCCGGACGGCGGCGACGGCGGCGACGGCGGCAGCATCATTTTGCAGGTGGACGACAACCTGTCCACCCTGATGGACTTCCGCTACAAGCGCAAATATGTAGCCGAAAACGGCGCGGACGGCCAGGGCCAGCGCAAGACCGGCAAGACCGGCCAGTCCCTGGTCATCAAGGTCCCCCGGGGCACCCTGGTCCGGGACGCCGAGACCGGCGAGATCATCCAGGATATGTCCGGGGACGAGCCCTTTGTCCTCTGCCGGGGCGGCAAGGGCGGCTGGGGCAATATGCACTTCGCCACCCCCACCCGGCAGGTGCCCCGCTTCGCCAAGGCGGGGCTGGAGGGCGAGAGCCACGACGTGATTTTGGAGCTCAAGCTCCTGGCGGACGTGGGTCTGGTGGGCTTCCCCAACGTGGGCAAATCCACTCTCCTGAGTGTAGTCTCCAAGGCCCAGCCCAAGATCGCCAACTACCACTTCACCACCCTCTACCCCAACCTGGGCGTGGTATATGTGGACGAGGGCGTCAGCTTCGTGCTGGCGGACATCCCCGGCATCATCGAGGGCGCCGCGGAGGGCGCCGGCCTGGGTCACGACTTCCTGCGCCACATCGACCGGTGCCGTCTGCTGGTCCATGTGGTGGACGTGTCCGGCAGCGAGGGCCGGGACCCAGTGGCGGACTTTGACGCCATCTGTGAGGAACTCAAGGAGTACAGCGCAGACCTGGAAAACCGCCCCCAGATCGTGGCCGCCAACAAGGCCGACATCATGGCCGATCCGGAACTGCTGGAACAGCTCCGGGCCCATGTGGAGGCCAAGGGCTATCCCCTGTACGTCATCTCCGCCGCCGCCCACCAGGGGGTGAAGGAGCTGATGAACGCCGTGGCCGCCAAGCTCTCCACCCTGCCCCCGGTGCGGGTCTACGAGCCGGAGTATGTCAAGCGACCCCTGGAGGTGGACACCTCCGCGCCTCTGGACATCCGTGTGGAGGACGGTACCTGGATCGTGGAGGGGCCCTGGCTCCAGCGGCTCATCGCCAACGTCAACTTCGGCGACTACGAGAGCCGCAACTGGTTTGACCGGATGCTCCGAGAGTCGGGCCTGTTCCAGCGCATGGAGGAAATGGGCATCCAGGACGGTGACCTGGTATCCATGTATGGTCTGGAATTCGAGTATCAGCGCTGATCCCTCCTGCTTTGCCCCAGAAAATCAGCCGGCAGACAGCGGCTGGCTGTCGTTTCCATGTCCGGGTACGCCGGAGAAATAAATATTGGCAGCAAAAAGCCCGTCCCCACAAAGGGGACGGGCTTTGTTTTTACTCTATGGACAGGAGACAGTCCTCAGTTGTCGGTGCGATTGCGCCACTCAGTCTGATTGTCCAGCTCCCATTTCAGGCGCTTATTCTCCTTCACCAGATCGTCATAGTGGCGGCTCTGGACATAGTATTTGACAAAACCAAAGGTAGCCTCGCTGAACTCCTCCTCTGTGTAGCTGGGAAGCAGAGAGCCGCCCACGCGCTTGAGGCCCTGGACGGTGATGATGACCAGACGGCGGTTCTTCTCCGACAGCTGAAAAACCTTCAGCTGTTCAGGGATGTCCAGACCCAGGTCATAGAGCTCGTTGACCCGCTCCAGCAGCTTGCGCTGCTCCGGCTTGGCAGAGACCACCACGCCATATTGGGCAAACAGGTTCTTCAGATAGTCGGCAGAGACGTCTTCCCGGGTGATCGTTCCTTTGCCGATTCCGGAGAGCATGGTATTGGACAGGTTAAAACTGACATAAACTTCATTTCCTGTTTTTGGATAACTCATGTAAATGCCTCCTTTTCCATATGCGCTCTTGGTTGACTGGGGACCTCTTCTGAATCTACCGTAACACGATTCTTTTCAGATTGCAAGAGCAAAAGAGCCGGCAGGAAAAAGCAAACGATTGCGCCTGTTACGTGGCTTTTTCGTCCAGGAAATCCCAGAGGAAAGCCAGGGGATTCTCCCGGTTTTTCGCCGGGATTTTCACTTCTGCTCGGAAGACCTCTTCCCCTTAGCAGACCGCCTGCGCCCCTCTTCCAGATCCTCCCGAATGTCATCGGTCATGGCCAAGACCTGTGCTTTACAAAGAAGGGCCATCATTCCCATCAACGCCTGCCGGGTCTCTTTGTCCAGCCCAGCCATAGTCTTGAGCATGGCCACGGCGGTTTTGAAGCTGTCCTCCGTCAGATCTTGGAGCGTCTGAGCTCCGGTACAGGTCAGCACTTCGAACAGCGCCTGAGTAAAACGGCGGCGCTGGTCTGTATCCAGACTGTCCAACCACTCCTTCAATGCGGCGTTGTTACGGCGGACGGTTGGCGCATCAGAGGACAGGTGCACAAAACATGGCCCCAGCACCTCCCAAGAAAAGCCGTCGTGCTGCAGCAGTCCCGCTTGGCTGCTTTTGACCACAGCAAAGTCCTCCTCATGCTCCATCAGCAGTCCCACCACTGAGGACTGGGGCACGATGGTGGTAATGCGGTCGGCAATGCGCCGGTATTCCGGCTGGTCCAGGAAGGAGGTGCGGAAACCAGGCCCGTCATTGTTGTACACCGCGGCGATCCGCCTCTGGACCGCCGCCGAGCAGTGGACCGCACCATATACCGCCAGATTTCCCCCCTTGGAGTGGCCGCCCAGACGCAGCTTCTTCCTCTTGTACTGCCGGGCCACTGTCTCCACATATCTCTCTGCCTCCCGCTGAGCGGGGACCTCATCCAGAAAGCTCATTTCAAAGTTCTCCCGCCAGCCGGCGATGGTGTCATCGGTGCCCCGGAAGGAAAGATACAGGCTCCCATCCCCCAGCTCTGCCGTCAGAGCCGCAAACTGCACAGAGGCCTCCAAATCCAAGTGGTCGGCAAAGCAGTTTAGCCCTGTATCCCGGAACCGGACGCTCTCCGCCATAGCCTCCAGCAGATCCGGAATCTGGCGTGGCACCAGGACGCCCATGTGGATCTCTTCCCTGGGGTGGGCGGCAAAATAGCGCCGGGCAGCCTCATGAAGGGGGACTGCGCTCCCCTCTCCCGGCGGCGGGACGATGCCGCCAAAGTCCACAAAGGACAGCTCCGCCAATATGAGATTGTCCACCTCATTGAAGCCGTCAGCTGTCAGGGGCAGGTCACCCCGCCACTGCAGATAGGTCAGCAGATCTGCCATTGTAATGTGCTCCTTTTCCCATAGTTTTTCTCTATTATATGCCGCCGGGCCGGCTTTGAAAAGGTCTATTCGGGACGTGCTGTTCATATCATGCAGTGTGCGGTGCCTGAGCGCCCGCCTATCTCACGACCGAGGTGTACCAATATGGTGACAGTCAAAAATCGCAACCAAGTAGAGCTGTGCGGCACGGTGGAGCAGCCGCCTATCCGCTCCCATGAAAACCACGGCGAGGTATTTTTCCGTTTTCCCCTGTCGGTGCCCCGTCTGTCCGGTCAGACGGACCATCTGCAGGTGCTGGTGCCGGAAGCCCTGGCAGAGCAGGTGCTTCCCGGCCGTCCCCTTCAAATCTCCGGCCAGCTGCGCTCCTACAACAACAAAAGCGGCCAGGGCAGCCGTCTGGTCATCACCGTCCTGGCGCAAGAGCTCTTTCCCGGTGGTCCGGAGCCACAAAACCGTATTCTTCTCTCAGGTACCCTCTGCAAACCCCCTATTTTGCGCCGTACGCCTCTGGGGCGCAGCATCTGTGACCTGATGCTGGCGGTGGGCCGGCGGTATGGGCGAGCAGACTATCTGCCGGTGATTGCCTGGGGCCGCCTGGCCTCCCGGGCAGGCACACTGGGCGTGGGCGACCGTCTGTCCCTAGAAGGTCGGATCCAGAGCCGGGTCTACACCAAAATGACAGAGGAGGGACCCCAGGAGCGCACTGCCTACGAGGTGTCGGTAATGCATCTGCTGGATGAGGACTAGAGGCCCCGTCCTGTTACCAAACTGCAATCCATGTTACCAAATCCGGTGGATTTCCCTATGAAAGGCTGATATAATTAGCAATATAGAAGGTTCTGCAGGCCTTCCCTTTGATTTTCCGCCGAAAGGCAAATACAAAGGAGTGTATAGCAACGTGAAACGAAGCAGCTTGCTGCCCGGTCTTTTGCTGGCGCTGGCCCTGACTCTGACGGGCTGCGGCGCCACCCCGTCGGAGGCCTCCTCCGACCAGACCCCCGCCCCTCAGGAGGGGCAGTTCGTCTTTACCCGTGAGAATTTCCCCCGGCTCAACGGCTCCACCTCCACTGTCCCCCTGGCCCAGGCCATTGCCAGCGTGCTGCTGGGTGAGACCCGGGAGGAAGTGGCGGACCTGACAGAGTTCTCCCGCACCACTCAGTCCTACCGGACCCTGATCTACGGGGAGTCCGACCTGCTGATCTCCGCCGAGCCTGCGGACTCCATCTGGCAGGAAAAGGAGGACGCCGGCTTTGAGTGGGAAATGGCCCCCTTTGCCATCGACGGTCTGGTGTTCGTGGTCAATGCCGACAATCCGGTGGACTCCCTGACCACCGAGCAGATCCAGAAGATCTACACCGGCGAGATCACCAACTGGTCCCAGGTGGGCGGCGACGACGTGGACATCGTCCCCTTCCAGCGCAACGAGGAGGCCGGCAGCCAGACCGCCTTCAAGAATCTGGTGATGAAGGACCTGACCCTCATGACTCCGCCCACGGACTATGTGGTGGACTCCATGATGGGCCTTATTGAAGCCGTGGAGAGCTATAACGACTCCCCCGGTGCCATCGGCTATACCATGTATTACTACGCCAACGACATGGAGATGGCTGACGGATTGAAAATTCTGGCGGTGGACGGCGTGACCCCCAGTGCCGACACCATCCGCTCTGGCGCGTATCCCTTTTTGAACAACTACTATGTGGTCATGAAGGCCGGCCTTCCCGCCGACGATCCCACCAGCGTGCTCTACCACTGGATCCTTAGCGACGAGGGCCAGAAGCTGGTGAGCCACGAGGGGTACGTCTCTGTGTCCGCCGTGGAGGATGAGGCATGAAAAAGCTCTGGGGACTTCTGGCAGCTCTGCTTTTCCTCAGCGGCTGCGCCGGAGGACCGGAAGCGCCCTCCTCCCACGAGCCGGAGGAGGTCTCCCCTGTCTACACCGACTGGTCCAAGCTGACGGACTATGAGGCGCCGCAGCAGCGCTTCACCCGCCGTTACGCCGGCTTTACCGACCAACTGATCCCGGCGGAGGACTACGGCCCGCTTCTTCCCTATGTGGGTGCCGTCACCGGGGACCGTTACACCAACGTGGAGAAGTACGGCCTGGTGACCCTGGAGGGCGAGATCGTGACGGACCCGGTGTATACCAACATCTACCGCCCCTGCTACTACGACTATGCCTCCTCTCAAAGCCAGCTGAACTCCTTCTGGGTGCTGGAACGGTCTGTAGAGCAGGCAGATGGTCAGTGGGAGATGCGCCTGGCCCTGGCCGCTCTGGACGGCAGCTGGTGCACCGAGGAGGACTTCGTTCACGGCTGGGCACCGGACGCGGAACACTATTTCCTGGTGGACACCCAGGGGGCCCTGTATCTGTGCAGCCAGACGGGAGAGCTTCAGCTTTGCGTCAGCGCCCAGCGCATGATGGAGCTGTGCGGCGAGAACTGGTATCTCTCCCACGCCGGGGAGGGCGGAACCTCCCTCATCACCGAGGATAACCAGGGCCGTGTGGATCTTTACACCGGTGCTGTCACCCCTTTGAGCCGCTGCGATTTCTGTACAGGCTGGCACGGGGACAGATGGGCCCTGGCCAAGCTTGACGGCGCTTACGGCTACCTGGGAGAGGACGGCAGCTGGGTCATCCCGCCCCAGTTCCGCTCCGCCGCAGACTTTCAGGGTGATTATGCCCTGGCGGACCTGTCTGACGGCACCCATGCTCTCATCGACCGCTCCGGCCAGGTCGTACTGCGGGCCCAAGAGGGCCAGCAGCTCTTCACTTGGCAGGACAAGAGGGGAAAAATGTGGTATCTCTGCGCTCAGCCTTCGGAGGATTATTCCTCCTACACCCAGATGCGCTGCTTCGATGAGACCCTACGGGAGAACCCGCCGGAGTGGCTGGAGCCCCAGACAGAGGTCCACACCAGCTCCGGTGTGCTGTACGCCCAGGAGGGAGAGGACTTGCTGTGTTTTGACGGAGAAACGAGCCTTCGGCTCCCCCTGCCAGAGGGCTTCACCCCCGCCTTTGTCTCCTGGAGCGATGGATATTTCATCGTACAGGACCTGTCCTACCGGGACGCCGTCTGCTATGACAGTCAGGGGAACATCCTGATCCCTGCCGGCAGCTGGGCCACCATCCTCACCACTCGGGATCCGTCAGAAAGCAGCGTATATTTCCTGTGCCAGAGCTACGGCTCGGATTACTTCGACCTCTTTGACCACCACGGCCAAAAGCTGGCCGAAGGCATCCATTCCCTGTCCTCTTCTGTCAGCTACGGCCTGGTCCATGTCACCGACAGCCTCAGTGACGGCTACCGCACCCTGGACGGCCAGTGGGTGTTCCGGGTCCGGGTCCGGGACAGCGGAGACTAGACATACCCCTACAAAGGAGAAGATCCTATGCGTATTTTGATCAGTGCCTGTCTGCTGGGTACCTGCTGCCGCTATGACGGCGGCGGGAATCGACAGGAGTGGGTAGCGGAACTGGGACAGCGCCATGAGCTGGTACCTGTGTGCCCTGAACAGTTGGGCGGCCTGTCTACCCCTCGCCCGCCTGCGGAACGGCAGGGGGACCGGGTGGTGACAAGCACCGGCGGCGACGTCACCGCCGCCTACGAAAAGGGCGCGGCGGAGACCCTGGCGCTGGCCAAGCTCCTGAACTGCCAGGCAGCCATACTCAAAGAACGCAGCCCCTCCTGCGGACGGGGCACCATCTACGACGGCACCTTTTCCCACACCCAGGTCCCCGGCGACGGAGTTACCGCCCGGCGCCTGCTGGAAGCTGGTATCCCGGTATACGGGGAATCCCAGGTACCTCAAGCCTTTCTAGACTTAGAGGGTGCGGATTTGTGACTTTACACAGCAAAACGGAGACTGCCAAAAAGGCAGTCTCCGTTCTATTTTTCCCTATGCATTCTTGAGAAAGAAGCCCGCCGCCAGCCTCAAGACCTGCTCCGGCACACCGGGCCCTGCCAGGGAGTGTCCCTCGCCAGGGAACACGGTCAGCTCCGCTTCCTTCTCCCGTGCAAAACGGCGGGCAGCCTCCGGCGAGGCCACCGCATCCTCCGCCCCGTGGACCATGGCCAGCTCTGCCATTCCCGGCTCATAGACCTCCCACACGCTGTGGGCTATCAGGTCAGCGGCAAAGGTCTCCGTCATCCAAATGGGCCGGTCATAGCCCTCCTCCGCCAGGAAGTCCCCGGCCCTGCCCAGCAGCGCCCGCCCCTGGTCCAGAAAGTCCCGGTAAATGGCCGGCATGTCCACCGCCGCGCTGCGCAAAAAGGCTCTCTTTCCGACGTGGGGCCGGGTGGACAGGTAGTGCAAAATCACATAGGCGCCAAAGCTCGAGCCGAAGTAGACCACCTGGGCATGGGGACACAGCTGCCGGGCCCGTGCCTCCGCCGTCGCCAGATCGTCCAAGCAGCCCTCCACCGTCAGCTCCCGGCTGTCCTGGTGGCTCTCCCCGTGGCCGGGGAAGTCAAAGGTCAGCACACCGATTCCCTGACGAGGCAGCTTCGCCAGCGCCCGCCGGGCCGTCTCTCCATCCTTTCCAGAGCCAAAGCCGTGGGTCAGCACACAGAGCGTCTGCTCCTCCCCTGTCAGCGTATGCACACAGGGCACCGGAAATCCGCTCTTGCCAGGAAGCCACTCTCTCCGCATCCCTTTTCGCTCCTTTCCCAAGGTGGTTTTCTTATGGTTAGTATACCACTCACACATGCCTTTGGCAATTTTTCCACCATTTCATTTGCCGGATCATACCTTCCTCGCTTTCAAAAAGCACAATATATTATCCTTTTCATCTCTTTTATATATCTTTTTTTATATTAGACAACATTCTGTTTGAAAATTTTTTCTTGACATATATCGGCGGCCGATCTATTATATAGACAATCGATATATCAGGAGGGATGACCTATGGCCATCGACAACAGCCTCCTCTCCGGCAGCACCACCCTGCTGGTGCTCAAGCTGCTGGAGGACGGGGAGATGTACGGCTATCAGATGATCGAAGAGCTGCGCCGCCGCTCGGACCGGACCTTTGAGCTCAAGGCGGGGACCCTCTATCCCCTGCTCCACACCCTGGAGCAGCAGGGCTGGGTGACGGCCCGGGAGCAGTCCGGCAGCGACACCGCCCGGCCTCGGCGCTATTACGCCCTTACAGAAGCAGGACGGGGCCAGCTGGCCCAAAAGGAGGCAGAGTGGCGTACTTATGCTGCCGCTGTCACCCAGGTATTGGAGGGAGGTGCCTGCCTTGCCTGAGCGCATGGAGCAATTTTTGGACACGGCCATGGACCAGGTCCGCTGGAAGCGGGCCAAAGCGCCCCTGCGCCGTGAGCTGGAGACCCACCTGTTGGATCAGCAGGACGCCTGCCTGGAGCAGGGCATGGCCCCTGAAGAGGCCCAGGCGGAGGCGGTACGCCAGATGGGTGACCCGGTGGTCGTGGGACAGGAGCTGGACCGGGTCCACCGGCCGCAGCCCCAGTGGGGACTGCTGGGGTTGACGCTGCTTCTGGCCCTCACCGGCGGCATTCTGCGGGTGGGGCTGACTGCTGCCATGCCGGACGCCATCCAGGTGTCCCAGACCGTACTGGCTCTCCTTTTGGGCTGCGGGTGCCTGCTGGGAGCCTATTTCCTGGACTATACCTTCTTAGGCCGTTATGCCCGGATAGTCTACTGGGGCGCTGTAGTCCTGGGAGGATTGTCTCTGATTTTTTCCCCAAACTATAACAACGCCTCCTATTACACCCGGTATGTGGTGCTGCTCTATCCCGTGGCATATGCCGCCCTGGTCTACGCTCTGCGGGGCAAGGGCTGGAAGGGACTGGCGCTGGCGATTTTGGGCGGCGTGCCCCTGGCTGTTATCGCCATGCTGGCGCCCTATCTTCTGGGGCTGGTGATCCTGCTTGTCACCGGTGCGCTTCTCTTGCTGTGCGCTGTGTGCCGGGACTGGTTCGGCGTGGGAAAGCACGCAGGGACCCTGGCCCTGGTGCTCCTTTTGCTGCTCTGCGGCGCCCTCTTCCTCCGCTGGGGACTCCCTTATTTCCAAGCCCAGATCGCTTTGCTGCTCCACCCGGAGGCGGAAGCGCTGGGCAGAGGGTACATGGCCACCGCCATCCAGAGCGCCCTGGCAGGCGCCCAGTGGCTGGGGGAGGGTACCATCGGCGGTTTCTTCGGGGATTCCAGCACCCCCTACTGGATGCTGGTGCCTGAGTCCGGCCGGGATGCCCTGCTGACCACGCTGATCCACCACCTAGGCTGGATGCCCTTCCTGGCGCTGATGCTGACGGTGGCAGGGACTCTGGCGTGGGTGCTGGTGAAATGCCTGCGGCAGAAAAATGAGCTAGGGCGACTGGTCTCTCTGGCGGTGGTGCTGACCCTGGGGCTCCAGGCGGTGTCCAGCCTTCTTTTGAACCTGGGCTATCCCTTCACCAGCGGCACCTTCCCGCTGCTGGTGGGCAATCTCCACTCCATTTTGGACATGGGCCTCCTGGGCCTTGCCCTCTCTGTATTCCGGCAGGAAAAAATGCCCCTGCCCGCGATCTCCTCTCCTCTGCCCGGTCCGCTCCGGCGGCCTGTGGTCACCTGGCGGGACGGCGAGCTGGTCATCGCCCTGCGCCGGAACTGATCCTTACTAAAAAAGCCGCGGCACGGAATGCTCCGTGCCGCGGCTTTTCAAGGGCTTTACTGCCGCCGGGCGGTGGCATAGTCATCGCCCCGGCGGTAAAAGGGACAGGCGCTGGCCGATGAGGACAAAAAGCGGGCCATCTCATCCTCATCCAGATCCATCTGGCAGACAAAGGCTTCCAGCTCCTCATCGTAGTCATAGTGCACGCACTCTTCACAGGGGTCTGCCATCGTTACACCAGCTCCTCATAAAATCCTTCCGCATCCAGCTGATGCTCCGCCACCAGAGCCTCCAGCTGAGGTCGGGCATCCGTAGGCGCCATCCAGCACAGCCCGCAGTCCGCCGTGATGCTCCGGGGCACGGGGATCAGCCGGCCAGGGGCTTCCTGGGCCTTGCAGTATTTCTCCATAGCCATAGCGCCGGCGGTGGTGTGAAAAGTCACCAGCAGTTTCATGCTCTTTTCCCGCATGGGTCGTTCCTCCTGTTCCCTCCGCTTCCTCCCATCCGGGAGCGGCAAAGGGTCACTTCATGGGGCAGATAGTCTTCCGCCCTTCGTTTTAGTGTAACACAGCGCCGGCGCGGGCGCAAGGGCTCCGCCCCGCCTTTTTCCTGCCCCTTCTCCCAAATTTTCCCGCCCATCTTGACAGGAGGAAGCATCCCTCCTAAAATAATAGAGAATATCGCCCTTTGGGCAACACAAGAGAAATTCGAGGTCGCAGGATGAAAACACCATTTGTTACGCTGGATCAGCTCAAGGCCATTACGGCCCAATACCCCACCCCCTTCCACATCTATGACGAGAAGGGCATCCGTGAAAATGCCCGCCGCCTGAAGGCGGCGTTTGCCTGGAATCCCGGCTACCGGGAATATTTTGCCGTCAAGGCCACGCCCACTCCAGCCATTTTGAAGCTGCTCAAGGAGGAGGGCTGCGGCGCGGACTGCTCCTCTCTGACGGAGCTGATGATGTCTGACCGATGCGGCATCCGGGGCGAGGACATCATGTTCTCCTCCAACGACACGCCGGAGGAGGAGTTCCGCCTGGCCGCCCAGCTGGGCGCCATCATCAATCTGGACGACATCACCCACATCGACTATCTCCACCGCCTTTTGGGCCGGATGCCGGAGAAGATGTGCTGCCGCTTCAACCCCGGCGGTGTGTTCACTCTGGGGGACACCCGGGAGGGCTTCCAGGTCATGGACACCCCCGGTGACGCCAAGTACGGCATGACCCGGGAGCAGCTCTTTGAGGCCTTCCGGCAGCTCAAGGCCTTGGGCGTCAAGGAATTTGGCCTGCACTCCTTCCTGGCCTCCAACACCCTCTCCAACGACTACTACCCCGCCCTGGCCCGGATCCTCTTCCATCTGGCGGTGGAGCTGCAGAAGGAGACCGGCTGCCATATCTCCTTCATCAACCTCTCCGGCGGCATCGGCATCCCTTATCAGCCTGACCAAACGGCCAACGACATTGCCGTTATCGGTGAGGGCGTACGGCAGGTCTATGAGGAAGTACTCACCGCCAACGGCATGGGCGACGTGGCCCTCTACACGGAGCTGGGCCGGTTCATGCTGGGGCCCTACGGACATCTGGTCACCACAGTGCTCCACGAAAAGCACACCTACAAGGATTATGTGGGCGTGGACGCCTGCGCCTGCAACCTGATGCGGCCGGCCATGTACGGCGCCTATCACCACATCACCGTCATGGGCAAGGAGGAGCTCCCCTGTGACCACAAATACGATGTGGCCGGCTCCTTGTGCGAAAACAACGATAAGTTCGCCGTGGATCGGATGCTGCCCAAGGTGGACATCGGCGATTTGCTGGTGATCCACGACACCGGCGCCCACGGCTTCTCCATGGGCTACAACTACAACGGCAAACTCCGCTCCGCCGAGCTGCTGCTGCGGGAGGACGGCTCTGTGCAGCTCATTCGCCGGGCGGAGACCCCGGAGGACTACTTCGCCACGCTCCTTTGGGATTGATCTCCTCCAGCACAAAGTTGGAGGCGGAGAAAGGATGGGATCTCGCATGCGACTTGGCTTGGCACAAATGGATATGGTCCACAGGGACAAGGCCGGCAACCTGGCGGCATGCCGCCAGATGATCGGTCAGGCGGCAGAGGAAAAGGTGGATCTGCTGCTCTTCCCTGAACTGACCCTCACCGGCTTCTCCTCCCACATCGCTGAGGACGGAGAGGCTCTGGACCACTCCCAGACGCTGGACTTTTTCTCCCGGGAGGCGGCTGCCCACCACATGGCCATGGGCTTCGGCATGATCGTCTTCCCCTCCGCCCAGGCGGAAAAGGGCGAGAACCACTGTGTCCTCCTGGGCCGGGAGGGACAGCTCCTGGCGGACTACGCCAAGATCCACCCCTTCTCCTTCGGCGCCGAGGGGCGCTTTTACACCGGCGGCACGGACTGGGCCAGCTGCCAGCTGGACGATTTCACCATCGCCCCCTTCGTCTGCTACGACCTGCGCTTTCCCGAGATCTTCCGGGTCCACTGCCGGCAGGTACAGCTGATGACCGTCATCGCCAACTGGCCCTCCACCCGGATGGAGCACTGGTATTTGCTGCTCCGGGCCCGAGCGCTGGAGAACCAGTGCTATGTGGCCGGTGTGAACCGCTGGGGCCAGGAGGGCAAGCTCTCCTATATCGGCGGCAGCACGGTGGTGGCTCCCGACGGGACCATCCTGGTGCAGGACGAAAGCGGTCCGGGCCTGGTCACCTGTGACATCGAGCGGGAGACCGTAGACAAGACCCGAAAGGCCCTCCCCTTCCTGCCGGACCGCCAGCCGGAGATTTACGCCCATCTCTTTGCCCAAGAGGCAGACGAGCAGGCCTGAAACAGCACAAAAAAGCACAGAGGGAAAATTCCCTCTGTGCTTTTTGTTTTTACTCAATAGCCGTTGACCACCGCGTCCAGGACCTTGGAGGCCACGGTACCTGCCACGGAGGAACCCCCGCCGCCGTTTTCCACCAGCACCACAAAGGCGTAGGGCGCATCCTCGTTGCGCAGGAAGCCAGCGAACCAGGCGTGGGGCGACTGGCCCTCTCCCACCTCGGCGGTACCGGACTTTGCGCAGATGTCCATATTGGGGAAACGACTGGCGCCATAGGTGGCCACCACATTATTGGCCATCATGTCCGCGATCTGTCCGGCGGTACCGGACTCAATGAGCGTACCGGTCTTACGGGTGAAGTGGGGCAGAGACGGCAGGCCCAAGGGACTCACAGTTTTTTCGATGAGGTAGGGCACGGCTGCCTTTCCGCCGTTGGCGATGGCTCCCATATACACCATCAGGGCGCAGGGGTTCACCTGGTCCTGATACTGGCCCACACCGGCCCAGCCCAGCTGGGAATCGGTGGCCTCCTGGAAGCTGAAGGTGCCCTTGGCTGTGGGCAGACCATTGATGGAGTAGGAATCCATCAGTCCTGCTTTCTCCGTATAGGTCTCCATCACATCCGCACCCAGCTCCGCCGCCAACTGAGCAAAGACTACGTTGCAGGAGTTGGCCATGGCAGCAGTGATGTCTTGGGTACCGTGAGTACCGGAACAGGTAATAGTATCTCCTCCGATCTGCACAGACCCCTCACAGTTCCAGGTCCGCTGGTTCAGATCGGGGATCTGCTCCAGCGCCGCCGCCAGAGTCACCGTCTTGAACACGGAGCCCGGAGTAAATGTGGAGGAGAGGAAGCGGTTGAGGTAGGCGCCCTTGTACTTATCATTGGTTTCAATATCCTCCGGCACGTTCAGCGGATCATAGGAGGGCGCGGATGCCAGGCAGAGGATCTCCCCTGTCTTGTAGTTGTACACTGCCACTGTACCGCTGTGGCCGCCCAGGGCCTCATAAGCAATATAGTTGTACCGGGCATCGATGGTCAGATAGAGATCATTGCCTTGGGTGGCCCCGTAGGCGCCGTTGATGAAGTTATAGCCGGTAAGCTTGTCAGCAAAGGCGTTGAGGGCACCGGTGCCGATATTCCCCTGGAGATCGCCCACCACATGGAGCGTAGCCTTGCGGACGGTGGCATTGTCATAATAGCTCCGCTCTCCGTTTTCATTGACGGTGGTCAGCACATCCCCGTCCCGATCCAGGACTGTGCCGCAGGAGAGCTGACCGGCGTTGTTGTAGAGGTGACGGTTGAAGGCAGCGGAGACCCACTTGCCGCCCTGGAGAAACCACTTGCCCACAAACAGGCACAGTCCCAAAGCCAGAACGCCTGCCAGAATACGACAGACAAAGGCGCGCCGTTCAATCTTCTTCATAGGCCCCCTCCTTTCTCACCTGCCGCCGTGCCGGGCGATGCCAGGACAGATCCCGGATGGCGAAGCTGGCGTGCTCCCGGGTGTCTGTGGCCTTCAAAAAGGCCAGCAGGCCCCAGGCAGACATCATGGCCGAGCCGCCGTTGGACACAAAGGGGAAGGTGACGCCGGTGAGCGGCAGGATGTCCACCGAGCCGAACACATTCAGGCAGGTCTGGAACACCAGCAGCGAGGAGGCCGCGCAGGCGGCAATGACATAGAAGCTGGACCGGCCCACCCGGCAGGCCCGGGCGGCAAACACCGCCAGAGTGATAATAGAGGCCACCGCCGCCACGGCGATCAGCAGCCCCCACTCCTCACACACCATGCCGAACACCAGGTCCGTGTCCGCAGCCGCCACATTGTGGAGCCAGCCGTTGCCGCTGCCCACGCCCACCAGGCCGCCGGAGGCGGCAGCGGACATGGTGCGGGTCTGCTGAAAGCCCGCGTCGGAGGCCTGCTCCCAGGCATGGCCCCAGACAGCAAAGCGGCTGAGGATATAGGGCTTGAATTTCAAAATAATTGCCGCGCCGAACACCGCGCCGCCGCAGATCAGGCTGAGGGTAGCAAAGTCTCCGGAACGCAAATAGGCAATGACCAGGAAGGTAACAAAGAAGATAGCTGCTGTACCAAAGTCGCTCATCAGGCCCAGGCAGCCGATACACACACCGGTGAGTACGATGAACAACCCCAGATTTCGCCGGCGGAACAGCCGCTCCAGCGTGGCGGAGCCGGCGAAGATGTAACAGATCTTGGCGATCTCTGAGGGCTGGAAGGACAGCGGCCCCAGCACGATCCAGTTCTGAGCGCCATATTTGCCGGTACCCAAAACCAGGGTGATGCCCAAAAGGCCAATGGCGCCGGCCGCCATGAGCCAGCGGATCCTCTGGGTCCGGGACAGATCCCGCAGGAAGACACCCAGCACCAAAAAGAGCCCCAGCCCCAGTAAAATGGCAATGAGCTGCTTGGGCACAGAAGAAGGCGCAGAGGAGGCAGTCACTGTCAGAGACAGGGTGGAGAGGAAAAAGGCGATGGTCTCCATCTCAAAGCCCACGCAGTTGGAAAGACGCAGAGCGATATAATAGAGCCACATAGCCGCGGTCAGAGCCAGGAAAGCCATGGGCACAGCCGCTGTGATCTCCGCACCATCGGCCACGATCAGCTGCAGACAGGTCAGGACCTGGAACAGGGTCAGCCACAAAAAGGAGGGCCAGATGGCCGCGGGACGCTCCGCCCGACGGCGGGCGGCCTGCTGCTCCTTTTCCGCCACAGTGGTGGGCAGCAGCATCAGCGGCACACCACCCAAGGTGATGGTATCCCCCTCCTGCAGGTTCGCTTTGCCCTCCACCTTTTCCCCGTTCACCAGCACGCCGCCCTTGGAGTCCAGGTCATGGACCGTCCAGGTGGCGTCCTCGTTGCGGATCAGAGCCGCATGCTGCCGGGAAATGCTGGGATAATTGAGGACCACATCAGCATTCTTATTTCGCCCGATGATATTTTCCCAATGGGTCAGCGGCGCAGGGGCGCCGTTGGGCATGCTCAGCTGGGCCCAGGTCTCCGGCGTATGGGGTACCCGCAGCAGCGAGCGGATAGCCCGCAGCAAAATCAGGCCCGCCAGCACCGGAAACACGAAGCGGACCACGGTGGTATACCAGTATCCCACCTCCGGATGGGCCGTCAAAAAGGCATCCAGGGTCTCCAGCCAGGTCTGGAGCGGAAAGGCTGCCGCCATGGGTCTCACCTCCTCACAGTTTCTCCTGCCCATGATAGCACAGATTCTCCAAAAGTGCTATGTCAAAATCGTGAATTTTCCCCATTCCTGTTTGAAGGGGGGAAAAAACGCGCCCCGGCGAAAGCCGGGGCGCGTTTGATTGGGTTTTGCGGAAGCTCACTGCGTCAGCAGCTTACTGCTCCTCATGCTCCTTCTTCTTGCGCTTGCTGTCGAACACATTCAGCGCAACCAGGCCAAGGGCAGCGGTGCCGCTGAGGCTGAGCCACAGGCTCATGCTGTCGCCGGTCTTGGGAGCTTCGCCCTGGGGCACATCCTCATCGGGAATGTCCTCAGGCAGCTCGCCCTCGGGCACGTTCTCATCGGGAATGTCCGTGGGCTCCTCGGGTTCCTCGGGCTCCTCAGGCAGCTCGCCGCCGGGAGTGGGATCCTCAGGAATCTCCGTGCCGGGATCCTCAGGATCAGTGGGAGGAGGATTGGGCGTGTCGGGCGGGATGTAGGGAGGATTGCTGGGCGTGGTCACAGTCCGCTCGTAATTGAGCACCACAATGTAGATGTGGTTGGTCTCATCCAGGCTGAACGCGAAGTTCTCCACGCTCACGCCGTCGATCATGCCGCTCTTGAAGGTGTAATCCTTGCCCTCATACTGGGTATAGCTGGCGGGATCCACAGAGACATTGTCGCCCTGCTCACCCAGGGTGGGCTCCAGCTGGCCTTCCACGCCGTCCGTGCTGCGGACACCATCGGTGATGGTGAAGTAGTTGCGGATGACGCGATAGCCGAACACATCGGTGCGGATGTAGTCATTGGTGATGACCCACTGGCCGTTCTCGTCGGCAGCATAGGTCACCTCGTAGTGATCGTGGCCAATCTGAACCACATACTCCTCACCGCTGAGGGTGGCGCCCACTTCCGCTGCGGTGTACTCGATCTCGCGGACGGAGGAGACATTGTCCTCATCGTCATAGGTGTAGGCGTACTTGGGCAGGTTCTCGAAGGTATAGGTCCAGGTGCCGTCCTCACCGGCAGTGATCTCCACAGGTCTGGTGTAGTCGGTGGCGCCATCGGCGGGCTCCCGCGTATAGACGCTGCCGTCGGCATAGAGCTGGATCTTCACAGAGGCGGGAAGCTCCACGCTGCCGTCCTCAGGCATGATCCACTCCTTGACCACGGTCAGGGACGTGGTGGTCTGATCCACGGTGTTGATGAAGGTGTTGCCGCCGGTCTCACGGGAGGTATAGCCCGTCACAGCGACCTCTTTCACGGTGTAGGTGTACTCGTTGCGGCTGTTGTCGTACTTATCCAACCCGGTGAACGCGCCGCTCCAGGTGCCGTCCTCACCGGCGTTGTCCTTGGTCAGGGTCAGCTCTTTAATCTTGGTATTATTCTGGTACAGCTCAAAGGTCACGGACTCCGCGGCGGGACCCTGCCAGACCTTGTTCACGGGAACGGAGACGGTCTCCTGCTTGAGGGTGTTGGTGATGGTGCCGGCCCCATAGCCGACCACATAGGTGTCCTCACCGATGGTGATCTCCGCGCCGGAAGCCAGGCGGTTGTCGCCGTCCATCTCGTAGACCTTATAGGACTTGGCGGTGCCGTCGGTGTTGTAGGCAGGCAGATCGGTGAAGCTGTAGATGTCGGTGATCTCCGCAGTCTTCACTGCATTGCCGAGGACCTCGCCGGAGGCGTTGATCTCAAACACGCCCACCTTGACGGCGCTGTGCTCGGTCTTGCCGCCGTCCACCCAGGTCTTGGTCACGTTGACGGTGGTGGTGCCGGCATCGAAGGTGTTGGTGAACTTGTAAACGCCCTCCACGATATTGAGGCCAGAATCATAGCGGTCTTTCAGGGCGCCGCTCATGGTCTCCTGAATGCTGTACTGGATCTCCTTGCAGGAGACCTTCTGGTCCGCATCATTGGTCTCATAGGCATACTTGGGAAGATTGGAGAAAGTGATGTTGGCGGGATCATAGCCGCTATCGGTGCTCTTGATGGTCTGAGAAGTGGCAGAACCATCCGCCCACAGGGTAAAGGTCAGCTCGGGACGATGGTTCTCATCGCCGCCCTCCCAGGTCTTGGTGGCACTGACGGAAACCGTGTTGTCCTGATCGATGACGTTGTAGACGGTGAAGGTGTTGTTCTCGCCCTCCGCCACGCTGGCGGTATAGCCGGTGGGCACGCTGGCCTCAGCCACGGTGTAGTCGATGACAGCACCGTTGGCACGCAGGGGCAGCTCAACGGTAGCGGTCCACTCGCCCTCCGCCGTGGGCAGGGTCACTGCTTGGGCCACCGTGGTGCCGTTCATGATGTTGATGGTCACGCTGTCGTGCTCGGACTTGGTATCCACCCACACCTTGGACACGGTAACGCTGGTGGTGCCGGCATCCAGAGTATTGGTGATGGTGTAGCCAGTGGCAGCAGTGCCGGTGATGTTGGTGCCGTAGTTGGCGACCTCGTCCTCGGTCACGGTGTAGTGGATGAGAGCGCCGTTGTCATCGTACTTCTTCAGTCCGGTGAACGTGTAGGTCAGATCCTCATCCAGCCAGGTACCTTCCTCACCAGTGGCGCACAGAGTCTGCTCCGCCACCTTGGTTTCACCGTTCATCAGCTTGACGGTGATGGAGTCAGGCCGCAGGCCCTCGGCATCCAGATTGTCCTCCCACACCTTGGTCACGGTGACGCTGGTGGTACCGGTGAGGGTGTTGGTGAAGTCCTTATTATTGCTGCTGCTGGAACTGATGCTGTCGCCCTCGGAAGCGCCGGTGGTGGCGGTCTCCCGGAAGGTATAGACGATCTCATGGCCGTCGGCATGGCTGCCATAGGTCACGCTGCCGACCACGGTGTCGGGCAGAGCATACTTGGGCAGGCTGGAGAAGCTGATGGTGCTATCGCCCTGATTCAAAGTCACGGTCTCGCCGGTGGCATCACCGTCGGCCAGCAGCTCAAAGGTGGCGGTGGCGCCAGTGATGGCGCTGGTCTTCCAGGTCTTGGTGCCGGTGGCGGCAACGGTATTGTCCTGGGCCACCGTGTTGTAGATGACGTAAGTACTGCCTTCCAGCTTCACATCAGCGTTGTAGCTGTGGCCGTTGACGGTGACGGTGTTGGTCACTTCCTGGCCGCCAATGTACTCCTTGACGGTGTAAGTGATGAGATTGCCGCTGTTGTCATAGGCATCCACGGTCTTGAAGGTGCCCTGCCAGCTGTTGGCGCTGTTCAGGGTCACGGTATCCACCACCGTGGAGCCGTTCATCAGCTTGGCAACGACTTCCTTCTTGTCCGCCTCGGGGCCCACCCACTTCTTTTCCACGGAGTAGGTGACATTCTCGGAGCGGGCATTGGTCAGAGTCAGGGCCAGGCCGCTGCCGCCCGTGTTGACCTGCTTCCAGCCGCTGACGGCCTGCTCGGCAATGGAGTAGGTGATCGTTTCCCCGTTGGTCACGTCCACGGTGGGAACGGTCAGGGTGCCGGACCAGGTGTTGCCGTGCTTGGAGATGGTCAGGATTCCGGTAAACGCCTCTTCACCGGATTCATTGGTGCCGGTGACATTGACAGTGACCGTGGTGTTGGCAGCAGGCTCGCCGCCCAGCCAGGTCTTGGTGACGGTGAGGGTTTGGTTCTGGGGATCCAGCTCGTTTTCCACCGTCATGGCCTTGTTTTCGGTATAGACCACACTGCCGGAGGCGTCCTGAACGGTGACCTTGCCCCAGGCCACGGTGACGGTATAGGTCTGGGCCTTGCTCTGGTCATAGCCGGCGGGCACGGTCTCGGTCATGGTATAGGTATGGCCGGAGGGGATATTCGCAAATGTGACCTTGTTCTGGACCGTGCTGGCCTGAGTGGTGTAGGCACCGCCGCAGCCGCAAAAGTTGCTGTGGGTCAGGGTAAAGGTGGCCACGTTCTTCAGCGTCGTGGGGTCTCCCTCAGTGGCAAAGCCGAACTTGGCGCCAGAGTTGTTCTTATCGGTCTTGGTGAACTCAAAGCCGCCGGAATAGCCATGAACGGCGGGGATGTTGAACGCGATGGAGAAAGGCTTCTCAGGAGAATTCTCCAAAACAGTGCCGTTTTCATCCACCAGCTGGCCGTCCTCGTTGTAGAACACATAGGTCAGGTAGGTGTAGCCGTTGGCGGCATACTCCTTACCCTGCTGGAAGCCAGTCTTCAGGGTATCCAGAGTGATGGTATAGCACAGCTTATAGGTATAGGTCTTGTTCGTGCTGGTGCCAGATGTGCTGAAAGGAATATCGCTCTTCAGATCCCAGCTCAGGGTGCCATTGGAGCAGCTGGCGACCGCAGAACCCTGGGTATGCTTTCCGTTACTCACCACTTCGCCGAACTTGATATAGTCGCCCATGGGGTCAGTGACCTTCCAGGCCTCAGTCAGCAGGGCGATCAGGTCGCTGATATCGCCGAAAGCGGTATTGAGCTGGTCGGAGTTGTCAGCGGAATAATAGGCGTGGGTAATGCTCTGCAGGAAGTCACCGACCGTAACTCTATCCCACCCGGAGCCGTAGCAGGTATTGCTGTCCGCGCCGTAGCAGATAGCATAGACCTGGCACAGCTTTTGGAGGCTGCGGGCAGTTGTGGCAGTCTCCTCGCAAATCCACTCGTTGCAAGACATGCCATTGCCGTAATTTTCACTATAAGTAGGTTCGCCGTCTGTCAGGACCACGGTATAGCGGCTGGCCACTTTCGTAATATCTACCGTGCCATTCAGCGCACGGGTCTTCTTCATCTGCTGTTCCGCAAGGCTCAGGCCGCCCTGGAGGTAGGTGCCGCCGCTGGCCTTCAGATCATCAGCGTTGACCGCGTTCACAAAGTCCTGATAGCCGACATCGGTGGTCACATCCACCCAGTCGCGATTCAACTCGGTGCTGCTGGCAAAAGACACCAGGGAGATGTACCGGTGGGCGGTATAATTGCCCTGCTCGTCCTTGGGGGTATCCGCCAGGAGCTGATTCACGAAAGCGATGGCACCGGCCTTGGCAGCCATCATGCGGTTGCCGGAAACGACACCACACTCAGGGCAGACATAGGCGGCCGTATGGTTCTCTTTGCTCTGCCCGCAATTCGTGCACTTGCCATTTCTCCCCCATTCATAGTGCTTGCCCGAGCCGTCGGAGCAGAGGTAATGCTCTTTATATTGGAGGGTAGAATTGTTCCAGTGATCATGGTCACCGCACTCGGCGCAGTAACTCATGGAGCCGGAGCGGTCCAGGACCAGCACCACCGCCGCGTCGGGGGAGGAAACGGTCTCATTGAGCTTCTGCTTGGTCTGGACCTCCAGGGTGACCAGGAACTCATTTTCGTTATTTGTGCCTACAATAGTCTTGGAAACCGTCACATTGCCGCCGGAGGTGGTGTTTTTAGCGGTCTCCGTCGTCTTGTCAGTCACAGCCTCGTTCTCAGAAACATAGTACAGGTGATTCCCAGAGGAGTCCTGCATAATCTGATCGCCGCTGCTCTCGCCCAATGCGAAAGCCGCAGTGGGCAGCAGGCTCAGAGCCATAACCAGAGCCAGCAGCAAAGACAACACACGTTTCTTCGTTTTTGCCATTTTTCGTTCTCCTTTCTTTACAGAGGAACGAAATACTTGGCGGTCGGACGAGCTTGGCGTTTCCGCTTTAGCCTCCTGACTTTGCGTCCCGCCCTTTCGGACGGTTTGCCGTTTCACTATTTCCTGTTCCGTTGGCGCGGAGCCCTATCTCCGCGTTCGGTATTGAAAACTCAGTCCCTTGGTTTTTTATCCGGCGGACCACACCGGATCCTTACGTTTTAACTTCCTTCTCCCTTTTCATCCAGTGCGCTGTTGAGTAAAAGCGCAAATTCCAGCACGCTGCGGAAGCTCTCCTCCCGGTTCGCCTCCAGCCACAGGACCGTGCCCTGCCAGCTGGCATTCTGCCGGAAGATGACCTTCATGACGAAGGTTCCCCTTTCGCCCCGCTGTTCCAAATTGTCGCGTCGGATCTCCTCACGCGCTTTTGCCTGTGGCCGAAAGGACCGGACCTGAGCGAACGGCTGGGGAAAGTTCATCTCATCCAGCAGATGCTCCACTGCCAACAGAAACTCCATCAAGCCAGTGAAGTGCACCGTGCCCTGTAAGAATGGGTTATACAGTCTTCCACGCAGAATGCGCTGGTCATATCCATCCACGCAAACCACGATGGAATGATATTCGTTCGCCGTCATCCGTGCCTGCACCTGAATGCCCTCCTTTCTTTCTTTGTTTGTCTGTGGTTATACCTTACCACACGACAGTTACAAAAGTGGATACATTTTCCGTTTGCACTTTCATAAAATAAAAATTTTATGGTATTTCCAGTAAAACTCTTTTATCTGCCTTTACGCTTTCTCCCAAAATATGCGCCCAGCAGCATCACGGCACCAAACACCACCAGGTAATACCACACCGCTGCACCATGGGCCGCAAAGGCCGCATACACCATAAACACACACCCGCACAGCGCCAACACCGGCGTCAGAACACGGCGTACAAAGCCCAGGTCCCGCTCCCGGCGCAGGATCTGAAAGAAGATGGGGATATAAAAGGCATAGAGGGTAATGATGGGGATCTCCGAGGTATCAAAGGTGAAGGGCCCAAACCAGGAGCTCTCCGTCAGATTGGCTCCATAGAAATACAGCAGCCAAAATCCGCACAGGGCAAGACCCAACACCGAGGAATTCACTGGCATCCGGGTCACTGGGTCCACCTGGGCAAACAGCTCTGGCCGAGGACCCTCTCCCCGAACGGCAATGGCATACATTCCCCGGCAGCAGGCCAGCATCAGACCGTTGAGCACTCCCAGGCAGGACACCACGATCAACACGAACACCCCGGTGCCCGCCGCCTGGCCGAACAGGCGCTGGAAGGCCAGCTTGGCCGCCTGTTCACCGCTTTCCATCATCTCCCCGGTGGTAACAGCACCGGAAAGACCCACATAATAAAAGAGATAGGTAGCCACCACGATCACCGCTCCGATCACCAGTGCCAAGGGCAGCGTCCGCTTAGGGTCCTTAAGCTCAGCATTGATGGAGGTGGCAATGATCCAGCCTTCATAGGCAAAGGCCACTGCCACTACGGAGGCCATGAGACTGGTTCCAGCGGAGGCCTCTGCTATACCGGCAGCAGAAAAGTTGGCGGCCAGCTGGCCGCTGTGCATGCCTGCCGCAGTGCCCACCACGGCCATCAGCAGCAGCGGCACCATTTTGATGACTGTGGTAGCCACCTGGAACCGGCCCGCCAGCCAGGGGGACAGGGCATTGACCGCAAAGCTCATACACAGGAAAAAGCAGGCAATGGCCATACAGGGCCCGCCGGTGATATCCCAGCCCAGCAGCACACAGAAGTACCGGGCCGACAGCCAGGCCAGCACGGAGGTCAGTGTGGGATAGTAGATAATGGCCATAAACCAGCCCACATAATAACCATACACAGGGCCCAGCGCTGCCTCCGCATAATCCACCACCCCGTTGACCTTTTGATACCGGGAGGAAAGGGTGGAAAAGGTAAAGGTGCACACCACCATGATGGCGCCCACGATCAGCCAAGCGGCTACGCCCAGGGCCATGTCCCCTCCGGTAGCCTGCAGCACCGCCTCGGCTTTGAAAAAGACGCCGGAGCCCATGACGATGCCCACCACCATGCAGATGGCTGTTGGCAGTCCATATCGTCTTTCCAACTGAATATCCATAGTGAAACTTCTCCTTTTTCTTCTCTCTTTAAAGCGGTAAACTCGCCAGGGGCAGGATACCATATCTTTCTTCCTTTTCCAATCCCCTTTTTCCGTTTCGGAAAACCTTTTTTCTCAAATACTTGCCTTTTCTCGCCAGCAGCGTACAATAATCCTCAGTATATCCAGGAAAGGAGCACACATCCATGGAGGAGATTCGGCCGGGACGCTACCGGCATTTCAAGGGAAAGGAATATCGGGTGCTGGGCGTAGCCAGGCACTCGGAGACACTGGAACCCCTGGTGGTGTACCAGGCGCTGTACGGGGAGAGGGGACTGTGGGTACGGCCTGCCGCCATGTGGACTGAACAGGTGGAGCGGGAAGGGAAAACCATGCCCCGCTTCACCTATGTGGGGCCTTAAACGGTCCCATCTTTACAGACACCAGATTCTGCGCTATTATAGAAATCGCCGTCTCTCACGAGAAACGGCACAGGTTCCACCGGGCAAAGGCCCGGAGAGGGAGGAAACAACATGCTGATCATCGGGTGCCATCTGTCCTCGTCCAAGGGTTTTCTGGCCATGGGCAAGACCGCTGTGGACATCGGTGCCAACACCTTTCAATTCTTTACCCGCAACCCCAGAGGCGGCACTGCCAAGCCTCTGGATCTGGAGGATGTGGCGGCTTACCGGGACTTTGCAAAGGAGCACAGCCTCTTCCCTATTCTGGCCCACGCCCCCTACACCCTCAACTGCTGCGCAGCAGACCCGGGTCTGCGGGACTTTGCCCGCCGCACCATGGCCGACGACCTGGAGCGGCTGGAGCATATCCCCGGCAGCCTCTACAACTTTCACCCCGGCAGCCATGTGAAGCAGGGAGCGGAGACGGGTATCGCCCTTATCGCTGAGACGCTGAACCAGGT
>CALXDZ010000105.1 GCA_944387205.1 uncultured Oscillospiraceae bacterium
ATATGCACAATAAATGGATGTCAAAATTATTTAGTCTGCTCAAAAAGAATAGAGACACTCATTTCTGAGTGTCTCTGCATATTTATAGGTCGTATTCAAGTAATATTCATTGGCCTATGGCCGGGAATACAAAGTCGAATTGGGACTTATTTTTTAGCCTCTGGCCCCGGCGAAAACTCCGGGGAAATTCTTTGTGGGCTGTTTATTCAAAGTGTCTGGTCACCCTGCTTTGTCAGCCGATAGGCTCCCTTTCCGATTTTTACAGCTATCCCTTCCTGTTCAAATCGGTTCAGGATACGTTGGAGCTGTCTGGGGCTGCAATGAAGGCGGAAAGCTGTTCGCTCCACACCTTTGAGCACACCGTTCCTGCACCGAAAGCGCAGATAAAAGAGAGCTCGTTGGGAAAGGGAGCAGGGGGCGGCATCCAAGGTGGTGATAGCCTCCATCTTAGCTGTCAGGCTCCGGCAGATCATCTGCAGAAAAAGGGGATTGTTCAACAGGGCCTCTCGGTTCTGGCCAATGGGGAGACCTAGGCAAAACAGAGGTTCAGCCGCCTCTGTATAGATACTGCTGCTAGTGCAGGACTCAAAAAGATCCATGTCTCCTAGAATGTAGCCGCTGTTGCCGCTGGAAAGGGAGTAACGTCCGCCGTCGTCTCGGACGAAGTAGATGTTCAGGCTGCCCTGCACCACCACTTGGAACCACCGCTCCTGGAGCAGGGGAGAGGTGACCAGCTCTCCCTTTTCATAGGCCAGCAGAGTCAGTTCCTGCTTCAGAGTCTCCAGTACCGGGCTGTGGGGGCTGCGCCGGACCCAGTCTGCAATGGCCTGTGGATCGTGTATTCTTTTCATTTCCCCTCCTAACCGGACATATGTCCTGGTTTTTGCCTCCTATTTTACGGTATAATCAGGGCGTTTGCAAGGAGGAATGACCATTATGACATCTGTTTTTGAGGAAGAGAATCTGCCGAAGGCTATTTTGCGGGTGGGCCTGCCCGCTATGCTGGGACAACTGACCACTTTGATCTACAACATGGCGGATACCTTTTTTGTCTCCCTGACCAAGGAGCCAGCCATGATTGCCGCAGTGACGCTGTGCACCCCTATTTTGCTGATCATTATGTCCATCGCCTGTGTGTTTGGCATGGGCGGCAGCAGTGTGATTGCCAGGCTTCTGGGAGAGGGAAAACAGGAGTACGCGGGAAGGACCCTGCATTTCTGCACCTGGGCCATGATACTTTCCGGTGTGTTTACCGCCGCTGTGGGATTGCTTCTGCTGCCCCAAATCGCGGGACTTGCCGGAGCAGATGCCGAGAATATGGCCTATACCTGTGACTATCTGCGCTATATCTTTCTGGGAGCGCCCTTCATTATGCTCTCCAACGGCTTCGTGCATCTGTTCCGCTCCGCGGGGCTGATCCGGCAGAGTACAGTGGGACTGGTTCTGGGCAACGGGGTGAATATCGTGCTGGACTATGTGTTTATTCTGCCCCTGGGCTGGGGAGCCGCCGGTGCCGCCGCAGCCACTTCCCTGGGATTTGTCTGCTCCAGTGTGTACTATTTTGCCTGCCTTCTCCGCCAGTCCGGACGAGGCAATGAACTGTTCCCTGTGCTGATCCGGGCCTTTTTGCCTGATGGCGGCATGGTTCGGAGCGTAATATCTATCGGCATACCTGGAGCATTGATCACTGTGCTGATGAGCGTTGCCAATATCGTTCTCAACAATTATATTGCTATCTATGGCTCTGATGCTGTGGCCGCCTATGGCATTGCCTATAAGATCGATATGGTGCCTATCATGCTGCTGGTGGGCTTGTCGCAGGGAATTACACCGCTGATCGGCTATTGCTACGGAGCAGAGCAGAAAGAACGCATGGCCCAAACTATGCGCCTTTCCATGGTATATGGGGTAATACTGGGAGCGGTTTTTACCGGCGTGTTTCTGCTGGCGGGACGGCAGCTGGCCGCGATCTTCCTTCACCAGGAGGCGCTCATTGGCCAGACAGCGTATTTTTTGAAGATTTTGTGCTTGTCCGCGCCTACTCTGGGTGTGATCAACATGGTCACCAGTTATTTTCAGGCTTTGGGCAAGGCCCTTCGCTCCTTGACCATCACCGTTCTGCGCAATGCAGCGCTGTTTATCCCGGCGGTGATCCTGCTCAACAGCCTGTGGGGGCTCCAGGGCGTCATTGCTGCCCAACCGGTGGTGGAGGCGATCCTGACTGTGATATGCGCCGCCCTTTACAGGAGGGAGACACGAGGCGGCTGTACCGGGGAAAACAAAAACACGTTCCGTCAGGTACAGGCTGAGTCCTGACCAGTTAAAAATAAAAAGAAAAAGCGAGATCACCGGAACAGCATATCCGGTGATCTCGCTTATTTCTTTCAGAAAGGAAAGGGAAATACTGCGGGCACTCCCTGCTTACACCACCTGGAAGAGGTAGAATTTCAGGTAGCTGGTCTCCTCCACGCCCCACAAAATGGGGTGGTCGGGGGCCTGCTGCCGGGCTTCGATCTGCCGCAGCTGCACCCCCGCGTCCCGGGCGGCGCTGCGGAGCATCTTCAAAAACAGCTCCTCCGTGGCAAAGTGGGAGCAGGAGCAGGTGGCCAGGTATCCGCCCCGGGGCAGCAGCTTCATGGCCCGGTAGTTGATCTCCTTGTAGCCGCTCATGGCGTGGGACACGGTGCGGCGGCTCTTGGTGAAGGCCGGCGGGTCCAGAATGATGAAGTCGTAGACCTGGGGCTGGGCCGCCAGCTCCGGCAGCAGGTCAAATACGTCCGCCGCCCGGAAGTCCATGACACCCTCCAGGCCGTTGCGCCGGGCGTTCTCCTGGGCCATGGCCACGGCTGCCTCCGAAACATCCACCGCTGTCACGTGCTTGGCGCCGCCCAGGGCGGCGTTGAGGGCAAAGGAGCCGGTGTGGGTGAAGCAGTCCAACACCGTCCGCCCCTGGGCCAGCCGGGCCACCGCCTGGCGGTTGTACTTCTGGTCCAGGAAAAAGCCGGTCTTTTGACCGTTTTCCACGTCCACGGCGTACCGCACGCCGTTTTCCACGATCTCCGTCAAGGCTGAAGCAGGGGGCTCCTCACCGGGCAGAGGGAACCAGCTCTTGTACTGCTCCAATCCCTCCTTTTCCCGCAGCTCCACGTCGTTGCGCTCGTAGACGCCGGAGATGTTCTGACCATCGGCACGCAGCACATCTACCAGCATGGGCAGCAGCTTTCCCTTGATCTGCTCCATGCCGTAGGAGAGCACCTGTACCGACAGCAGATCGTGGAACCGGTCCACCGTCAGGCCCGGAAAGCCGTCTGCCTCACCGAAGATGATGCGGCAGCAGTCCAAATCCTCCGGCCGCAGCACGGTCTTGCGATACTCCCAGGCCCAGCGGAGCTTGCGCTGCCAGAAGGCATCGTCAAAGCGGTCGTTGGCGTTGCGGGAGAGGAGCCGCACCCGGATCTTGGAGTGCTGGGACAAAAAGCCGGTGCCCAGATAGCTGCCCTTGCGGCTGAGCACGTCCACCAAGGCGCCGTTTTCCATGGGGCCGGACTGATCCGTGATCTCCTCACCGTAGACCCAGGGGTGTCCCCGGTGCAAAGAGGCCTCCGCCTTGGGCGTCACCGTGACGCTGGGGTAGGTTCGTGCTGTTTTCATGCCGCAGTTCCTCCGCGTTTCTCATTTGCCCGGCCCTTTGCCGGGGGACACTATCATAGCACATTTTCCCTCTGAGCGCCATATATAGAAGTGAGAAACTATCAACAGGGGGAATTTCTATGCCCATCATCTATCTCAGCCCCTCCACCCAGGAGAGCAATCCCTATATCACCGGCAGCGGCAGCGAGGAGTACAACATGAACCTGCTGGCGGACGCCATGGAGCCCTATCTCCTCAGCAATGGCATCCAGTACCGCCGCAATACCCCGGACATGACCGCTGCCTCCTCCATTCGCCAGGCCAATGAGGGTTGGTATGACTTCTATCTGGCCCTCCACTCCAACGCCGCCGGGCAGGGGGAGGCCAGTCCCATTCGGGGCATCATCGCCTTCTACTATCCCGGCAGCGCACAAGGTAAGCAGGCGGCAGAGATCTTTGTCTCCAACCTCAAGGAGATCTATCCGCTGCCCGACCAGGTCCGCACCCAGGCCACCACCACCCTGGGGGAGGTGCGTCAGCCCCGGTTTCCGGCGGTGCTGCTGGAGCTGGGGTATCACGACAATTACAGCGACGCCACCTGGGTGGAGACCTATCGCCAGCAGATCGCCCAGAACCTGGTGCTGTCCCTGACGGAGTACTTTGGACTGCCCTTCATCTGGCCCATCGACCCCATGGACGGCACAGTGAACGTGGCCTACGGCACGCTGAACCTGCGCTCCCGGCCCAGCCATACCAGCTCCGTGCTGGCGGATCTGCCCAACGGCGCTCAGGTGCGGATCTACGGCCAGTGGCAGGGCTGGTATGTGGTCCACTATGGAGATCTGGTGGGTTATGCCGCTGCGGCCTATATCGACACCTGAGCCCAAATGGGGAAAATTGCTCCGCCTGGGGAAACAAATTTTGGAAAAGTGACCGCGGAACCGTGAATATGCCTTGACAGTTGTGTGGGAAACGATTAGAATTAGAAAAGATTATTGTTGGGGGATGTAGGGGTATCCTCCGCTTATATCTGAAAAATGGCCCGCGGATGCGGGCACATTTGTATCCGGAACCAAGAGGAGGAACAACAAATCATGAACGTACCGACAATCATTGCGGCCCTGGTGGGCGCGGTGGTCGCGGCCGTGATTTGCTTCCCTCTCGGCATTCGCTATCGGAAGAAAGTAGCCGAAAAAGAAATCTCCAGCGCGGAAGAAGAAGGAACGCGCATCATCAACGAAGCCATCAAGAGCGCGGAATCAAAAAAGCGTGAAGCTCTGTTGGAAGCAAAGGAAGAGATCTTAAAGAACCGCAGCGAGTATGAGAAGGAAGTAAAGGAGCGCAGAAGCGACCTGCAGCGTCAGGAGCACCGGCTGCAGCAAAAGGAAGAAAATCTGGACCGCAAGACCGACGCCATTGAGAAAAAGGAGGAGCAGCTTGCTGCCAAGCACGCCGCTCTGGACAAGGAAAACGAGGAGATCCAGGCCATCAAGAGCAAGCAGACCGAGATGCTGGAGCGCATCAGCGGTTTCACTGCCGAGGAGGCCAAGAAGTATCTGCTGGATCAGGTGGAGACCGAGGTCACTCACGAGGCCGCCATGAAGATCAAGGAGATCGAGACCCACGCCAAGGAAGAGGCGGATCAGAAGGCCCGGGAGATCGTGGCCACTGCCATCCAGCGCTGCGCCGCCGACCATGTGGCCGAAATCACCGTCAGTGTGGTTCCCCTGCCCAATGACGAGATGAAGGGCCGTATCATCGGCCGCGAGGGCCGCAACATCCGCACCATTGAGACGCTGACCGGTGTGGACCTCATTATCGACGACACGCCGGAGGCCATCACCGTCTCCTGCTTCGAGCCCGTGCGGCGTGAGATCGCCCGTCTGGCTCTGGAAAAGCTCATTGCTGACGGCCGTATCCATCCCACTCACATTGAGGAGATGGTGGAGAAGGCCAAGCGGGAAGTGGACGCCACCATCAAAGCTGAGGGCGAGCGGGCCACCTTTGAGACCGGCGTTCGGGGACTGCACCCGGAGCTGGTGAAGATGCTGGGCCGTCTGCACTATCGGACCAGCTATGGACAAAACGTATTGCAGCACTCCATCGAAGTCAGCCAGCTGGCAGGCCTGATGGCCGCGGAGCTGGGGGCCGACGTCCAGGCCGCCAAGCGTGCGGGCCTGCTCCACGATCTGGGCAAGTCCGTGGACCACGAGATGGAGGGCACCCATGTACAGCTGGGCGTGGATTTCGCCCGGAAGTACAAGGAGAAGGAGGACATCATCCACGCCATCCAGGCCCATCACAACGATGTGGAGCCCAAGACTGTCGTGGCCTGCCTGGTCCAGGCGGCGGACGCCATTTCCGCCGCGCGGCCCGGTGCCCGGCGCGAGAATCTGGAGAACTACATCAAGCGCCTGGAGCAGCTGGAGACCATCACCGGCTCCTACCCCGGCGTGGAGAAGGCCTATGCCATCCAGGCGGGCCGGGAAGTCCGCGTCATGGTCAAGCCGGAGCAGGTCAGCGAGGACCAGATGGTCATTCTGGCCCGGGATCTGGCCCGGAAGATCGAAAGCGAAATGGAGTACCCCGGCCAGATCAAGGTCCACGTTCTGCGGGAGACCAAAGTGGTGGAGTACGCCAAATAAAACAGGAAAACAAGAGCGGAGCGCCTTTGGCGCTCCGCTTTTTGTCGTCTTTACAGGTTCTGCCCCGCCACCCAGCGCAGCAGACTGTCCGCCAGGGCCAAATGCTTTTCGTCCATGGTCCGCAGCCGCTCCGCCACACCCCGCCAGGTCTCATCCTCGTGCCGGATCACACCCAGCAAAATGGCGTCCGGCGTAACCTCCAGCACATCGCAGATGCGCAGCAGGATCTCTGTACTGGGAATGGAGATGGATCGCTCAATATGGGAGACATATTGCGGGCTTACATCACACTTTTCGCTCAGCTTTTCCTGCGTGAGGCCTCGCTGTTTGCGGATTGCTCTGATACGCTTTCCGATTTCTGCATAGTCTGTGGCCATTCCCATACCTCCCGATTTGTATGGGTCTATTGTCGCTTAGACGAAAGACTCTATAAATAATATATAAAGTGAATTTTTAGTTGACATACCAGTAAAAGTAGATTTATAGTTAGATATATCCTTATAGGAGGGATCGTATGCAAGTGACAAAGGAAATGTATCTGGCAGTAGTCCGGGGACTGCTGGAGGCAGAGGAGCTGCTTCCCCAGACCCGGCAGACCCGTCCGGCGGTGCGCCGGATGCACAGGGCGCTCCAGGAGGCAGAGGAGCTGTATCTGGCGGCAGGAGAGGAAAGGGGACCGGCGGCTCTGGAGGAAACAGCGGCGGAGCCGGTCTCTGCCTGAGGGGCCGGATACGGACCGGCCTGGGGAACAAAGTGCCTCCGGACGGAGAGCAAGAGGAGCAGGGCCTTCGCCCTGCTCCTCTTGCATTTCCGATGAGCGGTGGGTATAATGATGGATACGACTTGTAAAATAGGGAGGGACTGGGGTGAAGAGACCGCTGGTGCGGGTGTTCGTCCTCTCCTGGGGGATGGGCGCCGTTTTGTCGGCGGTGGAGTGGATTTTTCTCCACCTGATCCTCACCACGGAGAACGTCGATTGGTTTTTTGAGCACAGTACGCTTATTTTCGGCGCGGCCCCCATGGCGCTGTCGGCGGTGGCTCTGGGGATCGCCGGCTGGAAGGGGATGGGGGACCTGACAAGGCCCCAGGCTGCCGTCTCCGCCGCCCTCATGGCAGCCTATTACCTGGCCATCGCCCTGGTCCAGCAGCTGTTTTCCCACAAGAGCTGGTACTCCTTTTCCCTGATGTCCGTGCTGTTTGTGCCCTGCCGGCCCTACAGCGATCTGTGGACGCTGCTGTGGACCGTGGGGGGATTGGGCATCCTGGCCGGGTGTCTGGCCATTGCCACGCCCTTTGTCCTCCTCCTTTTTGCCGGGAGAAAGCGGCCCGCCGGAGAGCGGGAAGAAACGGAGAGTTGAGATGGAATATCACATTTTGGCCATAGGCGACGTGGTGGGGGAGGCTGGTGTGCGGCACCTGAGCCGCCATTTGCGGGCGGTAAAGAAGCTGAAAAACATTGCCTTCACCGTGGTCAACGGAGAGAACGCCTCCGGCGTGGGGCTGACCCCCAACCAGGCGGAGGATATCTTCACCGCCGGCGCTGACGTCATCACCCTGGGCAACCACACCTGGGGCCGGGCACGGGACATCGCTCCCTACCTGGACGAGTGCGGCTATATCCTCCGGCCCGCCAACTACACGGGCCGGGCGCCGGGCCGGGGCTGGGCGGTCTATGACCTGGGTCCCGTGCGCATCCGGGTGGTGAACCTCATCGGCCGGTGCGGCCTGGATTTCAACGCGGAAAACCCCTTCACTACCATGGACCGGGTGCTGAAGGAGGAAGCGGCGGAGTTCACCCTGGTGGACTTCCACGCCGAGGCCACCAGCGAAAAGCTAGCTATGGGCTACTACATGGACGGCCGGATCAGTGCCCTCTGGGGCACCCACACCCACGTCCCCACCGCCGACGAGCGGGTCTATCCCAAAGGCACGGGCTATATCACCGACCTGGGCATGACCGGACCGGTAGAGTCGGTGCTGGGCATCCGGCCTCAGCAGTCGGTGGAGACCTTTTTGGGGGGCCTTGCGGGCCGCTATCAGGTGGCCGACGGGCCCTGTAAGCTCCAGGGCGCCGTCTTTACCCTGGAAAGCGACACCGGACTGTGTACCGCCGTGGAGCGGATCGACATCCGATAAAAAGAGATACAAAGGAGAGACCTGTCATGTCCATTGAAAAAGTAAGAGCCTATTTCACCACCCTGGGCATTGCCGACCGCATCCGGGAGTTTGATGTCTCCAGCGCCACTGTGGAGCTGGCGGCTCTGGCCGTAGGCGTGGAGGGCGCCCGGATCGCCAAGACCCTCAGCTTCAAGATCGACGACCAGCCTATCCTCATTGTGGCTGCCGGCGATGCCAAGGTGGACAACAGCAAGTACAAGGCCAAGTTCCACACCAAGGCCAAAATGCTCACCCACGAGGAGGCCCACACCCTCATCGGCCACGATGTGGGCGGTGTGTGCCCCTTTGCCCTGCCGGAGAACGTCAAGACCTACCTGGACGTGTCTCTCAAGCGCTTTTCCACCGTCTTTCCTGCCGCCGGCAGCGACAACAGCGCCGTGGAGATGACCTGCGACGAGCTGGAGAAGTATTCCTCCAACTTTGTGGAGTGGGTGGATGTGTGCAAGCTGCCCCAGGCCTGAGGCAAATGTAGGATCTGTAATCAAACGGAAAGGGGAGAGGAAGATGCTTCGCTTTTTGCACGCCGCTGACTTTCATCTGGACAGTCCCTTCCGCTCCCTGGCACCGGAACAGGCGGCCGCCCGCCGGCGGGAGAGCCGGGAACTGCTGGAGCGGCTGGCCCGTCACGCTGCCCAGGTGCAGGCGGATGTGGTGCTGCTCTCCGGGGACCTCTTTGACAGCGACAACGCCTACCGGGAAACAGCGGAGGCTCTGGCCCGGACCCTGGGCTCTATTCCCGCCCCGGTGTTTCTGGCCCCGGGCAATCACGACTGGTACGGCCCCGGCAGTCCCTACGCCGCCCTGGACTGGCCGGAAAACGTCCGCATCTTCCGCTCCAGTGCCGTGGAGTCGGTGGAGCTGCCGGAGCGGAACACCGTGGTCCACGGAGCGGCCTTCACCGCCCTGGAGCAGACCGGCAGTCTGCTGGAGGGCTTCACCGCCCCCGCCGACGGCAAGTGCCACCTGATGGTGCTCCACGGGGACGTGGGGGCCTCTGAAGCCCGGTATGACCCGCTGACGGAGGAGGAGATCGCCCGCAGCGGCTTGACTTATCTGGCCCTGGGCCATATCCACAGCTGTTCGGGACTCCGCCGGGCCGGTGCCACGGTCTGGGCCTATCCCGGCTGCCCCGAGGGACGGGGCTTTGACGAGCTGGGGGACAAGGGTATCCTGGAGGGCACCGTGGACGACCGGGGTACTGTGGCGCTGACCTTTGTGCCGCTGGCCCGCCGGCGGTATGAGAGCCTGCGCCTGGATGTGACGGATCGCCAGCCTCTGGAGGCTCTGGAGGAGGCGCTGCCGCCCCAGACCGCTTCGGACCTCTACCGCATCACCTTCACCGGGGAGACCGGGGAGGCGGGGGTGGATCTGCCAGGGCTGACGGAGGCGCTGGCGGGAAGGTTTTATCACCTGGAGCTGCGGGATGAGACCCGCATCCGGGAGGACGTGTGGGCCCGGGCTCAGGAGGACACCCTCCGGGGCGCTTTCCTGCGGCGGCTGCGGCTGCGGTGGGACGGAGCCCAGACGGAGGAGGAGCGGCAGGCCATCACTGCCGCTGCCCGGTTCGGCCTGGCTGCCCTGGACAACCGGGACCTGGGCTGAGAGGAGAGAAAGGAGAAGGGTATGTTTCATCTGTTGGATGAGAGCACCTGGGAGCGGGCGGAGCATTTCCGTTATTACCGCCAGCAGCTGCCCTGCCAGTACAGCCTGACAGCGGAGCTGGATGTGACCCATTTCTTAGATGAGGTCCACCGCCGGGGACTGCGATCCTATCCCGCCATGCTCTGGTGCGTCGGGCACACGGTCCACTCCGCCCGGGAGATGCGCATGGCCGTAGACGAGGAGGGGAGACCGGGATATTACGACGTGGTACACCCGGTGTACACCATCTTCCACCCGGAGGACCATACCTTTTCCGACCTCTGGACCCCCTGGGACGAGGATTTTGACACCTTCTACGGCGCCGTCACCGCCGATATGGCCCGCTACGGCGCCGTCCGGGGTCCCAAGCCCAAGCCGGACCAGCCGGCCAATTTCTTCTGCGCTTCCTGTGTGCCCTGGATCCACTACACGGGATATTCCTCCGTGGTGCCCGGCGGCGCGCCCCATCTCTTTCCCATTGTTACTTACGGGAAATTTGAGAAGCGGGAGGGACGCACCACTGCGCCCTTTACCCTGACCATCAGCCATGCCGCCGCCGACGGCTGGCACAGCGCCCAATTTTTCCAGACGCTGCAGGAGACGCTGGAGAGGTTTTAAGGGCGGAAAAGACTGCGGGGCGGCCTGTCCGGCCTTGACAAGGCCCGGGGGCCTGGATTACAATATATAGTCGACACAAAAGGCGCGGAAGGCGCTAAAACATAGAGAAAGTGAAGGAAAACGGAAATGGCACAGGAAAAGAAGCAAGTGGAAGCCATCACCGCCCGGGATGTGGACTTTGCCCAGTGGTTCACCGACGTGGTGAAGAAGGCGGAGCTCATTGATTACAGCAGCGTCAAGGGCATGTTTATTCTGCGTCCCTACGGCTATGCCATCTGGGAGAATATGCAGGCCATCCTGGACGCGGAGTTCAAGAAGCTGGGACATGAGAACGTGTATATGCCCATGCTGATCCCCGAGAGCCTGCTCCAGAAGGAGAAGGACCACGTGGAGGGCTTCGCCCCCGAGTGCGCCTGGGTCACCATGGGCGGCAGCGAGAAGCTGGAGGAGCGGATGTGCATCCGTCCCACCTCCGAGACCCTCTTCTGTGAGCACTATGCCAACATCATCCACTCCTGGCGGGACCTGCCTAAGCTCTATAATCAGTGGTGCTCCGTGCTGCGCTGGGAAAAGACCTCTCGTCCCTTCCTGCGCCACCGGGAATTCCTGTGGCAGGAGGGTCACACCATGCACGCCACCGCCGAGGAGGCCATGGCTGAGACGGAGCAGATGCTCAACGTCTACGCCGACTTCTGTGAGAACGTGCTGGCCATGCCCGTGGTCAAGGGCGTCAAGACCGACAAGGAGAAGTTCAACGGCGCGGAGAAGACCTATACCGTGGAGTGCATGATGCACGACCGCAAGGCTCTCCAAGCCGGCACCAGCCACTACTTTGGCGACGGTTTTGCCAAGGCCTTTGACATCACCTTCACCGACAAGAACAATCAGCTGACCCATCCCTTCCAGACCTCCTGGGGCGTGTCCACTCGTCTCATCGGCGGCATCATTATGACCCACGGTGACGACAACGGCCTGATCCTGCCCCCCAAGATCGCTCCGGTCCAGGTCATCGTGGTGCCTGTGGCCCAGCACAAGGCTGGCGTGCTGGAGGCGGCTGACGGCCTGCGGGCCCGCCTTGCCGCCGCCGGCGTCCGGGTAAAGATGGACGACAGCGATCAGAGCTTCGGCTGGAAGGCGGCCGAGTACGAAATGCGCGGCGTGCCCCTGCGGGTGGAGATCGGCCCCAAGGACATGGAGAAGGAGCAGTGCTGCATCGCCCGCCGGGATACCGGGGAGAAGACCTTCGTGCCTCTGGCCCAGCTGGAGGAGGCGGTGGCCCGTCTGCTGGACGAGGTCCATCACAACATGTACGCCATGGCCAAGAAGAACCTGGAGGACAACTCCTTCACCGCCGAGACCTGGGAGCAGGTCAAGGAGGTGCTGGAGCGCAACAACGGCGGCTTCGTCAAGACCAAGTGGTGCGGCTCTCTGGACTGCGAGCTGGCCATGAAGGAGAAGGTGGGCGTCAGCTCCCGCTGCATGCCGCTGGAGCAGAGCGGCACCGAGGGTGTGTGCCCCATCTGCGGCAAAAAGTGCACCACCGACATCTACTGGGGCGTGGCCTATTAAGCGACTCCTTATTATATATAATAAGGTGGAGAGAAAAGAGGAGAGCCTCCGGGCTCTCCTCTTTTTGGCGGATTTTGCATGGATCGGGGCTATTTTGCCGAAATGATCCGAGGCGAGAGGCATCTTCCAAGCTTTTTGCGGATTTGAAGAAAAAATCAAAAAAAATACCGAAAATCCTCTTGACAACTGAAAAGTTTTCTTTTATTATAGTTAAGTCCGCGCGAGGGGATAGCATGTCCTGCGCGCGAAACTGCGATGAACCGGGAGATTGCTCGCATGCGAGGTAACTTCCGGGGAGTATGTCCGAAAATCGGGCGGCTGAGAAGGAATCTGTACGTTGCGTAGATCGCTGCGCCAATGGCAGACCGGCCGTGATTTTGCGTGCCGGTCTTTCTTATGAGCCGGAATGATACGCACGGTTAAGCGTATAGAAAAGAAGCTTCTCGCCGTACGGCTGAGGTCAAGCAAGAAAACCGTACGAAAACAGGAGGAAACACCAATGGCAGCACAGAAAGAAATGATTCGCATTCGTCTCAAGGCCTATGACCATCAGGTCATCGACCAGAGTGCAGAGAAGATCGTCGAGACCGCCAAGCGCACCGGCGCTGAGGTTTCCGGCCCCATTCCTCTGCCCACCAAGAAGGAGATCGTCACCATCCTGCGGGCCGTGCACAAGTATAAGGACAGCCGTGAGCAGTTCGAGCGCCGCACCCACAAGAGACTGATCGACATCACCAAGTCCACCCCCAAGACGGTCGAGGCCCTGATGGCTCTCGAGCTGCCCGCCGGTGTGGAAATCGAGATCAAGCTGTAAGGCGGTCTCACCTAAAACCCAATTTGTTTGCTCACCCAAATGCCTGTCATCTTGCGGGGCAGGCGGGGTCAAGTCGGCAGAGCAATGACACAGGATGTTATCTAAGCCGACCAATAACCTTTAAGGAGGATCATACATGAAAGCAATCATCGGCAGAAAAGTCGGCATGTCTCAGATCTTCGACGAAAACGGCCACGTGATCCCGGTCACCGTCATCGAGGCGGGTCCCTGCGTCGTCGTTCAGAAGAAGACCGCTGAGAAGGACGGCTATGAGAGCGTGCAGCTGGGCTTCGAGGATATCCCCGAGCGCAAGCTGACCAAGCCTGAGCTGGGCCACCTGAACAAGGCTGGCGTGGCTCCCAAGAAATATCTCCGCGAGTTCGACCTGGACAACGCCGCCGAGCTGAACGTGGGCGACATCGTCAAGGCCGACACCTTCCAGGCAGGCGACTTTGTGGATGTCACCGGCATCAGCAAAGGTAAGGGTTACGCCGGCGTTGTCAAGCGCTGGAACGCCGGCCGCACTCCCACCAGCCACGGCGGCGGCCCTGTTCACCGTCACGCTGGTTCCATGGGCGTTATCGATCCGGCCCACATCTTCAAGGGCAAGATCGGCGCCGGCCACCTGGGCGTGGAGCAGGTCACCGTGCAGAACCTGGACATCGTCAAGGTGGATCCCGAGCTGAACATGATCGTGGTCCGCGGCGCCATCCCCGGCCCCAAGGGCGGTCTGGTGACCATCAAGTCCACTGTCAAGGTCCACAAGGTCAAGCAGGCCGGTGCGGACATCAGCAAGAACCCGCAGAAGGCTTCCGGCCGTAATCCCCAGAAGGCATCTGCAAGAAACAAGTAAGGAAAGGAGTGCTTAAGTAATGTCTACGATCAAAGTGTTGAACATGGCCGGCGCAGAAGTCGGCACTGTCGAGCTCAGCGACGGCATCTTCGGCATTGAGCCCAACATGCCCGTTGTCCACGAGGTCGTCAAGAACCACCTGGCAAACTGCAGACAGGGCACTCAGAGCGCTCTTACCCGTGCAGAGGTCTCCGGCGGCGGCAAGAAGCCCTGGCGCCAGAAGGGCACCGGTCACGCCCGTCAGGGCAGCACCCGTGCTCCTCAGTGGACCCACGGCGGTATCGTGTTTGCCCCCAAGCCCCGGAGCTACTCCTATGTGCTCAACAAGAAGGTCAAGCGCCTGGCTCTGAAGTCTGTCCTGTCCGCCAAGGCGGCTGAGGGCAGCATCGTGGTGGTGGACAACATCGCCATGGATCAGATCAAGACCAAGGACTTCCGCGGCTTCCTGTCCGCTGTCAAGTGCGACGGCAAGGCCCTGGTGGTGACTCCCGAGGTGCGGGAGAACGTGGTCAAGAGTGCCCGGAACATCCCCGGTGTCCAGACCACCACCGCCACCATCCTCAGTGTCTATGACATCCTGAACGCCAAGTACCTGGTGCTGGATCAGGCTGCCCTCGCAAAAATCGAGGAGGTGTACGCATAATGACCGCTTACGACATCATCATCCGCCCCATCATCACGGAGCGTTCCATGGCCTCTGCTGAGAGCAAGAAGTACGCGTTCGAGGTGGCCCCCTCTGCCGGTAAGGTGGAGATCAAGAAGGCCATCGAGGAGATCTTCGGCGTCAAGGTCGCGGCCGTCAACACCATGACGGTCCCCGGCAAGAAGAAGCGCATGGGTGCCGGTCGTCCCGGCATGACCAAGACCTGGAAAAAGGCCTATGTGCAGCTGACCGACGACTCCAAGAGCATCGAGTTCTTCGAGGGCATGGTCTAAGACCGGAATCTGATCGAATAGAAGGAGTGTAAGCGCATGTCTATCAAAACTTTCAAGCCGACGACACCTTCCAGAAGACAAATGACGGTCTCCGGGTTCGACGGCATCGATAAGAAGGCCAAGCCCGAGCCCAGCCTGACCGAGTCTCTGAAGAAGCACGCCGGCCGCAACAGCTATGGCCGCATCACCGTCCGTCATCGCGGCGGCGGCAACAAGCGCAAGTACCGCATCATCGACTTCAAGCGTGACAAGATGGATATGGAAGCCACTGTCATCCGCCTGGAGTACGATCCCAACCGCAGCGCCAATATCGCTCTGGTGGAGTACGCCGACGGCGAGAAGCGCTATATCCTGGCTCCTGTGGGCCTGAACCCCGGCGACAAGGTCGTCTCCTCCGCTTCCGCGGATATCAAGGTCGGCAACTGCCTGCCCATCGAGAAGATCCCCGTCGGTACCGTGATCCACAACATCGAGCTCCATCCCGGCAACGGCGCCCAGCTGGTGCGCTCCGCCGGTACCGCTGCTCAGCTGATGGCCAAGGAAGGCCGTGACGCGCAGATCCGTATGCCCTCCGGCGAGGTGCGTATCGTCCGCGTCAACTGCAAGGCCACCATCGGTCAGGTGGGCAACATCGAGCACGAGAACATCAACATCGGTAAGGCCGGCCGTAAGCGTCACATGGGTTGGAGACCCACCGTCCGCGGCAGCGTCATGAACCCCTGTGATCACCCCCACGGCGGCGGCGAGGGCCGCGCGCCCGTCGGCCGTCCCGGCCCTGTGACTCCTTGGGGCAAGCCCGCCCTGGGTTACAAGACCCGCAAGGGCAAGAACCCCACCAATAAGTTCATTGTGAAGCGTCGCAACGAGAAGTAAAGGAGGCAAGTCAATATGAGCAGATCCATTAAAAAAGGCCCGTATGTTGCCCCGGAGCTTCTGAAGCGGGTCGATGAAATGAACAAGACCGGTGAGAAGAAGGTGCTGAAGACCTGGAGCCGCAGCTCCACCATCTTCCCCGCTTTCGTCGGTCATACCATTGCCGTCCACGACGGCCGCAAGCACGTTCCTGTTTATATCCAGGAAGATATGGTCGGCCACAAGCTGGGTGAGTTTGCTCCCACCCGGACCTTCCGCGGCCACACCAAGACGAAGTAAGGAGGATGCAGAACACTATGGAAGCAAAAGCTTATCTGAGATATGTCCGCATCTCTCCCCGCAAGGTTCAGATCGTCTGCGACCTGATCCGCGGTAAGGATGTGGGCACCGCCATGGCCATCCTGATGCAGACCCCCAAGGCTGCGGCTGAGCCCCTGATCAAGCTGCTCAAGAGCGCCGTTGCCAACGCGGAGAACAACTTCCAGATGGACCCCGCTAAGCTCTACGTCAGCGAAGTCTTTGCCACCCCCGGCCCCATCCTCAAGCGGATGATGCCCCGGGCTCAGGGCAGAGCATACCGGATCAACAAGAGAACTTCTCACGTCACTCTGACTGTGACGGAAAAGGCATAAGGGAGGAGACAGTTTATGGGACAGAAAGTTAATCCCCACGGCCTGCGCGTGGGCGTCATCAAAGACTGGGATTCCCGTTGGTATGCCAGCGATGAGAAGGTGGGCGACCTGCTGGTCGAGGATCACAAGATCCGCAACTACCTGAAGAAGACCCTGTACGGTGCCGGCGTTCCCAAGATCGAGATCGAGCGCAGCAACGACACCGTCACCATCTACCTGCACTGCGCCCGTCCCGGTGTTGTCATCGGCAAGGGCGGCGAGCAGATCGAGCAGTATCGCCAGACTGTTGAGAAGATGATCGGCAAGAAGGTGAAGCTGAACATCGTCGAGGTCCGCAACCCCGACATGAACGCCCAGCTGGTGGCCGAGAACATCGCCCAGCAGATCGAAAAGCGTATCAGCCATCGCCGCGCCATGAAGAACGCTATGGCCCGCGCCATGCGTGCCGGTGCCAAGGGCATCAAGTGCTGCTGCTCTGGTCGTCTGGGCGGCCGCGAGATCGCCGGCGTTGAGCACTATCACGAGGGCACCATTCCCCTGCAGACCATCCGTGCCGACATCGAGTACGGCTTCACCGAGGCTGCCACCACCTATGGCCGCATCGGCGTGAAGGTGTGGATTTACAAGGGCGAGGTACTCTCTCAGACCCTGCGTACCACTCCCCGCACCATGGACACCTCCAAGCCCTATCAGGAGCGTCGTGAGCGTCGTCCTCGCCGTGACGGCGATCGCCGCGGCGGCTTTAACCGCGGTGGCCAGGGTGGTTACAACCGTGACCGTCAGAACGGCGGCTTCAACCGCGGCGGTCAGGGCCGTCCCCAGGGCGGTTTCAATCGCAACAACAACAGCCGTCCCGGTGGCGCTCCCCGCCCCGCCGCGCCGGCTCCTGCTAAGGAAGGAGGCGCAGAGTAATGCTTCTGCCTAAGAGAGTCAAGTACCGCAGAGTACACCGTGGCCGCCTGACCGGCAAGGCCATGCGGGGCAACACCGTGACTTACGGTGAGTTCGGCCTCGTCGCGCTGGAGCCCTCCTGGATCACCAGCAACCAGATCGAAGCCGCTCGTATCGCCATGACCCGTTACACCAAGCGTGGCGGTCAGGTGTGGATCAAGATCTTCCCCGATAAGCCCGTCACCCAGAAGCCCGCTGAGACCCGTATGGGTTCCGGCAAGGGTTCCCCCGAGTATTGGGTTGCAGTCGTCAAACCCGGCCGTGTCATGTTTGAGATTGCCGGTGTCTCCGAAGAGGTCGCCCGCGAGGCTCTGCGTCTGGCCAGCCACAAGCTGCCCATCAAGAGCAAGATCGTCAAGCGCGAGGACCTGGAAGCTCAGGAAGTAGGTGAATAAAGATGAAGGCAAGTGAGGTTCGGAACATGAGCGCTGCCCAGCTCAACGAGAAGCTGGTCAGTCTGAAGAAGGACTTGTTCTTCCTGCGTATGCAGCACGCGACCAATCAGCTTGACAACCCCCTGAAGATCCAGGAGACCAAGCGTGATATTGCCCGAGTCAAGACTATGTTGCGTGAAAAGGAGCTCTCCGGAGCTTCTGACAAGCAGTAAGAAGGAGGTAAGCGAAGATGAACGAAGAGATGAGAACTTCCTCCCGCAAGACCAGGGTCGGCAAGGTCGTGTCCGACAAGATGGATAAGACCGTGGTCGTGGCCATCGAGGACCGCGTGGCCCATCCCCTGTATAAGAAGATCGTCGGCCGCACCTACAAGCTGAAGGCTCATGACGAGCAGAACAGCTGCGGTGTGGGCGATAAGGTGAGAGTGATGGAGACCCGCCCCCTGTCCAAGGACAAGCGTTGGCGCGTGGTCGAGATCATCGAGAAAGCGAAGTAAGGAGGCGTCGGAACAATGATCCAGCAGGAAACGTATCTGAAGGTCGCCGACAACACCGGCGCCAAGGAAATCAAGTGCATCCGCGTCCTGGGCGGTTCCACCCGTAAGTACGGCAACATCGGCGATGTGATCGTCGCCTCTGTGCGCAAGTCCACTCCCGGCGGCACTGTGAAGAAGGGCGAGGTCGTCAAGGCCGTTATCGTCCGCAGTGCCAAGGGCGTGCGCCGTCCCGACGGGACCTATGTCCGCTTTGACGAGAATGCCGCCGTCCTCATCAAGGACGACAAGAACCCCAGAGGTACCCGTATCTTTGGGCCCGTGGCACGCGAGCTGCGCGACAAGGATTACATGAAGATCCTGTCCCTCGCTCCCGAAGTGATTTAAGGAGGGTGCCGAGATGACTATGAACGTGAAGAAGGGCGACACCGTGGTCGTCCTGTCCGGTAAGGACAAAGGCAAGAAGGGCAAGGTGCTGGGCACCGTCCCCGCTGAGAACAAGGTGGTCGTGGAGGGCATCAACATGGTCTCCTGCCACATCAAGCCCCGCAAGCAGGGCGAAGAGGGCGGCATCATCAAGCGTGAGGCGGCTCTGTATGCCTCCAAGGTCCAGGTGGTCTGCCCCAAGTGCGGCAAGGGCACCCGTGTGGCCCACAAGATCGAAAACGGCAAGAAGACCCGCGTGTGCAAGCACTGCGGCGCTGAGCTGTAAGAAAGGGGAGTAGACGTAAGATGGCAAGATTGAAAGTCAAGTACACCGAGGAAGTCGCTCCCGCTCTGATGAAGGAATTCGGTTATAAGAGCGTCATGCAGATCCCCAAGATCGACAAGGTTGTCGTGAACGTGGGCTGCGGCGAGGCTCGTGAGAACGCCAAGGTGCTGGAGGCAGTGGTCAGCGACATCACCGCCATCACCGGCCAGAAGGCCATCATCACCAAGGCTAAGAAGTCCGTGGCTAACTTCAAGCTGCGTGAGGGCATGCCCGTGGGCGCCAAGGTGACGCTGCGCGGCGACAAGATGTGGGAGTTTTTGGATCGTCTGTTCAACGTGGCTCTGCCCCGTGTCCGTGACTTCCACGGCATCAACCCCAACAGCTTCGACGGCCGCGGCAACTATGCCCTGGGCGTCAAGGAGCAGCTGATCTTCCCCGAGATCGAGTACGACAAGATCGACAAGATCCGCGGCATGGACATCATCATCTGCACCACCGCCCAGACCGACGAAGAGGCCCGCAAGCTCCTGGAGCTGGTGGGTGCCCCCTTCGAGCGCTAATGGAGGAGAAGAACAATGGCTAAAAAGTCTATGATCCTGAAGCAGCAGGCTCCGGCCAAGTACTCCACCCGCAAATACAACCGCTGCAAGCTGTGCGGTCGGCCCCATGCCTACCTGCGCAACTACGGCGTGTGCCGTATCTGCTTCCGGGAGCTGGCCTACAAGGGCGAGATCCCCGGTGTGAGAAAGGCTTCCTTCTAAGGAAACCTTTCTCACGCCCCCGGCAAAAACACCACGGGCCCCTGGTCCGGGCCCTGGCGATAAAAGGATGGCGAAAGGTCACTGCTAATTACGCGTCATAGCGAGCGGCGCTCCAAATTAGTAGTGATACCTCGCTGCCTGAACGGCTTCGGCCGTAACTCTAAAAATAGGAGGAATTATCCATGCATATCACCGACCCCATTGCGGATATGCTCACCCGCATCCGCAACGCGAACAACGCCAAGCACGACAGCGTCGATGTCCCCGCCTCCAACATGAAGAAGAGCATCGCTCAGATCCTGCTGGATGAAGGGTATATCAAGAGCTATCAGATCGTGGACGATGGCACCCAGGGCATCATCCGCATCACCCTGAAGTACAACGCCGGCAAGGAGAAGGTCATCACCGGCCTGCGCCGCGTTTCCAAGCCCGGTCTGCGCGTCTATGTGGGCGCCGACGAGCTGCCCCGCGTGCTGCGCGGTCTGGGTATCGCAATCGTTTCCACGTCCAAGGGCGTCATGACCGACAAGAAGGCCCGCGAGGCTCATGTCGGCGGCGAAGTCCTGGCATTTGTTTGGTAAGGAGGGTGTTTGAAACATGTCTAGAATTGGCAGAATGCCCATTACCGTCCCTGCAGGCGTGACCGTTGAGATCGCCGAGGGTAATGTGGTTACCGTGAAGGGACCCAAGGGTACGCTGACTCAGAGCCTGCGTCCCGAAATGATCATCAAGCAGGACGGCAATGTCCTGACCGTCTCCCGTCCCTCCGAGGATAAGCTTCACCGGAGCCTGCACGGCCTGACCCGCACCCTGCTCAACAACATGGTGGTGGGCGTCAGCGAGGGCTACAAGAAGGAGCTGGAGGTCAACGGCGTCGGTTACCGTGTCGCCAAGGAAGGCAAGAACCTGGTTATGAACCTCGGTTATTCTCATCAGGTGACTGTCCCCGAGATCGAGGGCATCACCATTGATGTTCCCGCTCCCAACAAAATCATCATCAACGGATGCGACAAGCAGATGGTTGGCCAGTTCGCCGCCGAAGTCCGCGAGAAGCGTCCCCCCGAGCCTTATAAGGGCAAGGGCATCAAGTATGTGGATGAGGTCATCCGCCGCAAGGTCGGTAAGACCGGCGCTAAGAAGTAAGGAGGTGTGCCGAAATGATTAAGAGACCTGATACCAACGCCCAGCGTTTGAAGCGTCACAAGAGAGTGCGCGCCAAGATTTCCGGCACTCCCGAGTGCCCCCGTCTGAATGTGTTCCGCAGCGAAAAGAATATCTACGCCCAGGTGATCGACGACGTCAACGGCGTCACCCTGTGCTCCGCCTCCTCCCTGGATAAGGCCATCGAGGGCAACGGCGGCAACAAGACGGCCGCTCGTGCCGTCGGCAAGCTGGTGGCTGAGAGAGCCAAGGCCAAGGGCATCGAGACCGTGGTCTTCGACCGTGGCGGATACCTGTATCACGGCCGCGTAGCGGAACTGGCAGAAGGCGCCCGTGAGGGCGGCCTGCAATTCTGATCGGGAGGAGGAACAACAAAATGGCTAGATTTGAAAGAGAACCCAGCGAGTACACGGAAAAAGTTGTCTCCTTGAACCGAGTTTCCAAGACTGTCAAGGGCGGCCGTGTCATGAAGTTTTCCGCTCTGGTGGTCGTTGGTGACCAGAAGGGCAAGGTGGGCTACGGCCTGGGCAAGGCCGCTGAAGTGCCCGAAGCCATCCGCAAGGGTCTGGAGGCTGCCAAAAAGAACATGATCACTGTGACCATGGCTGGCACCACCATTCCCCATGAGACCATCGGTGAGTTCGGTGCCGGCCGCGTGCTGATGAAGCCCGCTGCCCCCGGTACCGGTATCATCGCCGGCGGTGCTGTCCGTGCCGTGGTGGAAGCTGCCGGCATCAAGGACATCCGTGCCAAGTGCCTGCGCTCCAACAACGCCAACAACGTGGTTGCCGCCACTTTCGAGGGCCTGAAGGCTATGCGCGGCCCCGAGGAGGTTGCCCGCATCCGCGGCAAGAGCGTCGCAGAGATCGTGGGTTAAGGAGGAGCAGACATGGCTAATTTGAACATCAAGCTCGTCAAGAGCCTCAACGGCAGACTGGCCAAGCAGATCGCCACTGCCAACTCCATGGGCCTGCGCCGGATCGGCGATACCACCGTGCAGCCCGACAACGCACAGACCCGCGGCAAGATCGCCAAGATCGGCTATCTGCTGCAGGTCGAGGAAGAAAACTAAGGAGGCGCGAAGCATGAAACTCAATGAACTGTCTCCCGCCGCCGGCTCCACCCGCCAGGCCTATCGGAAGGGCCGCGGTGCTGGCTCCGGTAACGGCAAGACCGGTGGCCGTGGCCACAAGGGCCAGAAGGCCCGCAGCGGCGGCGGTGTCCGCATCGGTTTCGAAGGCGGCCAGATGCCTCTGAGCCGGCGTATTCCTAAGCGCGGCTTCAACAACATTTTCGCTAAGCCTCTGGAGATCATCAATCTCAGCGCCCTGAACAAGTTTGAAGACGGCGAGACCGTCACCGCTCAGGCTCTGCTGGATAAGGGCATCCTGAGCAAGTGCACCTATGGTTATAAGGTCCTGGGCAACGGTAAGGTGACCAAGAAAGTGACTGTGCAGGCGTCTGCCTTTTCCCAGTCTGCCAAAGAGGCAATCGAGGCAGCCGGCGGAAAGGCAGAGGTGATGTAAAGTGATCCAAACGATTCGCAAGGCATGGGGCATCCCCGAGCTGCGGAAAAAGATCGTTTTCACACTGCTGATCCTGCTGATTTTCCGCATTGGTAATGCGATTCCCGTGCCCTATGTGGATACCGACCTGTTGGGCTCCTATCTGGACCAGATGAGCACCACCATCCTGGGCCTCTATGACGTGATGTCCGGCGGCGCTTTCTCGGCTGCCACGGTGTTTGCTCTGAGCATCCAGCCCTATATCAACGCCTCCATCATCATCCAGCTGCTGACTGTGGCCATCCCGGCCCTGGAGCGGCTGGCCAGAGACGGCGGCGAGGAGGGCCGGAAGAAGATCCAGTCCATCACCCGGTATTCCACGGTGGCCATCGCCCTGCTGCAGGGCTTCGGCTACTATATGCTGATGAAGAACAACAGCATCCTGACCGATACCAGCATCTGGGCTGCTCTGGTCATCATTGTGTCCTTTGTGGCCGGTTCCTCCTTTGTCATGTGGATGGGCGAGCAGGTTACTGAGTTCGGTGTCGGCAACGGTATCTCCATCATCCTCTTCGGCGGCATCTTATCCCGGATCCCCTCCATGGTCTCCGGTGCCATCACCGGCCTGAAGATTCATTCCGGTATCCAGGACGGCACCCTGACTGTGGATTATGTGATGGAAAATCTGGGCTACTCCACGGAGGAGGCCGCTCAGAATTACCTGAATCAGGCCATTTCCCCGGTGGGACTGGTCCTGCTGCTGATCGGCGTGCTGGCCC
>CALXDZ010000106.1 GCA_944387205.1 uncultured Oscillospiraceae bacterium
TCGATTTTCATGCTGTCCATCCTTTCTATTATCGGGGAGAGAAAACCGGATCTTTGAAAGAAAGACGGTCGCTACCATACATCCAGAACACGGCGGCAGGCCCGGATGCGCTCCTGACTCAACCCTCCGTGGGAGAAGGTGAATGCACCCATAACCAGCATATCTGCGCCCTCCCCTGCCCACTGCGGCCCGTTCTGGAGGTCGCTGCCCCCGTCTACGGAGATGAGCCAGGACTGCTGGTTCGCCTTGCGGTAGGCCGCGGCGGTCCGGATGGTCTCCAGACAGGTCGCCTGGAAGGATTGGCCGGAAAAGCCGGGACGGACGCCCATGACCAGAAGAAGGTCAAGATCCGGCGCGTAGGGAGCGGCAAGATCAAAGGCCTCATCTGGGGCCAGGGCCAGACCGGCTTTCATTCCCAGCGCTCGAATGCGGCGCAGGGCCTGCTCCGGAGCTTGGGCTCCCTGGAGATGGATCGTAGCCGAATCAGCACCCGCATCGGCCAGCCGCTCCAGATAGTTTTCGGCGTTATCCATCATGAGATGGGCGTCAATGGTACAGGGGTAGCGGGATTTTAAAGTCCGAATGAGATCAAAGTTGAAGCAGAGATTGGGCACCAGATGGGCGTCCATCAGGTCGATATGAAAGGTGGGACAACCTTCCTGTAAAAGCAGCTCCACGTCCCGTGCCAGATGCAGAAGATCGCCGCAGATCAGCGTAGAGGAATAGATCACAGGAGGACACCCCCATTCAAGAGATTTTTTTCAGGAGGGCGTCTACCTGCTCCCTGCTGATGGGCCGAGAGGAGGCCCCTACCTGGGAAATCGACAGCGCCGCCGTGGCGGCGGCAAAACGGCAGCAATCGAAGAGCGTGCGATCTTCCAATCGTGCACAGAGGAAGCCTGCCACAAAATTGTCTCCGGCTCCGGTGGTGTCCAGGGCCTGTGCCGGAACCGCGGGAACGAAGAAGTGCTCCTGCTGTGTGCGGACAAAGCAGCCATCCCGGCCGGTTTTGACGACAATGTGCCGGATCCCACAGTCCAGGAGCGCGCTGGTGATGGACATTAGATCCCGCTGTCCGGTCAGCAGGGAGGCCTCCTCATAGTTGGGGAAAAAATAGTCCAGCCGGGAGAGGCCGGCCTTCAGTTCATCCAGGGGATAGAGCCTGCCGTTGCACATCACGTCTGCACACAGGATCGCTCCGCTCTCTGCGGCAGCGGCAGTGAACCGGTCAATGGACTCTGGTGTGAGGAAGGGAGGCGCCAACAGACTGCCGATGGAAATGATCTTGGCGGTCCCGGCGTCCGGCGGCGGCGGCGCAAAGAGACTTCCTGGCGCGGGAGCGGCCTCATGAAGAAAATGCCGCTGGCCGTCGCCCTGAATCAAGATGACGTTGATGCGGGAATGACCGGGCGAGAGAACAATACCCTCCGTAGGCACGCCTCTGCGGTTTAATTGAGACAGGATCAGCTCGCCCGCCTCATCGGTCCCAAGGCCGGTGACCAGGCCGGCGTCCACGCCAAGGCGCCGAAGCGCAACTGCTTGGTTGACCGCATCCCCACCGATCTCAAGGGCGACGCATTCGCACTTTTTTGCTTCCCCCTGGAAGGGAAGCGCCATATCCGCGCCGCGGACCAAAACGTCCAGACAGCCGATCCCAACGCACAACACATCCCGCACGGGACACTCCTCCTCTCACGCGGCTACCTGGGGACAGCCAGCGGCCTTCTGCGGCTTGAAAAAGCGGCCGGCCTCGCGCGATGCGCAGGGAGGCCGGCCGCAGGCGGACCGATAAGAAGACCGGCTTACTGGCCCAGATAGTTCTCCAAAGCGGTTTTCATAAAGGTAAAGTTGCAGGACTCGAAAAGCGTCTTGGGGTTGCCGCTCTCCACGTTCCCCAGCTTGTCATTGTACAGCAGCTCCATCAACTCATAGGCATAGCCGGTGCCGTCTTCAAAGCCCTCCAGATAGTCGGACAGCTCCTGAGCGCTGTATACGATATAGTCCTCACAATAGAAGGAATCCTTGGCGGCTTCGGTCACCTCTTCGGCCATGTCGGCAGCCTCCTCCTCGTGGGAGCTGCGGTAGTCCATAGCCTTGATGAGGGCGTTCATGAAACGCTGAGCAACATCCGGATTTTCTTTCAGCCAGTTGTCATTGGCCACCCAGGTGTTGATATAAGTGTAGTCCGGCATGTGGGTCTCCGCGGTAGCCACTTTGATGCCGCCGGCGTTGCGGATGGTCGTGGTGGAGGGAGAATAGCAGCAGCAGATTTGAGCGTCTCCGGACTGGAACGCGGCAGGGATGGTGTCATTGCTCATGCTGTAGAAGAATACCCGGTAGGCCTCGTCTCCCGTCGGATTGGGATTCGTATAACCCTCCAGGAAAGAGCTGTCCTCAGTGTCGATCCACAGCTTCTGCTCATCCGGCACCTCGGTATCGCCCGGGCCGCCATAGAGGTTGACGCGGGTGACAAACTCTTTCATCCAGCCGCCCGGTGTGGTGCTGGTGTCTACAAATACGGTCTGACCCTTGAGGGCATTGTAGATCTCCTCCCAAGAGGAGTCGGGGGTGAGGCCGACGCTCTCGTTGACCAGGAGCTGCTCGTTATTGGAGATGTCGTCCATAAACACGAAACTGATGGGGACACCGCTGGCATCCATGGCGTTCCAGGCCACACCAGCGCCGATGAAGCCGATGTCGAGCGTGGGATTTTCAGTACGCATGGCGGCCATCTCGGCGGCGCCTCCGGTGACGATGGTGTAGTTGGGGGTGATGTGCTCCTCATCGAAATAGCCCATCTTCAGCGCAGTGGCGAAAAGAGAGGCGCCGGGAGCGTTGTTGTGGATACCTACGTTGACCGTGGCCCACTCCGCATCATCGCCAGTTCCCTGGCCAGGGGTTTCCGTCTGGGCCGGATCGGGGGTCTGGGTATTGCCCCCACTGGGGGAATCGCTGGAGCAGCCGCCCAGTACCGCGATGAGCAGCGCGGCACAGAGCATCAACAGAGACAGACGTTTCTTCATGAGAGATCCTCCTTTTTGTGTTTTATTTTTCACGGGGACGCCCCGTAAAAATACAAACTACTTCCGAACCTCCAGATACATCTGGTATACCGTATTCCAAATGCGGTTTTTCATCTCCACGAACTCTGGGAGCAGCTTTGTGGCCTGATTTCTGGGGTAGGGCAGATTTACGTCGACAATCTCCATCACCTTGCCGGGCCGGGCGCTCATAATGACGATTTTGGTGGCCAGGAGGACAGCCTCCTCCACGTCGTGGGTGATGAAGAAACAGGTCTTTTTCTCCTCCTGCCAGGTGACCAGCAGGTCCTCCTGGAGCTGCGCACGGGTCTGGGCATCCAGCGCACCGAAGGGCTCGTCCATCAGAAGCACATCGGGCGCCACGGCATATCCCCGCGCAATGGCCACCCGCTGCTTCATGCCGCCGGAGAGCTGCTTGGGGTAGGCGTTTTCAAACCCCTGCAGATTGACCATTTTGATATACTTTTCGCTCAGCGCCCGCTTCTCCTCTTTTGTGAGCTTGGTATATTCGGTCTTCTCCCGCGGAGCGTTGGTCTTGGGATCGATCTCTCCGGCAGGCCGGCGGACCTTTTTGTATTTCATGCCGTATTCGATGTTCTTCTTGACGGTCATCCAAGGGAAAAGAGCATACTGCTGGAAGATGACGCCCCGGTCTGGACCGGGGCCTACAACGGGAGCCCCATTCATGGAGACCGAACCGCTGTCAAACCGCTCCAGTCCGGCGATGATGTTGAGCAGGGTGGTTTTTCCGCATCCGGACGGACCCACCACACAGACAAACTCATTTTCAAAGATGTCCAGGCTCACGTCATCCAGGGCCACGGTATCCCCCCGCGTCTTGTCCCGGTAGGTCTTATTGACATGGGAGATCTCAATCAGCTTCTTTGCCATCTTCCGCACCTCACTTCCAACGAGTCAGCCGCGCCTCCAGGAGGAGCAGGATCTTGTCGAGGATATATCCGATCACACCGATGGTGATGATACCCAGAAGCACCACGCTGGTGTTCATGTATTGCTGAGCCAGCTGGATCCGGGCGCCCAGGCCATAGATCGTGCCGGTCATCTCAGCGGCGATCAGGGTCGTCAGAGAGGAGGCCACGGCCAGGCGGGCACCGACCAGAATGTAGGGGAACGCCTCGGGGACCATCACATCCAGGAAGAGGTTCATATCTCTGGCACCGAAGGTATAGGCGGCCTTGACCAGCGTCAGGTCTACCTGCCGGATCCCCTGGTAGACGGTGACCACGACGACCAGGAAAGAGGCGATGAAGATGATGATATACTTTGCCTTCTCTGTCAGGCCGGCGGCCAGGATAACCAGAGGGATCATGGCCAGCGGGGGGATCGTGCGAAGAAACTGGATCCAGGGCTCCAGGAGATTGCGCACCTTGGGGTACCAGCCCATAAGAAACGCCACGGGGATGGCGCAGATAAAACCAGTGCCAAAACCGATCATGACCCGCTGGAGAGAAATGGAAAGGTCCTTGAAGTAGCGCCCGTTGGAGGCGATCTCTTCCTGGAGTGCCTCCCACACCTGGGCCGGGCTTGCCAGGAAGGTATTGAGGCTGGAGCTGCTGGACAAGACTAGCCACAGAATCACGGCACACACCACAGAGACTACATTAAGGGTGATACGGGTGGCCCGCGTCCCATCGCTGAAATCTTTCAGCTTGCGTGCCTTGACCTTCGGCGGGGCGGGCTCCTCTGCCTGCGGCCTGTTTTTCTCCAAGTCTGCCATAGTGACCTCCTCGTTCCGCGCTCGCGGGCTGGAAGGCCAGCGGACGCTTTCAAAAATGATTGCCAATTCCGCAAAAAGGATCAAGAGACGATGCGGGGTCAATAGACCCGATGCCCGGACTCAATTTCCTCCAGCATATGGAGGCGGTGATCGTGTTTTCCGGAATACTTACCGAAGAGGAATACCTCAACGATCCGTTCAAACTCGTCCGGAGTAGTCAGCCAGGCGCCGGTGGCCAAGATGCGGGCGTCGTTATGTTCCCGCGCCATCAGAGCGGCGAAGGGCGTGTAGCACAGCGCAGCCCGGACACCCCGGACCTTATTTGCCGCCATGGCTACGCCCTGCCCAGTGCCGCAGATGAGGATGCCGCGGTCGAACTGGCCGTCCCGTACCGCCTCTGCCACCTTTTGGGCGGCCACGGGGTACTCCCCGGCCTGGGAAGAATCGCAGCCAAAATCCGTAATGTCATAGCCCTTTGCGGACAACCGCCGGATCATCTCAGTCTTTAGGTCATAGCCGGCCAGATCACTGCCAATGACCAGCTTGAATTGTGTCTCCATATTGCACACCTCGTTAAGATCAGGTTTCGATCCAGGACCGGAAACGCCGGCAGGCGTCCGGTATGGGGATCTCTTGTTGAAAGATGGCGTAAAACCCCAGGATCAGCACGTCCGCGCCGCAGAGCCGGCACGTTCGCCCGTTGTCCCGGTTGATGCCGCCGTCAATGGAAATGAGATAGTTCAGAAGGCGCTCTGACCGATACTGTGCCAAGGCCCGGATTTTATCGTAGGTGTGCTCATCAAAGGGCCTGCGCACCCCGCCGGGGACGATCGACATCAGGATTACCATATCGGCCAGAGGCAGCAGATCCCGGAATTCCTCTGGCGAGTGTTCCGGATTGACCACGATGCCGGGCTTCATGCCGGCCTCCCGGATGCGCTGAAGCAGTGCTGCCGGGTCCTGGGCCGTGTCTGGCACAAAGGAGAGATAGTCGATCCCTGCGGCGGCGCTCCGCGCGACATAGTCCTCCGGGTTGGTCACCATCAGGTGGGCATCCA
>CALXDZ010000107.1 GCA_944387205.1 uncultured Oscillospiraceae bacterium
CACGGCGTTGGCCATGATGGAGGAGATCAGCTTGATGGCACGGATGGCATCATCGTTGCCGGGGATCACATAGTCGATCTCATCGGGATCGCAGTTGGTATCGGCAATGGCCACGACGGGGATGTGCTGTTTGTGCGCCTTGGCGATGGCGTTGCGCTCCTTGCGGGTATCCACAATGAACAGCGCGCCGGGCAGCTTCTTCATCTCCTTGACGCCGCCCAGGTACTTCTCCAGCTTGGCGATCTCGCCCAGGTGCTTCATGACTTCCTTCTTGGGCAGCATGTCAAAGGTGCCGTCCTCCTGCATGGTCTTGAGCTGGTTGAGACGGTCCACACGGGTGCGCATGGTCTTGAAGTTGGTCATCATGCCGCCCAGCCAACGGGCGTTGACATAGAACTGACCGCAGCGGGTAGCCTCCTCACGGATGGCTTCCTGGGCCTGCTTCTTGGTGCCCACGAACAGCAGGCTCTGGCCGTTCTCGGCCAGCTGACGAACGAAGTTATAGGCCTCTTCCAGCTTCTTGACGGTCTTCTGCAGGTCAACGATATAAATACCGTTGCGCTCGGTATAGATATAGGGAGCCATCTTGGGGTTCCAGCGACGGGTCTGGTGACCGAAGTGGACGCCCGCCTCCAGCAGGGCCTTCATGGATACGACGTTCTGATTTGCCATGTTTTGTGTTCCTCCAATATCAATTTAGTTGTTACCTCTAGCCCTTTCCTCCCCTCTGCCAACCCAAAAGGGCACAGACAGAAAGTCCGGAGCTATGCGGAATGCTGAAATATAATATCACAAGAGGATCATAAATGCAAGCATATTTTTGCCTTGTTTCTGGAAAAAATGTACATGGACACAGTTTCTGCCGTCGGTCCGGGACCGCCCGCTGCCTCTTCTCCCGCCCCAGCGGTTTTCCCGGCAAAAAGGCCCCGGGAAAGCGGTCGCTTTCCCGGGGCCCGGCTGTGCAAAAGATGGCTCAGGGCTCCTTTCAGATCCCCTCACACTGAGCGGCGGCCCCCAGGGGACGGCCCCGAGCGTCCAGGAGGAAGGCCCGGCAAAGGGCCGGATCAGTGCTCCAGCTGAGGAGACAGATCTCATTGGCCGCTACGTCCTCATAGCGGTGCACCTCTGTCATGCGCTCTTGGGCATCATAGCCCGCGGTCACCAGCGTACAGCTCCCCAAAAGAGTCTCCGGCGTCTGGACCCGGTAGCCGGATAGGAATGTCAGCACCTGTACCGGCGTATTGGCCGGATCTCCGGTGATGGCATAGCCGCTGAAGGAGGAGGCCCGAAAAGTCAGGGTGCTCTTATCCGCGGAGAGGGTATGGGGCACCGTCTCCTGCGTGCCCTTATCGGTCAGGTGGAGCACCCGCAGGCCGCCCCGTTCCTCCTGGATCTTCATGGCCTCCGTATAGGGCACGCTTACCACCACCGGCGCGGCAGGCTGGGCCGCCGCATGGTCCACGGTCATGGAGAAGTCCAGCTCCAGCAGGGCCTCCGCCACCGCGCTCTGCGCCGTATCCGTCACATCCGTCACCGTCAGCTCTATCTTTTGAATGGAAAAGTCCTTGGCCACGCCGGAGGCCAGAGCCAGACCGGAGACTTCGATGCCGGACTCTTCGGGGGTCGTACTGGTCACGGCCAGCTGGTTGTTCTGCTCCACCAGTTGATCCAGGGCCTGGATGCTCTCCACCGAAACCTTGGCCTGCTCCTCGGCGACCATATCGGTATAAAGGGCGGCAGTCTCATTGACCTGGTCAGAGGTGGACATCTCTGTCAGGGCACTGATTTGATCCTGCACCTCCTCCGCACTGATTGGAGCGATCTGGATGGAAGAAGCCAGTGTGGTCCCGTCGGCCTCAAACAGGGCGGAATACGCCTTTACGAACAGGATATATATCTCTTTGCCCTGCTCATAGAAATCATACTCATATTTCTGGCAGACAACTCCCGTCCGATAGGTACCGGAAGCATCACCGTAGCGCAGTTCCATTCCTGCTCCCAGCTTGGGGCTCTCTATCCGGCTGGAACCAAAGTTGATTTTTGAAAGGCAACAGAGCCCCAGCGCAGGCATTCCCTCCGTAGCTTTGGCCTCTATCCGTCCACCGTTTACGATCAACCGATCACTCCAAAACGAGCCGTTGCACAGAAGTTCACCACCAGTTATCAAAACGTCGCCCTCGTCGAAGATGCAGGCGCCCAAGACGCCTCCCTCCACCGTCACGGTGCCACCGCTGATGGTATTGCTTTCATAGGAGCCCCGTATGCCCGCGATGGTGCCTTTGGCCGCCACCTGGCCGCCTGTCACGTTGAGATTTGCCTCGATGCCAAAGGCGCCTTCCGTCGTCAGCCTGCCGCCGGAGACATTGACCGTATCAACAGATACGCCGCCCTCCGCACAGAGCTGGGCATCGCCGGAAACAAACAGGGAGCCCGTATAAGTCTCGATCCCCTGCGTCTGTCCGGACGCTGTCACGGTACCGCCGGAGATGGTGATATCGCCATGCTCCAACGCAGTGCCAGAGCCGGTATAGACGGTATAGAGTCCTACACTGTACGCCTCATTTTCCACCGTTCCGCCTTTTGCCGTGATGATACCGTCCAAAATGATCAAACAGTGGGCGGCGATGCCTGTGGAATAACAACCCTTGACCTCTGAGATGATCTCACCGCCCTGAGCATACAGGGTGCCTCCCCCCTGGATTGTCAGTTCACCCGAAAGCAAAGCGACATAGCTCGTCTCTCCCGTCTGATCGGAAAAGACCTCTTTCCATTCTCCACAAGCAATGCCGCAGGAGTATCCACTTCGGGCAGAGCAGGTACTGACCAGCCGATTCTCCGTCCCCTCCGAGAGCACCACCGTGGTCCCGTCAGGCACTACCACCGCAGCTTGAGAGGAGGTGGTGAAATCCACGCCGGAGAGGGTCAGCACCTTGCTGTCGGCATCCCAGGACGCCCGCTTCTCTGCTCCACCGGTCAAAAGTTCCAGCGCCGCAACAGAGTCCTTATTGAAGTCCGCGGTCTCGGAAGTTGTGACCGTTTCCACGGCCAGGACGCCGGTGGGCAGCAGCGTCAGTGCCATGCATACGGCCAGCAACACGCCTGTCCATTTCTTCGCGTTTTTCATTGCCATTCCCCTTTTCTCCTGATCAGGACAAAATTTCTTGACATTTCCCCCTACTAAAGAGATAATGTAGTCTGTTGAATTTTGCACGGAAAGATCCGTCACGGAGGTAGAATATGACTCTCGATCACGCTTTTTTTGAGGAGATGGAGGCCCGTATTCCCAAGGGGAAGGTCCGGACCCGGTTTGCTCCCTCCCCCACCGGCTATATGCATGTGGGCAATCTGCGCACCGCTCTGTACACCTGGCTCATCGCCCGCAGCCAGGGCGGCACCTTCATCCTCCGCATCGAGGACACTGACCAGGGCCGCCTGGTGGAAGGCGCCACCGATGTGATCTATAAGACCCTGGCCGAATGCGGCCTTGACCATGACGAAGGTCCCGACCTGGGCGGCCCTGTGGGTCCCTATATCCAGACTGAGCGTCGGGACCTGTACGGCAAGTATGCTCAGCTCCTGGTGGAGAAGGGTGCCGCCTACTACTGCTTCTGTGAAAAGACGGAGAGCGAGGAGGACAGCGGCGAATTCAACCGGGCCGCCGACCCCTGCCGGAGCCTGACGGTTCAGGAGGCCCAGGCCCGGGTGGACGCCGGCGAGCCCTATGTCATCCGCCAGAGGATCCCCGCCGAGGGCACCACCACCTTCCATGACGCCATTTTCGGCGACATCACTGTGGAAAACAAGACCTTGGACGACCAGGTGCTCATCAAGCGGGACGGCCTGCCCACCTACAACTTCGCCAACGTCATCGACGACCATCTCATGGGCATCACCCACGTGGTCCGGGGCAGCGAATACCTCTCCTCCGCCCCCAAGTACGACCTGCTCTACCGCGCCTTTGGCTGGGACATCCCCACCTATGTCCACTGCTCCCCCGTCATGCGGGACGCCCAGAACAAGATGTCCAAGCGCCATGGGGATCCCTCCTATGAGGACCTGCGGGACCAGGGCTATCTCACCCCTGCTATTTTGAACTACGTAGCACTGCTGGGCTGGTCTCCCAAGGGCGAGCTGAGCGAACAGGAGGTCTTTTCCCTGGATGAGCTGGTGGAGGCCTTTGACATCACCGGCATCTCCAAGTCCCCTGCCATCTTCGACATCGAAAAGCTGACCCACTTCAACGCGCTGTATCTGCGGGCCATGACGCCGGAGGATTTCGCCCGGGTGGCCGAGCCCTATATCCGCCAGAGCGTGAAGGACCCCCGCTTTGACACTGCCCGAATCGCTGCTCTGCTTCAGGCCCGGTGCGAAAAGCTGACGGACATCCCTGAGAAGGTGGACTTTTTCGATCAGCTGCCCGCCTACGGCCGGGAGTTTTATGTCAACAAGAAGTCCAAGACCAACGAGGAGATCTCCGCCCGGATGCTGGAGGCAGCCATTCCCGTGCTGGAAGCCCTGCCGGAGTGGACCGACGAGGCCATCCATGACGCCCTGGTGAACCTGGCCACCCAGCTGGAGGTCAAGAACGCCACGCTGATGTGGCCTGTGCGCATCGCGGCGGCGGGCAAGCTGGTGACCCCCGGCGGTGCGGTGGAGATCTGCGCTATCTTAGGTCGTGAAGAGACGCTCAAGCGGCTTCGCAGCGGCCTTGCCATGCTTCAATGAGTCGCCGGGCAGAATTCCGGGGCATGGGGGAATTTTGGCGCAACGGACTGCGATATGACTTTCGATCCAGCGCCGTGGCCTTTGTCATCCTGGCGGTGATCGGCTACGCTGCGGTCCGCCTGGTCCCCTTTATGGCCCAGTGGATCACGGAGCTGATGCAGCAGCTGATGAGCCAGGAGGGGCTTGTCACTGAGACAGGTGAGCTCTCTGCCGCGGGCGTGCTGGGCAATAATCTCTGGGCCTGTCTTTTCTCGTGTCTTTTGGGGCTCATCCCCT
>CALXDZ010000108.1 GCA_944387205.1 uncultured Oscillospiraceae bacterium
TCCGGGAGACGGGACAGCCGGTCTTTTACCTGCTGTATCGACAGGCGGCGGAGGCGGAGGCCGCTCCGCGCACCGCCTGAGACCGAAGCGGAGAGAGGGCTGCCTCTCTCCGTTTTTGTAAAGGAGCCTACATAGCCATGTCCAACACCCCCTGCCAAGTGACCCGGGGCATCGTCCTCCGGGAGACGGAGACCAAGGAAGCGGACAAGATCCTCACGGTCCTGACCCCTGACCAGGGCAAGATCTCCGTCATCGCCAGGGGCGCCCGTCGGAAGAGCTGCCGCTTTGCCGCCTGCGCCCAGCTGCTGGCCTGGTCCGAGCTGACGCTGTACCACCGGGGGAACTGGTACTACCTCAACGAGGGGACCACACTGTGCCTCTTCGACGGACTGCGGCGGGATCTGGAGAAGCTGGCCCTGGGAGCCTATTTCGCCGAGCTGACCGAGGCGGTGACCCAGGAGGAGGTGGCCGCGCCGGAGATCGTATCGCTGCTGCTCAACGGACTCTATGCCCTGGAGAACTTGTCCCGCCCTCCAGCCCTCATCAAGGCGGCCTTTGAACTGCGGCTCATGTGCCTGGCGGGCTATGAGCCTCTGGCGGATGGGTGCGCTTACTGCGGTGCGGAGGAGCCGGAGGAGCCCCGGCTGGATGTGCAGCAGGGTGTGCTCCACTGCGCCAAATGCGGCGTCCGGGGCCAGGGACTGTCCATGCCGCTGTGCGCTGGCTCTCTGGCCGGTCTGCGCCACGCCATCTACGGAGACCCCAAACGGCTCTATGCCTTTACCCTGGGCGACGAGGCTCTGGGACGGCTCTCCGACGCGGCGGAGGCCTTTGTGCTGACCCAGATGGAGCGGGGCTTCCGGACGCTGGACTACTACAAAAGCGTCAAAATCTGATTCCAAATCGTATTTTTTGACAAAATAATACAAAATGGATTCAAAAATGCGGGTATCGGAGCTGCGAAAAGAGACGCTCCACCGTTTCCGGCGGAAACACCCCAAAGCGCTGTGCCCCAGGCAACAGGGGAGATGGACAGGATTGCCGGAGGAAAACCGGAAGCGGCCTGAGTGCTTCTCCCGATCTGAGTATCCGACACCTTGAGCTCTGGAACAAAAATGAGAGAAATTCTTTTCAATTAATCTATGTAAAGGAAAAACGCTTTTCAGGAGAAAACGACCATGAGCGAACTGTTTGACAAATCCATCCGCACCCTGGAGCTGCCGGCGGTGCTGGAACTGCTGGCGGCCCAGGCCATCAGCGCCGAGGCCAAGGACCGCTGCCGGCGACTGGTGCCGGAGACGGAGGCGGAGGAGGTCCTCCGGCTTCAGGATCAGACCGATGCGGCCCGGGGCATGATCGGTCTGCGGGGCAGCCCCTCCTTTTCCGGCGTCAAGCCGGTGGCGGAGGCACTGGCCCGGGCGGACCGGGGCGGCAGCCTGAACACCCATGAGCTGCTGACCATTGCCGGGCTCCTCACCGCCGCCCGGCGGGTGCGGGAGTACTTCAACGAAGACGCCCAGGAAAAGACGGTCATCGACCATCTCTTCCTCTCCCTCCATGGCAACCGCTATCTGGAGGACCGCATCAAAAATTCCATTCTGGATGAGGACGAGATCGCCGACTCCGCCTCTCCGGAGCTGGCGGACATCCGCCGCCACATGCGCCAGGCGGCCTCCAAGAGCCGCCAGGTGCTCCAGCGTATCATCTCCTCGCCCTCCTATGCCAAGGTGCTTCAGGAGGCCATCATCACCCAGCGGGACGGCCGCTTCGTGGTGCCGGTGAAGGCGGAGCACAAGGGGGACCTGCCGGGACTGGTCCACGACATCTCCTCCTCCGGCGCTACCCTCTTTGTGGAGCCCATGGGCGTGGTCCAGGCCAACAACGAGCTCAAGGAGCTGGAGGCCAAGGAGAAAAAGGAGATCGAGCGGATCCTGGCGGAGCTCTCCGCCCAGGCGGCGGCCCATCAGGAGGACATCCTCTGGGACTACGACGCCCTGGTCCATCTGGACGTGATCTTCGCCCGGGGCCAGCTGAGCTACAAGATGGACGCCGACCGGCCGGAGATCCGCCGGGACGGCAGCATCTTCCTGCGTCGGGCTCGGCATCCTCTGCTGGACCAGGCCAAGGCGGTGCCCATCGATATCGAGGTGGGCGGCACCTTCGACACCCTGGTCATCACCGGTCCAAACACCGGCGGCAAGACCGTCAGCCTCAAGACGCTGGGACTGCTGACGCTGATGGCCCAGTGCGGGCTCCACATCCCCGCCGCCAGCGGCAGCGCCGTGTCCGTCTTTACCGGTGTGCTGGCGGACATCGGCGACGAGCAGAGCATCGAGCAGAGCCTGTCCACCTTCTCGGCGCACATGGTCAACATCGTGCATATTCTGGAAGAGGCGGACCGACGGAGCCTGATCCTCTTCGACGAGCTGGGGGCCGGCACCGACCCGGTGGAGGGTGCGGCCCTGGCCATCGCCATCATCCAGCACGCCCGGCAGCGGGGGGCCAAGATCGCGGCCACCACCCACTATGCCGAGCTCAAGACCTTTGCCATGACCACCGCGGGAGTGGAGAACGCCTCCTGCGAATTTGACGTGGAGACCCTGCGTCCTACTTACCGGCTGCTCATCGGCATCCCCGGCAAGTCCAACGCCTTTGCCATCTCGCTGCGCCTGGGGCTGCCCCAGGAGGTCATCGACACGGCTAAGGAGCAGATGAACACCGAGAGCATCCGCTTCGAGGATGTGCTGACCCAGCTGGAGGCCAAGCGCCAGGCCCTGGAAAAGGAGAAGGAGACCGTGGACCGACTGCTGCGCCAGCGGGAGGAGGATGCCCGCAGGGCCCGGGAGTTCCGGGAGCAGATGGAGCGGGCCAAGGAAAATGCCCGCAGCCGGGGCGAGGCGGAGGCCCGGCGGATCCTGCGGGACGCCCGCACCACCGCCGATCAGGTGTTCGCGGAGCTCTCGGAGATGCGCAAGGCCCAGGCCAAGGCGGACCGGGCCCTCAACGACAACGAGGCCCGGGCGGAGCTCCGCCGCCGGCTCAACGAGGCCGAGGACGCTGTGAATCGAAGAGACGCCCGCCAGGAGCCCATCCCCAAGCCCAGCCGCCCTATTCAGAAGGGGGACCTGGTGGAGCTGCCCGGAGTCCGCACGCCGGCGGAGGTGGTGTCGGTGGGGTCCGACGGCACGCTGCAGCTCAAGGCCGGCATTTTGAAGATGACGGTGAAGGCCTCGGAGGCGCGGCTCATCGAGGACGACGAGCGTCGGGCCAAGGCCCCCAAGACCGCCATCTCCCGGCCCTCGGCCCGGACGCTGCGGACGGTGGCCGCCGCCTCGGAGCTGGATATCCGGGGCATGGAGACCCTGGAGGCCGAGGGTGTGGTAGAGCAGTTCATCGACAGCGCCGTCATGGGCCGGCTGGAGACCGTCACCATCATCCACGGCAAGGGCACCGGTGCCCTGCGCAAGATGGTCCATGATCTGCTGCGTCGGAACAAGGCCGTCAAGAGCTATCGCCTGGGTGTCTACGGCGAGGGTGAGGCCGGCGTCACCGTGGTGACCCTCAAATGACCTGTTTCAGGAAAAATACCCAAAGACCCGATCGATCCTGAAAAATCTAAAAACCCATGGGATTGGAGAGTATAACAATTCTATCCGCTGAAAAAAATCAGTTTTCCGGGAATGTTTGTGAAAAACGCCGTTGACGGCCCGTGGGAAAACCGCTATTATAAAAGCTGGATAGTATCGTGGAGAGACCGAATTGGGGTTTGAAAACGTACTTGGAGAAGGAGTGCTGTATCTATGTATACACAGGAAATTACCATCAATAACGAAGTCGGTTTGCATGCAAGACCTGCTACCTTTTTTATCCAGAAGGCCAATGAGTTCAAGAGCGGCATTTGGGTGGAGAAGGACGAGCGCCGGGTCAACGCCAAGAGCCTGCTGGGTGTGCTGTCCCTGGGTATCGTGAAGGGCACCACCATCACCCTGATCGCCGACGGCTCCGATGAGAAAGAGGCCGTGGCTGCTCTGGCCGAGCTGGTGGAGAACAATTTCGGCGAGTGAGTTTTCCCCGCATATCCCGCAACCGAAAGCGGCCCTGCTGTGACAGGGCCGCTTTTTTTCACCTAAGACCAAAGGAGGCGGCATCATGACCCGGGAGGAACTGAAGGAAAAGGCGGCGGACTTGCCCCTGGCACCGGGGGTCTATTTGATGATGGACAAGACCGGCAAGGTCATCTATGTGGGCAAGGCCAAGAAGCTGAAAAACCGGGTGAGCCAGTACTTTCAGGACAACACTTCCCACAACACCAAGACGAAGCTGATGGTCTCCCAGGTGGACCACTTCGACACCATCTTCGTCTCCAGCGAGTTCGAGGCTTTGATCCTGGAAAATTCCCTCATCAAGCGCCACAATCCCAAATACAACATCCTCCTCAAGGATGACAAGGGCTATCCCTTTATCCGTCTGTCCCCGGGGCCCTATCCCCGGTTTTCCATGGTCAATCGCCAGGCCAATGACGGCGCCCGCTACTTTGGCCCCTTCGGCGGCCGGTACGAGACCCGCCAAGCCATCGACGCCATCTGCAACGCTCTCAAGCTCCCCACCTGCAGCCGCCAGTTTCCCCGGGATATCGACACTCAGCGGCCCTGTCTGAACTTCCACATGGGCCGGTGCGACGGCTTTTGCCGCAGTACCATGTCCCAAGAGGAGTACGCAGCCCGGATGGAACAGGCGGCGGCGCTGCTTTCAGGAAAGTCCAAGCAGATGGTCCGGGAGCTCAAGGAACAGATGGAGCAGGCGGCGGAGGAACTGCGCTTTGAGCAGGCGGCGGCGCTGCGGGACCGGATGAACGCCGTGGAGGTGCTCAGCAAGCGCCAGAGCGTCATCGCCGGCATCTGCGCCGACACGGACCTGTGGGGTCTGTGCCTGGGAGATGTGAAGAGCTGCTACGCCGTGCTCCATGTGGAGGAGGGCCACCTCACCGGCCGGGAGACCGCCGCCTTTACGCCTCAGACCGAGGCGGACCAGGCAGAGACCCTAGCGGCGCTGACGGCCCAGTATTACCTGCCCCGGCCGGTGCTGCCCCGGGAGATCCTGCTGCCCTTCGACACCGGGGAGCTGGAGGAGCTCTCGGAGGTCCTCTCCCGCCGGGCGGGCCACCGGGTCTATGTCCATGTGCCCCAGCGGGGAGAGAAGGCGGAGCTGCTTGCCCTGGCCCAGCGCAACGCCGCTGAGGAGGTGGAGCGGGTCAGCACCCTCCAGCAGCGCTCGGACAAAACCCTGGAGCTGTTGCAGAAGATGCTGGACCTGCCCCAGGCGCCGGAGCGCATGGAGGCCTACGACATCTCCAACACAGGCAAAAGCGACATCGTGGCTTCCATGACCGTGTTCCGGGGTACCCGGCCCTTTAAAGGGGCCTATCGCCGGTTCCGCATCAAGGACCTGGAGCACCCCGATGACTACGCCTCCATGCAGGAGGTGCTGCGCCGCCGGCTCCAGCGCTGGAAGGACGGGGATGAGAAGTTCACCCCCTTGCCGGATGTGTTCCTCATCGACGGCGGTGAGACCCATGCCCGGGCGGCCCGGCAGGTGGCCCGGGAGTTTGGGGTGACGGTACCCATCTTCGGCATGGTCAAGGACGACCGCCACCGGACCCGGGCATTGGTGACGCCGGAGGGAAAGGAGATCGGCATCCAGCAGAACCAGGCGGTGTTCTCCCTCATCGGCCGCATCCAGGAGGAGACCCACCGCTTTGCCATCACCTACCACCATGAGAGCCACAGCCGCAGCACCATGCGCTCGGCTCTGGAGGACATCCCCGGGGTGGGTCAGGTGCGGCGTAAGGCCCTTTTGCAGCACTTCGGCACCGTGAAGGCCATCCGGGCCGCCTCCCTGGCGGATCTGGAGCTGGCGGTGCCGCCGTCGGTGGCCCGAAAAGTCTATGAGCATTTTCACCATCAACAATCGTGAAAAAAGAGGGGCGGAGCCTGCCGGCTCCGTCTTCCTTTTGCCTGTTGGGCAGAGAAGATGTTTGGCCTGTCAAAAATCGACGGTGAGATTCTACACATAGAAAAACACAATGGACTGGACATTTATTGAAAAGTCATATATATTTGAACTTATAGGAAATTACCGGGGCTTTTCCTTTTCCGAAGCCCCTTCCCGCGGCCGGGAGGCCGCCTTTCAAGAGAGCTTTAGAAATGGAGCGTGGAATGACCATGGATATGCGGAAGATCCCCAAGGTGGATGAATTGCTGCGTCGGCCTGGACTGGCGGCGCTGCCTGCTGTGCCTGCGGCTGAAGCAGTGCGGCAGGAATTGGATGAACTGCGCCAGGGAATGCTGGCTGGGGAGATCCAGGAGGTCCCGGAGGCGGAGGAACTGGAGCGGCGGATTCTGGATCGTGCCCGCCGCAACGCCATGCCGTCCCTGCGGGGCGTGATCAATGGCACCGGCGTGGCGCTGCACACCAATCTGGGCCGGGCGTGCCTGTCAGAGGAGGCGGCCCGGGCAGCCTATGACGTGGCCCGGAGCTACTCCACATTGGAGTACGATGTGGAAAAGGGCGCCAGAGGCCTGCGCTACACCCATGTGGAGCCGCTGCTGTGCCGCCTGACCGGAGCGGAGGCTGCCATGGTGGTGAACAACAACGCTGCGGCGGTGCTGCTGATCCTGTCGGCTCTGGCTGCCGGAGGCGAGGTCATCACCTCCCGGGGCGAGCTGGTGGAGATCGGCGGCTCCTTCCGGGTGCCCGACATTATGGAGGCCTGCGGCTGCCGTCTGCGGGAGGTGGGCACCACCAACCGCACCCACCTTTCCGACTATGAAAAGGCCATCGGGGAGGAGACGAAGGCTCTTTTGAAGGTCCACACCAGCAACTTCCGGGTGGTGGGCTTTACCGAGTCCGTGCCCCTTGCCGATCTGACAGCCCTGGCCCATGAGCGGGGACTGCCTATGGTGGAGGACCTGGGCAGCGGCTCTTTGGTGGATCTGGAGACCTTCGGCATCCACGGTGAGCCCACCGTCCAAGCCAGTGTCCGGGCGGGCGTGGACATCGTGTCCTTCTCCGGCGACAAGCTGCTGGGCGGTCCCCAGGCGGGCATCATCCTGGGCAGCCGGGAGTGGATCGCCAAGCTGCGCCGCCATCCCCTGACCCGGGCCATGCGGGTGGACAAGATGACCCTGGCGGCCCTGGAGGCCACACTGCGCAGCTATGCCGACGGCACGGCCATGGAGCAGGTGCCGGTGCTGCGGATGCTGGGCACGGAGCCGGAGCAGCTCCGGGGCCGGGCGGAGATGCTGTGCGGCCTGCTGACCAAGGCGGGCGTCCGGGCGGAAGTGGTGCCGGAGCAGGACCAGGTAGGCGGCGGCAGCGTGCCCACTCAGCTGCTGCCCACCTGGGCGGTGGCGGTGACGCCGACTTGCGGGACGCTGGAGTCTCTGGAGCGGGCGCTGCGGCGGCGGGAGCGCCCCATCGTGGGACGCATCGCCCATGACCGGTATCTGTTGGATGTCAGGACCCTGAATCAGGAGGATTTTGCGGCCATTGCGGCCGCTGTGACGGAGTGCGCGCTATGAAAAATGTGATCATCGGAACCGCGGGCCATGTGGACCACGGCAAGACACTGCTGGTAAAGGCCCTGACGGGTATCGACACCGACCGGCTGGTGGAGGAGAAGAAGCGGGGCATCACCATCGAGCTGGGCTTTGCCCATCTGGATTTTGCCGACGGGACCCGGGCGGGCATCGTGGATGTGCCCGGCCATGAGAAGTTTATCAAGAATATGCTGGCCGGCGCCGGCGGCATCGACCTGGCCATGCTGGTGGTGGCGGCGGACGAGGGCTTCATGCCCCAGACCGTGGAGCACCTGGGCATTTTGACCCTGCTGGGCATCCAGGACGGATTGGTGGTCATCACCAAGGCCGACATGGTGGACCCGGAGTGGCTGGAGATGATGAAGGAGGACGTGGCGCAGCAGGTGAAGGGCACCTTCCTGGAGGGCAAGCCCATCATGACCTGCTCGGCCTATACCGGCCAAGGCATCGACGAGCTGCGGGAACACCTGCGCCTTCTGGTGCAGCAGGCGGCGGAGAAGAGCGCACGGGTGCCCTTCCGCCTGCCGGTGGACCGGGTGTTCTCCGTGGAGGGCTTTGGCACCGTGGTCACCGGCACCCTCATTGAGGGCTGTATCACCGAGGGAGAGACTGCGGAGCTGGTACCCTCGGGCCTTACCGCCAAGGTGCGCAACCTCCAGGTCCACGGCAAGGACGTGGAGACAGCCTATGCCGGACAGCGGGTGGCCATCAACCTGGCGGGCTTGAAAAAGGCGGAGGTCCAGCGGGGCGACACTGTGGTGCGTCCCGGGTCCGTGCGTTCGTCTCTGATGCTGGACGTGCGGCTGCAGAATCTTAAGAATTCTCAGCGGGTGATCCTCAGCGGTTCCCAGGTCCACCTGTACCACGGCGCCTCGGAACAGCTGTGCAAGGCGGTGCTTCTGGATCGGGACAGTCTGGAGCCGGGGGAGAGCTGCTATGCCCAGCTCCGGCTGACGGAGCCGGTGTCCACCAAGGTGGGCGACCGGTTCGTCATCCGCTTTTTCTCCCCCCTGGAGACCATTGGCGGCGGTGTGGTGCTGGACGACGCACCCGTACGCCACAAGCGCAACGACCCGGCAGTGCTGGAGGCTCTGGCGGTGCGGGAGTCCGGCTCCGGGGATGAGAAGCTGGCCCAGGCGGTGGCCCAGGCAGGCTGTGCCCTGCCGGACCGGAAGAAGCTGATGCAGCAGACCGCTTTGGACGAGGAGACCTT
>CALXDZ010000109.1 GCA_944387205.1 uncultured Oscillospiraceae bacterium
CCATTCGATGAATTGCTGGGTGTCCTCGTCCCCGGGGCGGGCCTCCAGCGCCTTTTCAAAGTACCGCAGGGCCCGGCCCTCCTGATCCAGATAAAAATAGGAATAGCCCATGCGGAAGTTCCAGTAGTGGTCGCCCTGAAAGTACTCCTCATGAGGCTTCAAGAGAGCGATGGCCTTTTGGAGCAGCTTCCGGCCCTCCGGCTTCGTGTGGTCCGCCAGATTGTTGTAGGCCCGGGCCAGCTCGCTGTCCATCTCCGCCGTGCGCTCCTGGGCGGGAATGGCCTCCAGGGTGTCGATGATCTTCTGATATTCGTCGTTTTTGTGCCAGATTTGACACTGCTCCAGCAGGGTCATGGGCGTCTCCCCCTTCTTGCCGGCGGCGCGGCCGCCGGATGATCGATCGGATCTGAGCCTATTATACAAAAGCGCGGGTGAGGGCGCAAGGGTGTTTCGAGGGGCGGGGGAGGCCCGCTTTCGTGGAGCAAAACGCGCATGGACGGATCCGTCCATGCGCGTTTTTCCGACAGAGGGGTGAACTGGCCCTGCCCTGTCTCCCGGGTCAGCCTGGCGCGGCGGGCAGCAGCTTGATGACCAGAGCCCTGACGATCTCATAGATGGAGTGGCGGGGCACCGCCACCCCGGCCAGCTCCATGGCCTGGATCTGCTTGTCTGTGGCCGTGGTGTAGGGGTAGACTCCGAACAGGAAGGGGAAAAAGGCGAAGAGGAACTCCCGGATCTCCCCCTCCCCCATGGCGGGGAAGAAGCGCTCCAGACAGCGGGTGACAGCCTCCATGGCGGCGGCATACGCCCCCTTGAATTCCACCAGGCTGCCCAGGCGGCTGTTGTCCTCCATGTCGTAGAGGTTCATGCTCATCAGCTTGAGCATGCACTCCCGCCGCTCCAGCGTGCGGGCCAGCGCCCCGGCGAAGTCCTCGGGGGAGAGCGCGGCGGGGGAGCGGAGGATGCCGTCCAGATCGGCCCTCCACGCCTCGTACTCCCGCTGGAGCAGGGCCAGGAAGATCTCCTCCTTGTTCTGGAAGTAATTGTAGATGGAGGTGCGGGTGAAGGAGGTCTTCTCCCCGATATCCCGCAGGGTGATCTCCCGGAAGCTCATGGTCTGGTAGAGGCTGGCGCAGGCGCTGATGATCTCGTCCTTTCTGGAGCTGACCAGCTCCTCGGAACCCTTGGGCATGGCGGCCTCACAGCCCCAGGGCGGACCGGGCCCACTCCGCCCCGTCGCGGCGGACCAGCTTGCCCTCTCGCCAATCCAGCTCCGGATACTGGCTGCGCAGATGCCGCTGGGCATAGGGCATGCCGCTGCCGCCGGAGGTGGCGAAGGGGATCATGACCTTTCCGGCGAAGTCGTACCCCTCCAGAAAGGTGTCCACCACCCGGGGCTCCACCCCCCACCAGATGGGGAAGCCCACGAATACCGTCTCATACCGGGCCATGTCCGCAACCGCTCCGGCTACCGCCGGACGGCATGCGGGGTCGGTCATCTCCAGGCTGCTGCGGCTTTGCTTGTGGGTCCAGTCCAGGCCGGCGGCGGTGTAGGGCTGGGCCGGGCGGATCTCATACAGGTCGCCGCCCGCCGCCTGGGCGATCTCCTCCGCCGCCCGGGCGGTGACACCGCTGGCAGAGAAATAGGCCACCAGGATCTTGCTCATGGTCATACAACTCCTTTCCGGCGCTCACCCGGCGTCCGGGCCGGGGAACGGGATAGAAAATGGATGCCGGGGACGGCTCACAGCTCGATGAGCTCATACTCCCGGGTGCCCACACCCAGCTCGGCGGCGGCCTCGATGGTGTGGATGCCGTTGCGGGTGGTCACCCGCTCCATGAAGTGCTCCTTGCCCGGGTCGTCGGAGGCCATCACCAGATCGATGCAGGCCTGGTCGATGGCCACGGGGTCCAGACTGGCGAGGATGCCGATGTCCTTCATGCAGGGGTCCTCCGCCACGGCGCAGCAGTCGCAGTCCACGGACAGGTTCTTCATCACGTTGACGAAGGCGATCCTCCCCTTGAAGTGCTCCACCACGCTGGCGGCAGCGTCCGCCATGGCCTCGGGGAACTCCACATTGCTGGCGTGCTGCTCCCAGGTCTTGTAGCGGTCATCGGTCTTGCCGGCGGAGTGGATCAGCGCCTTGCCGGCCCGGCTGGCACAGCCGATGGCCAGCTGCTTCAGGGCTCCGCCGTAGCCGCCCATGGGGTGGCCCTTGAAGTGGGCCAGCACCAGCATGGAGTCGTAACGCAGAATGTTCTTGCCCACATGGTTCTCTTTGAGCACGTTCCCGTTGGGGATGGGCCACACCACGTCAGGCCCCTCAGCGTCCATCAGGTCCACATCGAAGTATTTGGTCCAGCCGTGCTCCTCCAGCAGCTTCCGGTGGGACTCGGTGTGGTCCCGCACGCCCACCGTGGCGTCGCCGTAGGCGGTGTTGCACTCCACGATGGTGCCGTGGACCTCCTCCACCATGGGCCGCCAGAACTCCGGCCGCAGGAAGTTCTGGTTGCCCTTCTCGCCGGAGTGGACCTTCACAGCCACTTTCCCGG
>CALXDZ010000110.1 GCA_944387205.1 uncultured Oscillospiraceae bacterium
CGAAAACCCCCCTCGCCCCGCTGCCTGGCCCCCTCCGGGCGAAGCTGAAGGGCCTGCCCGGAGAGCTGACGGCCGCCGAGGGACGGCTGGGCGACAACGCGCCCCGGGCCGCCGCCGCCCAGGCGGAGGTGGAACGCCAGGAGGCCCTGGCGAAACAGTACCGGGCCCAGGCGGAGGAACAGCTGTCGGGCCAGACGGAGCTGCTGGAGCGCAGCGGCGCGCTGACCGAGGACATCGGAGAGAAAAAGACCCGCCTGGCAGCTCTGGCCGCGGAGCGGGACGCCACCGCCGGACGGCTCAAGGACCTGCAGGACCTGCGGCAGGAGCTCACCGGCGGCCGGGAGGACAAGGAGCACTTGGTACAGGAGTACCGGGACGCCATCGCCCAGGCCCAGGCGGAGATCACCGGCCGCAAAAATGCCGCCGACGAGCTGCGCCGGCAGGGGCAGGCCCTGCGGGACCGCTTGGCGGAGCTGGACCAGGAGAAGATCGCCTTGGAGGCCGAGCGTACCGCCCGCAACAAGGAGAGCCAGGAGCGCAACGAGCACCTACTGGACCTGGAGCGGGCTGCCTCCCGTTTGGAGCAGAAGATCGCCACCTCCGCCCTGGAGGAAAAGCAGATCCTGGACCGGCTGTGGGAGCATTACGAGCTCAGCCACTCCGACGCCGAGGCCCAGCGCATCGAGCTGGAGAGCGTGGCAAAGGCCACCCGCCGCATCGGCGAGCTGAAAAAGGAGATCAACGCCCTGGGCACGCCCAACATCGGTGCCATCGAGGAGTTCGAGCGGGTCAACACCCGTTATACCTATCTGGCGGGCCAGCGGGACGACGTGGAGAAGGCCAAGGCGGACCTGGAGGGGGTCATCGAGGAGATCACCCGGGAGATGACCGACATCTTCGCCCAGCAGTTCCGGCTGCTCAACGAGAGTTTCCAGGAGACCTTCCGGGAGCTCTTCGGCGGCGGCAAGGCCACGCTGGAGCTGGAGGATGAAAGCGACATTCTGGGCTGCGGCATCGAGATCAAGGTCCAGCCCCCGGGCAAGAGCCTCAAGACCATCACGCTCCTCTCCGGCGGCGAGAAGGCCTTTGTGGCCATTGCCCTGTATTTCTCCATTTTGAAGGTGCATCCCACGCCTTTTTGCGTCATGGACGAGATCGAGGCGGCCCTGGACGATGCCAACGTCACCCGGTTCGCCAAGTATATGCGCCGCATCGCCGGCAAGACACAGTTCATTGTCATCACCCACCGCCGGGGCACCATGGAGGAGGCAGACGTCCTCTATGGCGTCACCATGCAGGAGCGCGGGGTGAGCAAGATCCTGACCATTAACCTCAACGATATGGCCAAGGAGCTGAACATCAAGTAAGAGGAGACGCCGTTTCGCGCTCCTGATCGCGCCGGACAGGCGCGTCAAGCGTTTTCGCCGGAGGGCGAAAACCTTGGACCCGGCGGGCTTTGCCTGCCGGGTAGAGTGGAATGAAGGGGCCCCCGCAAAAGCGGAACTTTTGTGGGGCGCGCGGGGAGAGCAAGATTCTGACCATTAATTTGAATGATATGGCCAAGGAGCTGAATATCAAGTGAAACTGCTATTGCAGCGTCCCAGGAGTAAACAGCCATGAAAGAGAAATGTAAGAAGTGTTTGGCAGCAGTGCTGGGATATGGGATCGTGCTCTTGGGTGCAATGGCGATCATTTTTGTCATTTCCCTTCTGGGTGGTTCCCTGATGGGACTGATGGGCTTTCGGTATGAGTCGGTAGGCAGTGTGTTCTTATTTTTCCTGCTGGCGACGGCGGTAAGCCTTCCGGCCAGCCTGCTTGCCCAGGCGATCCCTGCCGCGTGTTTCAGGAGGGGATGGATGCCCTGCCTGCAGGCAAAAATTTTCTATGTGATCCTGGATATGCTGGCAACGGCGCTGGGGATGCTTTTGGTGGATCGCTGCATGAGCAGCGTCTCAGCCTCCGGCCCGGCAATCGCCGTGGTCTCCTTGCTGCTGGCGCTTTTGTCGGCAAAGGAGACCCGAGAAAAATAACCGGTTCCAATCCTGGATGGAAGGAGAACAGTATGGGATTTTTTGACAAGCTGAAAAAAATCTGGCAAGAGGACATCATCGGCTACTCCATCTCGGAGGCCGACGAGGCTTTCTTTGAGGATCTGGAGGAGATGCTGATCCTGGCGGATGTGGGAATGGAAACCTCCACCCGGGCGGTGGAGCAGCTTCGCTCCCGCATGAAGCGGGAGGGTATCTCCGGCCAGGAGGCGGTAAAGGACGCTCTGCGTGACATCCTGGCGGAGATGCTCAACGTGGGGGACACGGCCCTGGACCTGTCTACCCAGCCGTCTGTGATGCTGTTCATTGGCGTCAACGGCGTGGGCAAGACCACCTCCATCGGCAAGCTGGGCCACCAGCTCAAGGAGGAAGGAAAGAAGGTCCTATTCTGTGCTGCGGACACCTTCCGGGCCGCCGCCGCTGACCAGCTGCAGATCTGGGCGGAGCGGGCCAACTGCGAGCTGGTGCGCCAGCATGAGGGGGCTGACCCCGGCGCCGTGCTCTTTGACGCCCTCCAGGCCGCCAAGGCACGGGGCGCCGATGTGGTGCTGTGCGACACCGCCGGCCGGCTCCACAACAAGCAAAACCTGATGAACGAGCTGGGCAAGCTCTCCCGCATCATCGACCGGGAGTGCCCCGGCGCCGCCCGGGAGACGCTGCTGGTGCTGGATGCCACCACCGGGCAAAACGGCCTGATCCAGGCCAAGCAGTTCCGGGAGACCGCCGGCCTGACAGGCATTGTGCTGACCAAGCTGGATGGCACTGCCAAGGGCGGCATCGTCATCGCCATTGCCCAGGAGCTGGGCATCCCTGTGAAATACGTGGGCGTGGGCGAGGGCATTGACGATCTGCGGCCCTTTGACGCCCGGGCCTATGTGGAGGCTATTTTGTAACGCGGCCGAAATGCCGGAAAAGCCGCCGGGGACACCCGGCTTTGAGAAAAGAGGAAAGACCATGACGAGACAAGACGGACGGGCCTATGACCAGCTGCGCCCTATCACCATCACCACCGACTTTGTCCAGTTTGCCGAGGGCAGCTGCCTCATCACCTGCGGCAATACCAAGGTCCTTTGCTGCGCCAGCGTGGAGGAGCGCATCCCGCCCCACGTTCCCGAGGGGGAGGGCTGGGTCACCGCGGAGTACTCCATGCTGCCCCGGGCCAATCGGGAGCGCAGCAAGCGGGACATTGCCAAACTCAAGCTCAGCCCCCGCAGCGCGGAGATCCAGCGGCTGGTGGGCCGCTCCCTCCGGGCCGCGGTGGATATGAAGAAGCTGGGGGAGCGGACCATCACCATCGACTGCGATGTGCTCCAGGGTGACGGCGGCACCCGCACCGCCTCCGTCACCGGCGGCTTTATCGCTCTGGCTCTGGCCTGCCGGAAGCTGGTGGAGGAGGGGGTGCTGGCCCAGAGCCCCATCCGCCACTTCGTCTCCGGCGTCAGCGCCGGCATCGTGGACGATCAGGCGATGCTGGACCTGCAGTACAGCGAGGACAGCCGGGCCCAGGTGGACCTGAACTGCGTGATGAACGAGCAAGGAGAGCTCATCGAGCTCCAGGGCACCGGCGAGGGCCGGGCCTTTACCTTGAACGAGCAGCAGGAGCTGGTGCGGCTGTGCGCCAAGGGTAACCGGGAGCTGATCGCTCTGCAAAAGAACATATTGGAGGCAGTAAAATGACAAAATTCGTACTGGCTTCCCACAATCCGGGAAAGCTCAAGGAGATGTCCGCCATTTTAGAGGACCTGGGCGTAGAGGTGGTCCTGCCCTCCCAGGTAGGCGTGGATGCCGAGGTGGAGGAGACCGGGGAGACCTTTGAGGCCAACGCCCTTTTGAAGGCAAAAGCGGTGTGCCAGGCGGCGGGGCTGCCTGCCATCGCCGATGATTCCGGCCTGTGCGTGGACGCTCTGGGCGGCGCACCGGGCGTCTATACCGCCCGCTACGGCGGCGAGGGTCTGACGGACGCTCAGCGGTATACCCTGCTGCTCAATGCCCTCCGGGGCCAGACCAACCGGGCGGCCCACTTCGTCAGCGTGGTGGCCTGTGCCTTCCCCAACGGGGATACTCTCACCGCCGAGGGCCGCTGCGACGGCACCATCGCCTTCGCCCCCATGGGTACCGAGGGCTTTGGCTATGACCCGGTGTTCTTTGTGCCGGAGCTGCGCAAGACCTTTGCCCAGATGGACGGGGCAGAAAAAGCATCCATCTCCCACAGAGGAAGGGCGCTGCAGGCTTTTTGCAAGGAGCTTGCAACTTATTTGGGGAAATAAACGTCTGATAAAGGAGTGGTCTGCCATGAAGCGAACGGGACGCTGTCCCAAATGCGGCAGCACAGATCTGCTGGCGGTGGAGCCAGGACTTTACAACTCCTTTCCCACGGGCCTTTTTTCCAACGCCAGGATCCAGCGCTATGTCTGCCGCAGCTGCGGCTACACAGAGGAGTGGATCGCGGAGGACTCCATGGAGAAGCTCCGGCACAGCTGGGATGCTCCTCCGGAAAAATAATCATCATACGCCGGAGCCAGGCTCCGGCCCAAAGGAGTGTATATGGAACTGACAAGTAAGCAAAGAGCCCAGCTGCGGGGCTTGGCCAACTCCCTGGAGCCCATCGTCCACATCGGCAAGGATGGCCTGGGCGACAACCTCATCAAGCAGGCCAACGACGCCCTGGAGGCCCGGGAGCTCATCAAGTGCCGGGTGCTGGACAACAACCTGGAGTATGACGCCCGGTCGGCCGCCGAGGCTCTGGCCGCAGCCACCCGCAGCCAGGTGGTGCAGGTCATCGGAACAAAATTCGTTTTGTACCGTCAAAACACCAACATTGCCAAGCGGAAGATCGAACTGGTAAAGGCAACGAAAAAGAAGAAGTAAATCCCGGGGCGGAGGGAGAGAAGCCCCAAAGCCTATTTGCGCGGAGCCTGCGCTCCGAAAATCCATGGCAGAAGAAGGAATTCCATGAAGATCGGCATTTACGGCGGTACCTTTAATCCGCCTCATCTGGGGCACATTACGGCGGCCCGGGCCGTGTTTGAGCTGCTGAAGCTGGACAAGCTCTTTCTCATTCCGGCCAAGCTGCCGCCCCACAAGATGCTGCCTCCGGGCAGCGCCACCCCTGAGCAGCGCTGCGAAATGACCCGTCTGGCGGGGGAGCAGATCGGTCTGGGGGATAAGGTGGAGGTACTGGACCTGGAGCTCAGACGGGACGGGAAGAGCTACACCTCCGAAACTTTGACTCAGTTGCGGGAGAAGTACCCCGACGACGAGCTGTGGCTGCTGATGGGAACGGATATGTTCCTTACCCTCCAGACCTGGCACGATGCGGAGACCATCTTGTCTCTGGCGGGAATTGCGGCCTTTGGCCGCACGGAGGAGGACACCGAAGAACTCTTTTCCGTTCAGCGGGATTATCTCTACCGCACCTACCCCGGCGCGCGTATCTTTACGCTGACCATCCCAGGGGTGGTGGATGTGTCCTCCACGGAGCTGCGGGAGCGGCTGGCCCGGGGCGGCGGCGAGCATGAGCTGGCCCCCGCTGTCTATGGCTATATCCTGCGGCAGGGCCTTTACGGCACTCAGGCGGATTTGGAGCACCTGTCTCTGCAGAAGCTGCGGCCGGTGGCCCTGAGCTATCTCAAGTACAAGCGCATCCCCCATGTCCTGGGAACGGAGCAGGAGGCCATTCGTCTGGCAGAGCGCTACGGCGCTGATGTGCATAAGGCCCGGGTGGCGGCGCTGCTCCACGACTGCACCAAGAAGCTGGACATGGAGGAGCAGCTGGCCCTTTGCAGGCAGTATCAGATTCCCCTGGACGATCTGGAGCGTAAGGCTTTAAAGCTGCTCCACGCCAAGACCGGTGCGGCTATTGCCCGGGATGTCTTCGGTGTGGACGATGAGATCTACAGTGCTATTTTCTGGCATACCACTGGGAAAGCGGACATGACCCTTTTGGAGAAAATCATCTATCTGGCAGATTATATCGAGCCCTCCCGGGACTTTCCGGGAGTAGAGAAACTGCGCAAGGCGTGCTATGAGGACCTGGATGCCGGCCTTTTGCTGGGGCTGGAGATGTCGGTGGAGGAGATGGAATCCATGGGCAACCCGGTCCATGTGAAAACGCTGGAGGCGCGGGACTACTTGAAAGGACAGAGAGAACCTTGAACAGATATGAAGGAAAGCATGTGGCGGGCGAGAGCGGGAAGCCGCCGAGAAAGAAAAAGAGATCACGACTGACCCGCAAGCAGAAATGGATGGTGGCTGGTGGTGTAGTGCTGGCCCTGGTCCTGTTGGTAACAGTGGCTTACAGTGCCCTGTTTGTACGTCCGGACCTGAAAAATAAGGGCGAAGGCGACGAGCGGGAGGAGGAAATGGACTACGGCGACGGTGTTCGGCCGGTCAGCGACGGCGAACGCAAGAGCGAGGACTTCTATACCGTGCTGATCCTGGGCCGGGATACCGGCGGCGGCGGCAACACGGACACCATGCTGCTGGCATCCTATGACGTGACCAATCAGAAAGCCACAGTCATGTCCATCCCCCGGGACACCATGGTGAACGTGGACTGGGATGTGAAGAAGATCAACTCCGTCTACAACAACTACGGCGGCGGAGAGAAGGGCATCAATGCCCTGTATAAGGAGATCTCTCAGCTGGTGGGCTTCCAGCCGGACTATCGTGTTATCGTGGAATGGGAAGCTGTGGGCGAGATCGTGGACGCCATTGGCGGTGTGTACTTTGATGTGCCCCGGGATATGGACTACGAGGATCCCTATCAGGATCTGTCCATCCATATCAGCAAGGGCTATCAGAAGCTTAACGGTGAGCAGGCCATGGGTGTGGTCCGGTTCCGGGACGGCAAGAATGGCTATGCCAACGGTGATATCGGCCGTATCGAGACCCAGCAGGCTTTCCTGAAAGCGGTTATCGAGCAGATGCTCCAGATCAAGAACGTGACCAAAATCAATGAGTTTGCCAAGGTGTTTCAGAAGAATGTGACCACGGACCTTTCCTTCCAGAATATCCTGTGGTTTGCGCAGCAGGCTATCTTTGGCGGTTTGAAGGTAGAGGATGTGAACTTTGTCACCATGCCCTATAAGGGCGTGTCCGCCTGGAGCCGGTACTATCATCAGAACCTGTCCTATGTGGTGCCTGTGGCTGATGAGCTGCTGGAACTGGTGAATAACGAGCTCAGCCCCTTTACCCAGGTATTTACGCTCAGTGATCTGGATATCATGTATGTGAATGCGGACGGTTCCATTGGCTCCACCACCGGCCATGTGGAGGACAGTCAGGCTGCCAAAGCGCCCAACACTGGCAGCTCCGGCGGTTCCACCTCCGGTGGAAGTACGACCAAACCTAGTACCGGCGGCGAGACCACTGCACCCGGCACAGGTGGTGAGACTACCGATCCGGGCGCTGGAGGCGGCACTACGGATCCGGGCACCGGCGGTGAGACCGGCGGCGGCACTACGGATCCTGGTACCGGCGGTGAGACCGGCGGCGGCACTACGGATCCGGGCACCGGCGGCGAGACTGGCGGCGGCACCACGGATCCGGGCACCGGCGGCGAGACTGGCGGCGGTACCACAGATCCGGGCACCGGCGGCGAGACTGGCGGCGGTACCACAGATACGGGCACCGGCGGCGAGACTGGTGGCGGTACCACGGACCCGGGCACCGGTGGTGAAACCGGCGGTGGCACCACGACTCCCACGGATCCCTCCACCCAGACGCCCACCGAGCCTACCGATGGACAGGGACAGTAAGAGATGTGCAGAAAGGATGAAGCATATGACGCCTAAGGATATGGCACTGCTGGCGGCCAAGGCGCTGGACAGCAAGAAGGCAAAGGAAATCAAGGTCATCGAAATTGGCGACCTGACCACGCTGGCAGACTATTTTGTCATTGCCGCCGGTACGTCCAACACGCAGATCTCCGCCCTGTCGGACGTGGTGGAGGAGTATCTCAAGCGGGAGGGCGAGATGGCCCTGCGCCGGGAGGGATACCGGGATGGCACCTGGGTGCTGCTGGACTACGGCAGCATAGCCGTCCACATTTTCTCCGAGGAGGCCCGGGAATTCTATGACCTGGAGCGGCTGTGGAGAGACGGTAAGGAAGTGGACCTGAGCGGTGTCCTGACGGAGGAGTAAGGGGCCTTTTTCCTAAAAAACAGCGGGAAAACTTTCCCGTTGAGGGAAAATTGCTCTTGACAAAATCCGGCCAAGACCTTAAAATGGGCCTGATATTTCCAAAAAGCAACGATGGGGAAAAAGACGGAGAGAGCCTGCCTTCAGAGAGCCGGCGGCTGGTGCGAGCCGGCGGGGGAGCTTCGTGCATGACTGGCCCCGGAGCTGTTCGCCTGATGCGCACTGCGTCTAGGGCGGACCGGCCGGCACCGTTACCTGCCGCGGCCCAAGCGGCCGCTGAGAGCCATCTGGCAACGGGTGGCTGAAGCAGGGTGGTATCGCGTTTCCACGCCCCTGACCGAAAGGTCAGGGGCGATTTTTTCTGAAAAATACGATTCCAGTGGAATCAGGAGATTGAGGAGAAGGCTATGAAATACGATTTTACCAGTATCGAGAAAAAATGGCAGGAGAAGTGGCTGAAGGAAAAGACCTTTGCCGCTGTCAATGGGGACAAGAGCCGGGAGAAGTTCTTCGGCCTGATCGAGTTCCCCTATCCCTCCGGTCAGGGCCTCCATGTGGGCCATGCCCGCCCCTTCACCGCCATGGATGTCATTTGCCGCAAGAAGCGGATGCAGGGCTATAACGTCCTCTTTCCCATCGGCTATGACGCTTTCGGCCTGCCTACGGAGAACTATGCCGTGCAGCACCACATCCACCCGGCCAAGGTGACCCACGACAACGTGGCCAACTTCCGCAACCAGCTGCAGATGCTGGGCTATTCCTTCGACTGGGACCGTGAGGTGAACACTACCGACCCTGAATACTACAAGTGGACCCAGTGGATCTTCCTGCAGATGTTCAAGAAGGGCCTGGCTTATAAGGCCTCCATGCCCGTGAACTGGTGCACCAGCTGTAAGATCGTCCTGGCCAACGAGGAGGTCGTGGACGGCGTATGTGAGCGCTGCGGCGGCGAGGTCATCCGCAAGGAGAAGAGCCAGTGGATGCTGGCCATCACCAAGTACGCCGACCGTCTCATCGACGATCTGGACGACGTGGACTTCATCAACCGGGTCAAGATCCAGCAGCGCAACTGGATCGGCCGGTCCGAGGGTACCGAGGTGGACTTCACCGCCACCAACGGCGACAAGCTGACCGTCTACACCACCCGCTGCGATACCCTTTTCGGCGTGACCTACATGGTCATTTCCCCGGAGCATCCCTATCTCCAGCAGTGGAAGGACCAGATCAAGAACTGGGATGCTGTGGCGGCCTATATGGACGAGGCGGCGCACAAGTCTGATTTTGAGCGCGGTGAGCTGAACAAGGAGAAGACCGGTGTCCGTCTGGAGGGCATTGAGGCCATCAACCCCGCCAGTGGCGAGAAGGTGCCCCTGTTCGTCTCTGACTATGTCCTCATGGGCTACGGTACCGGTATCGTCATGGGCGTGCCTGGTCACGACCAGCGCGACTGGGAGTTCGCTACCAAGTTCGGTCTGCCCATCATCGAGGTGGTCCAGGGCGGCGATATCACCAAGGAGGCCTTCACCCTCAAGGACGATACCGGCATCATGGTCAACTCCGGTTTCCTCAACGGTATGACCGTCAAGGAGGCCATCCCCGCCATGAAGGAGTGGGTTACCAAGCAGGGCATCGGCCATCCCAAGGTCAACTTCAAGCTCCGGGACTGGGTCTTCAGCCGTCAGCGTTACTGGGGCGAGCCCATTCCTCTGGTCAACTGCCCCAAGTGCGGCTGGGTGCCTCTGCCGGAGTCCGAGCTGCCTCTGCTGCTGCCTGAGGTGGAGAGCTATGAGGTCACCGACACCGGTGAGAGCCCCCTGGCCAAGATGACCGACTGGGTCAACACCACCTGCCCCTGCTGCGGTGGCCCCGCTCAGCGGGAAACCGACACCATGCCTCAGTGGGCCGGTTCCAGCTGGTACTTCCTGCGGTATATGGACCCCCACAACGACAAGGCTCTGGCCTCCAAGGAGGCACTGGAGTACTGGTCTCCCGTGGATTGGTACAACGGCGGCATGGAGCACACCACGCTGCACCTGCTCTATTCCCGTTTCTGGCACAAGTTCCTCTATGACATCGGTGTGGTGCCCACCAAGGAGCCCTATGCCAAGCGCACCAGCCACGGCATGATCCTGGGTGAGGGCGGCGAGAAGATGTCCAAGTCCCGCGGCAACGTGGTCAACCCCAACGACATTGTGGCCCAGTACGGTGCCGACACCATGCGCACCTATATCATGTTCATCGGCGACTTTGAAAAGGCCGTGTCCTGGTCCTCTGAGGCCGTGAAGGGCTCCAAGCGGTTCCTGGACCGCGTGTGGAATCTGGCGGAGTCCGCCTCCGAGAGCTATGAAGTGACCCCTGCCAACGAGGCTGCCATCCACAAGACCATCAAGAAGGTCACCGACGACATCGACAACCTGAAGATGAACACCGCCATCGCTGCGCTGATGACCTTGGTCAATGAGTTCTACGCCAACGGCTGCACCCGGGGTGATCTGCGGTATCTGCTGCTGCTCCTGAGCCCCTTCGCTCCCCATATCGTGGAGGAGCTGTGGGAGAACCTGGGCTTTGCCGCCCGGGAGGGCAAGATGGCCTGCCAGACCCAGTGGCCCGCTTACGATGAGAGCAAGACCGTGGCCTCCACGGTGGAGATGGCGGTCCAGGTCAACGGCAAGCTCCGCGGCACCATCCAGATCGCTGTGGACAGCGAGGAGAAGGCAGTGGTGGATGCCGCCATGGCCCTGGACAAGGTCCAGAAGGCCGCCGAGGGCAAGCAGCTGGTCAAGACCATCCTGGTCAAGAACAAGCTGGTGAACCTGATCGTCAAGTAAGGGCGTTTTTCAAAAAAGAAGTGCCTGCGGTGGAAAATCACAGCTGAATCGCCGGAGTTTTCAGATACCACTTGACAAGTGACTGTGAAATCAGTATAATGCAAATGTTAAAGCCATAGCTTATGGCCCTTAAGTATCCTGGAATTGAGCCGGATACCTCGGAGGGAGGGAAATATAAATGTCGGAAATCCATGTCAAGGAGAACGAGTCTCTGGACAGTGCGCTCAAGCGCTTCAAGCGCAGCTGCGCAAAGGCCGGCGTGCTGGCTGAGGTGCGTAAGAGAGAGCACTACGAGAGCCCCAGCGTCAAGCGCCGCAAGAAGTCCGAGGCCGCCCGCAAGAACCGCAACAAGAGATACTATTAAAAGAATTCCCCCGTGC
>CALXDZ010000111.1 GCA_944387205.1 uncultured Oscillospiraceae bacterium
CTTTTCTGTCAAAATCACAAAATATTCGACATCTTTTCGCTTATTTGCGTTCTGTAAAAACACAGTTTTCTCGCATTTTACACGAAATATTTTTGCTTTCTATTCACACAGATGAAAAAATATGGTAGAATATGTTGACTTTCCGGCAAGTCCAGCTTGCCGCCACTTAGATTCGCCTCCGAAAGAGCCAGTTCTTCGGCGGCAAACAGTAGAAAGGAGCTTGATTCATGATGCGCGATCTCTTCGATCTGACAGGTAAAAAGGCCATCGTCACCGGTGGCACCCGGGGACTGGGTCATGGAATGGCAGAGGGGCTGATGGAAGCGGGTGCCTCTGTGGTGATCTTTGGTACCACAGAAAAGGTGCATGCTGTGGCGGAGTCATTTCGATCCAAAGGGTTTCAGTGCTATGGATTGACAGTGGACCTGCAGGACTCCGTGGCCAGAGAAAAGGGGTTTTATGACGCGGTAGCACTCCTGGGCGGACTGGACATCCTGGTCAATGCGGCAGGAATTCAGAGCCGACATCCCTGCGAGCAGTTCCCCATCGCCGATTGGAATCGAGTGCTGGAAGTCAATCTAACCGCTCCTTTTGTGCTCAGCCAAATGGCTGCCAAGGAGTTTTTGAAAAAAGAGGTCCCCAGCGGCAAGATCATCAATGTAGCCTCCATGCTCAGCTTTTTCGGCGGCTTTACTGTGCCTGCCTATGCAGCCTCCAAGGGAGGCGTGGCACAGTTTACCAAAGCTATGTGCAATGAGCTGGCCGGCCGCGGCATCAACATCAACGCTGTGGCCCCCGGCTATATGGATACGGAAATGAACACTGCCCTCACCGATCCCAGCAACCCCCGCTTTGCGGAGATCTCCAAGCGGATCCCCGCCCACCGCTGGGGCAATGGTGACGATATGAAGGGCGTCACCGTCTTTCTGGCCTCTCACGCCTCTGACTATGTCAACGGCGCTGTGATTCCTGTGGACGGCGGCTATTTGGTCAACTGATTATATACATGAAAAAAGGACGCCCCAGGGCGTCCTTTTTTTGCCTTATTCACTATAAGCAGTTTTTCCAACGGTCTCTTACAGAACCGTCACCCCGCAGGCTGCAGCGGAACGAAGCACATCCTCGCTGGGCATCTTTTCACAGATGAGCACATTGATGTCCTCCATATGAGCAAAGGTATAGGGCATGTTGCGGTCGATCTTGTCGGTATTCATCAGCATGATGACCCGCCGGGCCTTTCGGATGACCTCGGCCTTGATCTCGCTTTCATAGGGATTGCCGGAGGTAAAACCATTCTCCAGAGAGAAAGCAGAGGTGGCCATAAAGGCAATATCAATGTTAATGGACCGCAGATACTCCAAAGGTAAATGACCGGAGCAGGAGAACGTAGTCCGGGACAGACTGCCTCCCAGCAGCGTCACCTGAGGCTGGGTGGTCCGGGCAACGATGTCCATGGCAATGTTGGGCGCAGCAGTAAAGAGGACCAGATTCTGGTCGGGCATCTGCTTGGCCAGCGTCATCACCGTGGTACCGGAGTCAAAGAAGATGGATCTCTTTTCTTCCAAAAAAGCCAAAGCCTTTCCACAGATCACATTCTTTGCCTCAATATTGGAAATCTCCCGACGGCTGTAAATGTCTTCTGCCGGGCCGATATTCTGCGTGTTGATCCGGGCACCTCCCCGTACACGGATGATAGTGCCCTCCTCTTCCAGGGCGGCCAGATCTCTGCGAAGCGTCATGACAGATACATTCGGATAAAGCGCTGCCAGCTCCTCCATCCGAACGGTCCTGTGCTCGGCGATATAAGTTCGAATTGCATTGCGACGTTCGTTTATCATAGCACAGTCTCCCGTAATTTCGTTCTTTTCCTTTACAGCCAGTCGTTCTTTTTGACATCAGGTCAGAATTAGGCCCTGCCTATTGTCCACTGCGAAAAAACACCCTGAAAGCGTTTTTTCACCGTTTCATCTTTTTACAAATCATATCATAGTTTTTCACACATTTCAAGGGGGGAAGTGTCCCTTTTTCCCGTTGCACTGCAGGAAAACGAACAAGGTCGCTTCGGCTCTTTTTCGTCCATTTTGTTCCCCCTGCCTTTTCTTGCTTTAACGCCTGGAACAGGCTGATTCCAAACAAAAACCGGTAAATTCCGCGTTCTCTTTTTCTGTTTTCCAGAAACTTTTTGCGCGTATCTCCAAAATCCGGCAATTGTTTTTTCTCTTCCCCTTCTTCTTTGTTACAAACTATCTCGTGATGATTCACGCATTTTTCACATTTTCTTCTCTCCGCCGCCTCTGCATCCACTTTGTTTTCCTCCGCAGCGCTACAAAATTCACATGTTTTGAACATAAAAAGTTTAAAGCAAACATGTAGCTGTGCACATGCACTAAAAAATTCTCGAAATTTGAGTGAAAAGCCCCGATTGACGTTAGGTAAAATGCCATTTATAATAAAGACACCAAGAGAAAAGAAAATATTGTTCGTTTTGTTACAAAAATGTGCGTTCCTTCTTTTTAAAAGGAACCACAGTCCCCCGGGAACAGTTGTAAAAAGCAGTCTACTGATGTGCAAACAATCAAACCACGTACGGATACAATTAATATGAAGGAGGAACTCATTTATGAGCCAGTATTCCACGTTGAAGCGCCGTCCCGTTTTGTTCCCCGCCTCCGCAGCCGATTTCTCCAAGAACCTTTTTGCCATGAAGGAGGAGATCAAGGCTCTGATCGCTGATGATCCTGCCAATAAGGCCGAGTACGCCCAGGCCGCTGTGGAGGTCGCCATTGACCTGCAGTCCGGCCTGACGGATTGGGTCCTGACCAAGCTGGTGGACAAGGCCGAGTGCAAGGCCGCTTCCGAGGACCTGCTGGCCTTCGCTGCCGACGTGGGCGCTGATGCCGCCGCTATCGACGCCGCCAAGGCAGAGATCGCCTCCATTGCCGACAGCTCCATCCTGAAAATGTGCGATATGTACCGCGAGGGCACTCTGAACACCGTTTGGGGTCATGACTACGCCTCCGGTCTGGATCATTCCCTGCGCCGGGGCGCCCGCTGGGTCACCAGCAACCCCTGCAAGATCCAGAACTACAAGGTTGACTTCCCTGAGAAGTACGCCGCTCTGGTGGAGGAGATCAAGCGCGAGAACGCCGGCGAGTCCACTTCCGTGATGGCCGCTCAGATGTTCACCAAGGTCTGCGCCATCAGCGCCCGGGCTCTCCAGCCCATCTACGAGGCCACCAACGGCCAGTGGGGCTTTGTGTGCATGCAGGTCGACCCCCGGGAGATCAAGAACACCCAGGCCATGATCGATCAGGTCCGCTTCTGGAACAAGGCCATGGCCAAGGAGCTGAACATGGACAAGCCCAACGTGGTGTTCAAGCTGCCCGCTGTGGAGGCCGCCGTGCCCGCCGTTAAGGTGCTGCTGGAAGAGGGCTATCGCCTGTGCATGACCCTGAACTTCTCCATCACCCAGCACATGACCTTCGCCGAGCTGCTGAGCAAGGGCAAGGATCAGGAGTTCCTGGTCCTGATGGCCGGCCAGCTGGACGACAAGATCGCCGCCGAACTGGAGGGCATGGGTGTTGCCGATGCCAAGGTCATCGCCCGCCACGGTTCTGAGGCTGTCATGCGCAAGTCCTACCGCATGCTGGCCGAGAGAGGCTACAAGAACCTGTCCATCATGTCCGCCGCTGTCCGTGGTCCCTGGCACATCCAGAACTCCATGGCTCCCGTGGACGGTGCTACCTTCCTCATCACCACTGTGACCGGCAAGATCAAGGAGTTTGACGCCGATCCCACTCCTCTGGCTTCCATCATCGACCAGCCTACCGAGGAGAAGTACATGGATATTCTGAAGAAGAGCAAGGTCTTCATGCAGGCCTTCAGCGATCCCGAGGAGGGTATGCTGCCCTGGGATGCTCTGTATGACTATCCTCCTTTCGTCGGCTTCTTCAACAACTTCACTGCCGCTTATCAGGAGATCGAGGACGACTTCAAGGCCTGATAACAGCATCTTTTCGGCGGACGGCCCCGTGGCACGGCGCCGTCCGCCGATCATCTCCGAATATTTGAGTTTTCATAGGGAGGAACAGTTCAATGGCTTCTTTGATCAGAATGCCACAGAAGGGATTGTCGGAAGACAGTGCGATCCTCAGTAAGTGGTATGTAAAAGAAGGTGACGCGGTCAAGAAGGGCGACTATCTCTTCGCCATCGAGACCGGCAAGGCCACCTTCGATGTGGAATCCGAAGAGGACGGCGTGGTTTTGAAGACCATCGGCGGCGAGGGCGATGAGATCCCTGTCAAGACCGTGGTCTGCGTCGTGGGCCAGGCTGGCGAGAGCTTCACCCTGGACGACGGTGCAGCGCCTGCCGCAGCTCCCGCCCCCGCTCCTGCCGCCCCTGCGGCAGCTCCCGCGCCGGCACCTACTGCCGCAGCTGCCCCGGAAACTGCCCCTGAGGGCGTCACCTTCGTTCGCATGCCCCAGAAGGGCCTCTCTGAGGAGAGCGCCATTTTGAGTAAGTGGTATGTCAAGGAAGGCGACACCGTCAAGAAGGGTGACTATCTCTTTGCCATTGAGACCGGCAAGGCCACCTTCGACGTGGAGGCCGAGGCGGACGGCGCCGTCCTCCAGACCATCGGCGAGGAGGGCGACGAGATCGCCGTCAAGAAGGTAGTCTGCGTGATGGGCCCTGCCGGCTGCAGCTATCGTTACAGCGATGCAGCAGCGCCTGCTGCTGAAGCTGTTGCCGCCCCCGCTGCGGCACCTGCCGCGCCTGCGGTTCCTGCAGCCCCTGCCGCCGCTCCCGCCACCGCCGCGGAGCTGGCCGCCATCCATATCTCTCCCCGGGCCCGCCGCATGGCCGAGGCCAAGGGCATTGACTACCGCTTCGCCAAGGGCACCGGTCCTTACGGCCGCGTGATCCAGCGTGACATCGAGGCCATGCTCTTCACCGGCCCCTACATCACCGACGCCGCCAAGCCCTTTGCCACCGGCACGGAGCAGGGTTCCGGTCTCTCCGGCGCCGTCACCACCGCCGATCTGGGCACCAAGGCACCGGCTCCTGCCGCCGCTCCCGCGGCGCCTGCGGCTCCCGCTGCACCTGCCGCTCAGGCCGCTTGCGACTACGAGGTGGTCCGCAACAGCCACATGCGCAAGATCATCGCCAAGAACATGCACAACTCCCTGTCCACCATGGCTCAGCTGACCCACAACAGCTGCGCCGACGCCTCCGCCATCCAGGCCTATCGTGCCCGGGTCAAGGCCGGCGGCGAGAAGGCAGGTTTGGGCTCCATCACCCTCAACGATATGGTGATGTACGCCGTGGCCCACACCATTCTGGACTTCCCCGAGCTCAATGCCCACTACAGCGACGACGAGATGAAGATCTTCAAGACCGTCAATCTGGGCATGGCCGTGGATACCCCCAGAGGTCTGCTGGTGCCCACCATCATGCACGCCGAGAAGCTGAGCCTCAACGAGCTCAGCGCTCAGGCCAAGGAGCTGGCCGCCGCCTGCCAGGCAGGCAACATCGATCCGGCCAAGCTCTCCGGTGCCTCCTTCACCGTGTCCAATCTGGGCGCCTTCGGCATCACTTCCTTCACCCCCATCATCAACCCGCCTCAGACCGGTATCCTGGGCGTGTGCAACATCGAATACAAAGTCCGCATGAAGAACGGACAGCCTGAGTTCTATCCCGCCATCAACCTGTCCCTGACCTATGACCATCGGGCCATGGACGGCGCACCGGCCTCCCGCTTCCTGCAGGCTCTGGGCCGGAATCTGGAGAACTTCGATCTTCTCCTGGCGAAATAAAAGGAGGAAAACACAATGCTTTATGATGTGATCGTCCTGGGCGGCGGCCCGGGCGGCTATGTGGCCGCGGAGCGCGCCGGTCATGCCGGGCTGAAGGTTTTGCTGATCGAGCAGCGGGCCTTGGGCGGCACCTGCCTCAACGAGGGCTGCATCCCCAGCAAGGCGCTGCTCAACTCCTCCAAGATCTATCACTACACCACTGAGTACGGCCAGAAGTACGGCGTGTACTGCGAGGGCTCCCGCATCGACCAGAAGGCCGTGGTGGCCCGAAAGGAAAAGGTCATCAAGACCCTGGTCTCCGGCGTGGCCGCCGCTATGAAGGCCAACCACGTGGAGGTCCTCAACACCACCGGTATGATCCGCGGCCGCAGCGCCGAGGGCATCGAGGTGGAGGCCGACGGCAATGTCTACACCTGCAAGAACCTGATCATCGCCACCGGTTCCAAGGCTTCTGTGCCTCCCATCCCCGGCGTCAAGGAGGGCATCGCCTCCGGCTTCGTGATGACCAACCGGGAAGCCCTGGCTCTCCAGGAGCTGCCCAAGCGCCTGGTGGTCATCGGCGGCGGCGTCATCGGCCTGGAGCTGGCCGCCTACTACGGCGTGGTGGGCTGCGAGACCTCTGTGGTGGAGATGCTGCCCAAGATCGCCGGCCCCATCGACGATGAGATCTCCGCCCTGCTGCAAAAGGGATATGAGAAGGACGGCATGAAGTTCTATCTGGGCGCCAAGGTGGTCCGCGTGGATCCCGACGGCGTGGTCTATGAGAAGGACGGCAAGGAAGAGAAGATCGTCTGCGATAAGGTACTGCTGGCCATCGGCCGCAAGCCTGTGGCCGACACCTGCGGTGTAGAGAAGCTCAACATCCAGGTGGAGCGGGGCGCCATCGTGGTGGACGAGTGCTGCCGCACCAACGCCGTTAACGTCTACGCTGTAGGCGACTGCAACGGCAAGTCCATGCTGGCCCACTCCGCCTACCGGATGGGCGAGGTGGCCGTCAACACCATCCTGGGCCGCAAGGACCGGATGCGTCTCAAGGCCATCCCCAGCGTGCTCTACACCAACCCCGAGGTGGGCTGCGTGGGCATGACCGAAGCCCAGGCCAAGGCTGCCGGCATCGACACCGCTGTGGTGAAGCTGCCCATGGTCTATGCCGGCCGCTATGTGGCTGAGAACGAGGGCGGAAACGGCATCGCCAAGTTTATCTTCGATAAGAAGTACAAGACTTTGGTGGGTGCTCATGTGATGTCCAACTATTCTTCCGAGTTCATCCTGGCCTGCGGCATCATGATTGAGAAGGAAATGACCGTGGACGCTATCCGGGAGATCGTCTTCCCCCATCCCTCCGTCAGTGAAATCATTCGCGAGGCGGCCTTTGCCGTACAGCTGTAACGCTCGGGAACCCCTTCTGAAGAAAGCAGAGATTCCCTTAACAAAATAAGGAGTGAAATCATGTCTAAAATTCAGTACTATTCCCCGGAGGAGCTGCGGGCCCCGGGCAAGATCCATTTTAAAGACATTCCTGTCAACCAGTATCAGAAGACGGTCGCCGACGAGCTCAAGGGCAAGGAATTTACCAAGGACGATATGCTGCGCATCTATCGCGACATGCAGTACATCCGTGAATTTGAATCCATGCTGATGTCCGTCCGTCTGACCAAGTCCTACAACGGCGTGGATTACACCTACACCGGCCCCGCTCACCTGTACATCGGCGAAGAGTCCGCTGCCGTGGGCCAGAGCTATCTGCTGGGCAAGGATGACTTCATTTTCGGCACCCACCGCAGCCACGGCGAAGTCATCGCCAAGGGTCTGTCCGCCATCCAGAAGATGAGCGACCAGGAGTTGCTGGGGGTCATGGAAACCACCTTCGACGGCAAGCCCTATGAAGTGGTCAAGAAGCACCTGCCCCGCTCCAACGTGAAGGACCAGGCCATCGCCTTCTTCTTCTACGGCCTCATGTGCGAGCTCTTCGGCCGTGAGAACGGCTTTGCCAAGGGCCTGGGCAACTCCATGCACCTGTTCTTCGTCCCCTTCGGCATCTATCCCAACAACGCCATCGTGGGCGGCTCCCCCTGCATCGCCGCCGGCGCCGCCCTCTACAAGAAGGAAGCCAAGGCCCCCGGTATCTGCGTGGCCAACGGCGGTGACGGCTCCGTGGGCTGCGGCCCCGTGTGGGAGGCTTTCAACTTCGCTTCCATGGACCAGTTCAAGACCCTGTGGCCCGACGAGTACAAGGGTGGTCTGCCGGTCATCTTCAACTTCATGAACAACGGCTACGGCATGGGCGGCCGGACCAACGGCGAGACCATGGCCTATGGTGAGCTGGCCCGCATCGGTGCCGGCATCAACCCCGACGAGATGCACGCTGAGCGCGTGGACGGCATCAATCCCCTGGCCGTCATCGACGTCTACAAGCGCAAGATGAAGCTCCTGAAGGAGAACAAGGGTCCCGTGCTGCTGGACATCCTGACCTATCGTCTGGGCGGCCACTCCACTTCTGACCAGAACGCCTATCGTTCCAAGGAGGAGATCGACGCCTGGACCGAGATCGACTGCATCAAGGTCTTCCGCCAGCAGCTGGTGGACGCCGGTGTTTGCACCGACGCCGACATCGACGCCATGAATGAGGCGATCAAGGCTGAGATCACCGAGATCATGAAGGTGGCCAAGGACCTGGAGATCTCCCCCCGCCTGGATCTGGTCAAAGACCCCGATGCCATTGCCCGCTATACCTTCAACAACGAGAAGGTGGCAAAGATGGCCGATTGGCCTGTGGAGGTCCTCACTCCCAAGGAGGAGAATCCCCGTGTCCAGAAGATCGCCAAGAAGGAGCGCGCCTCCGTGGTCAACGGCCAGCCCGTCTCCAAGCTCAAGCAGTTCAGCTTCCGCGACGGCGTGTTTGAAGCCATTATTGACAAGTTCTATGAGGATCCCACCCTGGTCGCCTACGGCGAGGACGTCCGCGAGTGGGGCGGCGCCTATGGCGTGTATCAGGGTCTGAGCGATTCCATCCCCTTCAATCGTCTCTTCAACTCCCCCATCTCCGAGTCCTGCATTGTCTCCAGCGGCGTGGGCTACGGTATGTGCGGTGGCCGTGCGGTCATTGAGCTGATGTACTGTGACTTCATGGGCCGCGCCGGTGATGAGGTGTTCAACCAGCTGGCCAAGTGGCAGGCTATGTCCGCCGGTCAGCTCAAGCTCCCCATCGTTCTGCGTGTTTCTGTGGGCCGCAAGTACGGCGCTCAGCACTCTCAGGACTGGACTGCTCTGCCCGCCCATGTGCCCGGCTTGAAGGTGGTCTTCCCCGTCACGCCTTACGACGCCAAGGGTATGATGGCCGCTGCTTTGAACGGTACCGATCCCGTCGTCTTCTTCGAGAGCCAGCTTCTGTACGACAAGGGCGAGGACTTCCACGAGGGCGGCGTTCCCACTGAGAGCTATGAGATCCCCCTGGGCGAGCCCGACATCAAGCGCGAGGGCAAGGACATCACCTTCCTGACCATCGGTGCCACGCTGTACAAGGCTCTGAAGGCCGCCGATATCCTCTCTGAAAAGTACGGCATCGAGGCTGAGGTCATCGACGCCCGGTCCCTGGTCCCCTTCAACTACGAGAAGGTCCTGGCTTCTGTGAAGAAGACCGGCAAGATCATCCTGGCCTCCGACGCCTGCGCCCGCGGCAATCACCTCAACGATATGGCCCAGCACATCAATACCCTGGCCTTCGATGATCTGGATGCCCCCGCCATCGTCCTGGGCTGCAAGAACTGGATCACTCCCTGCCCCGAAATGGAGGAGCAGTACTTCCCCAACGAGACCTGGTTCATCGATGCCATCCACGAGAAGATCATGCCTCTGCCCGGCTATACGCCCGTCAACAACTTCACTCCCGAAGAGGAGCTGCGCGTGGAGCGCCTGGGCCTGTAAAACGCCATATACCCGCATCGCTTTGCTTCGGCGGAGCGGTGCGGGTCATGGAGGAAACCGCCTGCCTCTCGTGAGCACGTTTCCCATCTTGAATCAAGCTAACCCCTGTGATACACTATATTTTTGATGGAGGTCATACAAATGGAAGCAGCAGCATATGTAAAAGAATTGATTGAAAAGGCCCGTGTTGCCCAGGCTGTCATCGAAGGCTACACCCAGGAGCAGGTGGATGCGCTGTGCAAGGCTATGGCCAAGGCCATCTTTGACAACGCCGAGCCTCTGGCCCGCATGGCCGTGGACGAGACCCGCATGGGTGTCTACGAGGATAAGGTCAACAAGAACAAGGGCAAGGCCCGCGTGATCTGGAACGACATGAAGGGCGGCAAGAGCGTCGGCATCATTCGCGAGCTGCCTGAGCTGGGCCTGACCGAGGTTGCCAAGCCCATGGGCGTTGTGGGCGCTATCACCCCCACCACCAACCCCATCGTTACCCCCATGTGCAATGCCATGTTCGCTCTGAAGGGCCGCAATGCCATCATCGTCGGCCCCCATCCCCGGTCCAAGAAGTGCTCCACCCGTGCCTGCGAGCTGATGCAGGAAGCCATCGTCAAGCTGGGTGCTCCCGCCGATCTGCTCCAGTGCGTGGCTGAGCCCACCATCGAGATCTCCGGCGAGATCATGAAGCAGTGCGACGTGTGCATCTCCACCGGCGGCGGCGGCATGGTCAAGGCTGCCTATGCTTCCGGCAAGCCCGCCTTCGGCGTGGGCGGCGGCAACGTCCAGTGCATCATCGACGACGATGTGGATCTGGAGAAGGTCGTTCCCATGATCATCGCCGGCCGTAAGTTCGACAACGGTATCATCTGCTCCGGTGAGCAGACCGCCATCACCCCCGCTGCCATGTATGACGACATGGTCAAGACCTTCCAGAAGAACGGCGCTTACTATGTGGAGAAGCCCGAGGAGATCAACGCTCTGCGTGACTGCATCTTCCCCGGCGGCAAGATGAACAAGGACGCCGTTGGCCAGAGCGCTCTGCGCATCGCTGAGATGGCTCACCTGAACGTTCCCGCCGACACTCAGGTCCTGCTGGTGAAGGTGGACAAGGCCGGCGCTGACGAGCCCTTCTCCAAGGAGAAGATGTGCCCCTGCATCGCCGCCTACAGCTATGACAAGTGGGAGGATGCCGTGGCCATCGCCAACGCCAACCTGAACGTGGAAGGCAAGGGTCACAGCGTATGCATCCACTCCAACAACGACGCCCACATCGATTATGCTGCCGAGGTCCTGCCCGTGTCCCGCTTCCTCATCAACCAGATCTGCTCCACCAACAACGGCGGCAGCTTCTTCAACAGCCTCTCCGCCACCACCACTCTGGGCTGCGGCTCCTGGGGCAACAACTCCATCAGCGAGAACCTGAGCTGGAGACACCTGTTCAACGTCAGCCGGATCGCTAAGGTCCGCCCCGGCGCCACTCAGCCCTCCGACGAGGAGATCTGGGCCTAATCTACCAGTCCCTTCCCACGAACAATAGCGCCCCTTGGCGCTGAAAGATCGCGGCCGCCCTGCGGCAAGCAGGAGGGAAGAATCCAAAGGATCGCGGCGGATCATCCATCCGCCGCGGTCCTTTCCCCGCTTTTTCCCGTGCCGCTCAACCCGAACAGGAGGCAACAGATATGAAAATCGAATTAGGCTTCGGCAAGGGCGTGCAAGCCGTAGAGATCCCTGAGGAGAACCTGCGGGGTATCCTGACGCCCAACGATGTGCCGCATGGCCTGATGGGCGAAGAGGAGGTGCGCCGGGCATTGTCCGCCCCCATCGGCACTCCGCCGCTGCGGGAGATCGTCAAGCCCGGCGAGAAGATCGCCATCATCACCAGCGACATCACCCGCCCCATGCCCACCTATACGGTCATGCCCGCCCTGCTGGACGAGCTGTATGCCGCCGGCGTGAAGGCAGAGGACATCACTCTGGTCTTTGCCCTGGGCAGCCACCGCAAACACACCGACGAAGAGCGTCATCATCTAGCCGGCGACCGGGCCTTCCAGGAGATTCGCTGTGCGGACGGTGATGTCAGCGATGTGGTCCATCTTGGCACCACCAGCCGGGGCACCCCCGTGGACATCGTCCGGGTGGTCGCTGAGGCGGACCGCCGTATCTGCCTGGGCAACATTGAGTACCACTACTTCGCCGGCTACTCCGGCGGCGCCAAGGCCATCATGCCCGGCGTCTCCACTCGGGACGCCATCCAGAGCAACCACCAGCGGATGGTCCAGGAGGAGGCCTGCGCCGGACGGATCGCCGGCAATCCGGTCCGGGAAGACATTGAAGAGGCCGCCGCTTTGTGCGGTGTGGACTTCATTCTCAACGTGGTGCTGGATGAGCACAAGAAGATCGTCAAGGCCGTGGCCGGCGACGTGACCGCCGCCCACCGGGAGGGCTGCAAGTTTTTGGACAGCCTCTACCGCAAGGAGATCCCCCAGCGGGAGGACATCGTCATCGTCTCCCAAGGCGGTGCGCCCAAGGACCTGAACCTCTACCAGACCCAGAAGGCTCTGGACAACGCCAAGCACGCCGTAAAGAAGGGCGGTGTGGTGATCCTGGTGGGCTCCTGCAAGGAGGGCCTGGGCGAACGGGTCTTTGAGGAGTGGATGACCACCTCTCCCTCCCCCGAATCCATGATCGAGCGCATCGGCCGGGACTTCCAGCTGGGCGGGCACAAGGCAGCCGCCATCGCCATGGTGCTGCAAAATGCCGACATCTATCTGGTCAGCGACCTGGAGCCGGACTTTGTCTCCAGTATCTTCCTCAAGCCCTATGCCAGCGTACAGGAGGCCCTGGATGCCGCCTTCCAGAAGCTGGGCCCGGATGCCGGTGTCCTGGTGATGCCCTACGGCGGTTCCACGCTCCCACACGCCATGGCGTAACTCCCCAAGACGCGGTCGTTGAAACATCAAAACATATGAAAGGGGCGAAATCCTATGGATTACGCAAAAGAATCTCTGAGACTCCACGGTGAGTGGAAAGGTAAGATCGAAGTCATTGCCACGGTGCCCGTGGCCACAAAGGACGACCTGTCCCTGGCCTACACCCCCGGTGTAGCCCAGCCCTGCCTGGAGATCCAGAAGGACATCAACAAGAGCTACGACCTGACCCGCCGCCACAACATGTGCCTGGTGGTCACCGACGGCTCCGCCGTTCTGGGCCTGGGCGACATCGGTCCTGAGGCCGGCATGCCCGTTATGGAGGGCAAGTGCGTCCTCTTTAAGGCCTTCGGCGGCGTGGATGCCTTCCCTCTTTGCATCAAGAGCAAGGATGTGGACGAGATCGTCAACACCATCTACATGATCTCCGGTTCCTTCGGCGGCGTGAATCTGGAGGATATCGCCGCTCCCCGCTGCTTTGAGATCGAGCGCAAGCTCAAGGAAAAGTGCGACATTCCTATCTTCCACGATGACCAGCACGGCACTGCCGTCATCACCCTGGCTGGCCTGACCAACGCCCTGAAGGTGGTTGGCAAGAAGCTGGAGGACATCAAGATCGCTGTCAACGGCGCCGGTGCCGCCGCCATCGCCATCACCAAGCTGCTGCTGTCCGCCGGTGCCAAGGATGTGACCCTGTGCGACCGGACCGGCGTTGTCTATAAGGGCCGTGAAAAGGGTATGAACTGGATCAAGGAGGAGATGGCTGAGGTCACCAACCCCCGCAACATCCAGGGCGGCCTGGCCGACGCCATGAAGGACGCCGACGTGTTCATCGGCGTGTCCGCCCCTGGTGCCGTGACCCAGGACATGGTCCGTTCCATGGCCAAGGATCCCATCATCTTCGCCTGCGCCAACCCCACGCCGGAGATCTTCCCCGACGAGGCCAAGGCTGCCGGCGCCGCCGTGGTCTCCACCGGCCGCAGCGACTATCCCAACCAGATCAACAACGTGCTGGCCTTCCCCGGCATCTTCCGCGGTGTCTTTGACGTGCGCGCCAGCGACATCAACGAGGAGATGAAGGTGGCTGCCGCCCACGCATTGGCTGATCTGATCTCTGATGAGGAGCTCAACGCCGACTACATCATCCCCGCCGCCTTTGACCCCCGGGTCGGTCCCGCTGTGGCCAAGGCCGTGGCCGAAGCTGCCCGAAAGAGCGGCGTGGCTCGGATCTAACTTTTGCTTTCTTCTTCTCTTTCTCTCCAAAAGGGCCCTCCCGGAAGACTCCGGGAGGGCCCTGCGGCTTTTTCTCAGGAGGTCTATATCTTTTGATTGGGAAATGGCTTTGGCGGCTCCGCAATCTCTACCACGAAGCGGCTCTCCGGACATTGGAGATAACAGCACCGGCGGTAGCCCCGGTCGTCCTCCGTCTCCGACTCAAAGAGGATCCGGGCCCCCTGGTTCAAAAGGAGCTGGCGGTACGCAGAAAAATGCTCCTTGGTGTAGTAGGCCACATGGTGCAGCCCGCCCCCGTGGGCCTCCAGGAACTTGGGATGCTCCCAGTTGCCGCCGAACATGGGCTCCATCAGCTCCATTTTCATTCCATTGATCCACTGGATCATGCACAGGCGCAGTTTGGCTGGTCCCTCCAGCTTCACTCCATCGGTCCAAACCGTATCCGGCTTGAACTCATAAACAAAATCCAGGCCAGGCAAGGGGCCGTACAACGCCCGGATCTCCGCCCGGGCTTTTTCCATATCCGCCACTACGATGCCAATGTGTTCCGGCTGCTCCGGCAGTCTGTCCAGTTCCATCTTATCGCCTCCTTATATTCCATGACACCCGGCAGCTGGAATCAGCTGCCGGGTGCTTTGAATTGGGATATCCTTTCTTTTTACTCGTCCTTGGGCTGGAAGATCAGCTTCAGCCCCTTCTTCTCCCGGAACATCTGGAAGGCCTTTTCCCAGTCCTCCAGGGGGAAGATATTGGTGGCCAGGGGCTTGAGGTCCACTAGGCCCAGGCGCAGCAGCGCCATTCCCTTTTCCCAGTTGAAATACCGGGAAGCCATAGAGCCGGAGAAGTGGAGCTCTTTGTAGCAGATGGTCTCGATATCAAAGGTGATGGGCTTACCGGTGAGGCCGATCTGGCAGAACCAGCCGCGCTTGCGCACCAGCTCCATACCGGAACGGACGCCGGCCTCGGAACCGGAGCACTCCAGCACCACATCCACGCCGTAGCCGTCGGTCAGGTCGCTGACCAGCTTCTTCAGATCGTCTTTCTGGATGTTTACCACATGATGGATGCCCAGCTTCCGGGCCACATCCAGACGCTCCTCATCCACATCCGTACCGGTGAGGATGACCTCGCAGCCCTCTGCTTTTGCCACCTGAGCGGCCATGAGGCCGATGGCACCAGGGCCGGACACCAGCACTACGTTTCCGGCCTCCAGATGGCACTGGTCATAGACGCCGTGGCACACGCAGGCCAGAGGCTCCAGCATGGCGGCGCTGAGCAGATCGATCTCGTCGGGCAGGTGGTGGGCGTTCTTCTGCTCCACGATGGTGTAGCGCTCAAAGGCGCCGTTGTAGACATAGCCGAAGCTCAGCTTGTCAACGCACAGGTTGTAAAAGCCGTCCCGGCAGTACTTGCATTTGCCGCAGTAGTGATACACCGCCTCGGCCACGATGCGGTCGCCGGGCTTAAAGTCCGTGACGCCCTCGCCCACCTCGGCCACCACGCCGGAGAACTCGTGGCCGATGACCACGGGAGGACGGGTGGTGATGGCGATGTTGCTGTCATAGATATGCAGGTCGGAGCCGCAGATACCGGCATACTCCACCCGGATCTTGATCTGGCCAGGACCGGGCGTGGGTTCGGGAATCTCCCGCAGCTCCACATGACCGGGACCGTCCTGATACTTCATAACACCTTTCATGGAAAACGACCTCCTTAAAATTGATATACCAGTTTTGGCTCAGGGCAGCATAAAGCCCCGCAGATAGACATTGAAGGCATCGCAGCCGGTGAGGAACTCGTTGATAGTGGCCTTGAAGGCGCCATAGTGGTTGAACTCCTCTACCCGCAGTCCATCCTCCAGATAGATGGAGCGATACTCGGGGATCTTGTCCAGCAGCTCCTCCACGATGAGGGGATCCACCTGTTCATCGATGGTCTCGTGGAGCTCCAGCCGGGCGCCCTCCATTCTCCGCCACCAGAGGGGGTTGACGGTCATGAGGATGTCGCCGCCCAAAAAGCGGCTCCAGAGGAAGTGGCTGTTGTTGTTGGCCACCAGCAGCTTGGCCCGGTAGCCCCGCTGGCGGTAGATGCCGTAGATCTTCTTGAAGATGGCCTCGCCGCAGGAATCCAGATACTCCTGGGTGATGGGAGTCTCCCGCTCGGCCACCAGGCGCTTCATATAGTCGTCCACCCGACCGGTCATGATGGTGCAGCTGCAAAAGAGCTTGTCGGTGGGCAAACCCTCCTGCTCCCGACGCTGGTAGCCCCGCTCAATGGCCTCCGCCACAGCGATGGCCTGGGGCACACCAAAGCACACGGTGCCATTGACGGAGATGCCCCGATAGGTGCACTCCTCCAAGGCCTTGATACCAGCGGTGGACACAGGCATCTTGATGAGGATGTTCTCCCCCATGGAGCTGAGCTCCTGGGCATGGGCCACAGTTTTTTCCACGCTGCGGTAATAGATGGGGTTGACCTGCATAGCCTGCCACCCCTTCTTTCCTCCGCTCTGGCGAAACAGGGGCAGCAGCTTTTCCGCACCCTTTAACCCCGCCTCTTTGGAGATCTTCCAGCAGATCTCATCCTCTGTTCCGTCCGCCAGATCCTTATCGATGATCTCCCGCAGACGGTCCTCCCACAGATGCATCTCCCGGCGCAGGACATTGCCTACGATCACCGGGTTGGACGTGGCGCCGCAGCCGCCCCGCCGCAAAGCCAAGTCAATGTCAGCCATGCCGCAGGAGTCATTCCACAGCTGAGTCTGAGGCCAGCGCTCTGCCGCCTCCTGAAGGGGACTTTCATAATGTGGCATAGATATGTACCCTCCTTAATAAATTTTTTGCCGGGTTGAGAAACCGGAAATCATAGTTCTGTCGAAAAAGCAGCTCCCCCATCCCGCGCACCGTATACACGGGAAGGGCAGGATGGGGGAGGGATTCTTGGACGATTGAAAATCAGGGCACGGGGCCCCGCTGCGATCAGGCCCGCATCAGATTGACCAACGTCATGGAGATGTCGGGGATCAGCGTGATGAGCACCAGGTCAAACAGCATAATGAGAATGAAGGGAACGATGCCCTTGATGACCGTTCCCAGCGGCTCGTCACCCACACGGGCGGCAACGAAGAGGTTGATGCCCAGAGGCGGCGTAATGAAGCCGATGGCCAGGTTGACCACCATGATAATACCGAAGTGAATGATATCGAAGCCAAAGCCGGTGGCAATGGGCATCAGGATGGGAGCCAGGATCAGCATGGCCGGCGTGGTGTCCATGAAGCAGCCCACAAACAGCAGCAGCACGTTGATCAGCATGATGACCACCAGCCAGCTGTCGGAGAAGCTGCCAATGGCATTGGCAATGGCAGTGGGGGCGCCGGTGATGCTCAGCACCTTGGCAAAGGAGGTGGCGCAGCCCACAATCAGCATGGTGGTGCCGATGGTGGAAACAGCACTCTTCATGGTGGCAACAAAGCTCTTGACGGTCATCTCTCTATGTACCACAAAGCCGCAGAACAGCGCATAGAAGCAAGCCACAGCAGCGGCCTCGGTGGGAGTGAAGATACCGGCATAGATGCCGCCCAGAATGATGACAGGGTTGAGCAGCGCATACTTGCCGTCCCACAGGGCCCGGCCGGCCACTCTCCAGGAGAACTTGGCGTTGGAATCCTTCCAGCCCTGCTTCCGGCTGTAAAAATAGCAGAACGCGATCAGGCACAGACCGATCAGGATACCAGGCATAAAGCCGGCCATAAACAGCTCACCGATGGAAGCACCAGTGGTAGTGCCGTAGAACACCATGGGGATAGAGGGCGGAATGATAACACCGATGCCGCCGGCGCAGGCGATCAGGGCCAGGGTAAAGGGCTTGCTGTAGCCATTCTTGAGCATGGTGGGCACCACCATGCCGCCCACGGCGGCCACGGTGGCCGGGCCGGAGCCGGAGACCGCTGCGAAGAACATGCAGAACACCACCGTGCAGATGGCCAGACCGCCGTAAAAGCGGCCGAAGAAGGCGTTACATACATTCAGAATTCGTTTTGAAACGCCGCCGTTGCCCATTAGCTCACCTGCCAGTATGAACAGCGGTACGGCAAGAATGGGGAACGAGTCGCACCCAGCCACCATGGTCTGACTCAGATAACCGACGCTCTGAGTGCCTCCGGCCAGGATGGCCACAAAGGCAGACAGGCCGATGGCGAAGCCGACCGGAACGTTCAGCATCAGAAATACGATCAGGGAAATGAACAAAATCCATGCAACTGCCGCTGCTGACATTACAATCTCACCTCGTCATCAGAATTTTCAAAGGCGCTCATATCGTGTGCCTTCAGGCCCTTCACGCGATAAATGATGGCCTGGATCTGCCGAATGGCAGTGAGGAAATAGCCAACGATAGGCGCAGAATGAACGATCCACATAGGGATATGGTTGGCAGGAGATGCAGTACCAAGGGCCATATATCTGACAACCGTAACATAGGCGGCATACATGATAATACCAGAGAACGCCAGCACGATCACATCTGCAAAAACAATCACGTAAGGACGGAACTTTTTGGGGAACACATTGATAAACACGTCGATCTTCAGGTGCTTCATCTGTTTGGCACCAAAGCTGACACCTATAAAGCACAGCCAGATAAACAGATATCGAGCCAATTCCTCAGACCAGGAAAGAGAATTGTTAAAGACATAGCGCATAACCACCTGGATAAACAGGATGGTGGTAAAAACTCCCAGAAGGACGACGCACAGATACTGCTCTACATTTTCGTCCAACCAGTGCAGTACTTTTTTCAAAACCTCTCACTCCCTCCGACAATTTTTCTTAT
>CALXDZ010000112.1 GCA_944387205.1 uncultured Oscillospiraceae bacterium
CGATGGTCTCCGCCTGGCCCTTGAGGTGGAACAGGGGGTAGAGATGTGGGATGAACACGGTGGGCAGCAGCACCGCCAAAGCCGCCGCCACCGCGATGCCCACCGCCAGGGCAAGCCCCAGCAGACAAACACCCAGGTCGTAGACCTCCTCCTTCCCGGTCCCCTCGCCGATGCGCTTGCCCACGATGACGGCGGTAGCGCCAGCCAGGCCGAAACAGGCCACGGTGGAGAACTTGTCGATGTTGCCCATGATGGCGTAGGCAGCCAACATCTCTGTGGAGATGGCCATGTGGCCCATGATCATGGTCATCACCGTGGTGCCCAGGCCCCAGAGGGTCTCGTTGCACACCACCGGCGTGGAGTATCGGACGAAGCTTCCCAAAATCTCCCGTCCGGGCCGCAGCAGCTGGAAAAAGCGCAGCGGGATGCGCCGGTTGCACAGGGCGTAGACCAACGTGATGAGAAATTCCACCACCCGGGAGCTCAGCGTGGCCACCGCCGCGCCGGTGACGCCCAGGGCCGGGGCGCCGAAATTGCCGAAGATGAAGCAGTAGTTCAAAAAGGTGTTGAGCAGCATGGAGACTGCAAAGACCTTCATGCCCAGCACCGGATTTTCCGTGCTGCGCTGCATACTGATATAGACGGAGGTGAGGCTGTTGAAGATATAGGAGATGCCCACGATCCGCAGATAGGGCATCCCCAGCTCCACCAGCACCGCGTTGGGGGTCACCAGGCGCATGACGGCCTCCGGCTGGAAAAACAGCACCGCGGCCATCACGGTGGACACCGCCAGGGCCACATACATGGCCACGCCCATACAGCGGTTGATGGCGTCCACGTCGCCCCGGCCCCAGTACTGGCTCACCAGTACCGTAAGACCGCTCATCAGGCCAAAGACGATGACCTGGATCAGGAAGATGGGGGAGTTGGCAGCGGTAACGGCAGCCATGGGCTCATTGCCCAGCAATCCCACCATGAAGGTGTCCACAAAGCCCAGGGATGTGGTGATAAGATTTTGCAAAATCAACGGCAGGGCCAGCAGCCAGACCCGACGATAGAAGCCGGGCTCCCGGCGAAAACGTTGCAGCATGATTGGGTTCCTCTCCTTGTAAAGTTGTACAGAAAAACAGCGGAAGGGGCTCCCGCAGGATGCCTCTTCCCCTGTTCTCATCCCAGCTTACAGCATGGGGAATCTTGTGTCGTGGTGCTGACGCAGGGCCTGGGCCGCCGCGTCGATGTCCTCCCGGGTGGTCTCCGGCCCAAAACTCAGCCGGATGACCCCGGCGGAGACCTTCTTGGGCAGACCCATGGCCGCAACCACATGGCTGGGCTTGCCCTGGTGGCAGGCGGAGCCGGCACTGACAAAGACGCCGGCCTGGTCCAGGTCGTTGACGATGTTCTGGCTGGGCCAGCCGGGCAGGGACACCGCCAGGATGTGGGGCGCGTCGCTGCGGCCCACCACCACCAGATCGGGGATGGCCGTCAGCTGCTCCACCGCGTAGTCCCGCAGCTGCGCCATCCGCTCCAGCTTGTCCGCCAGATGGTCCATCCGCAGCTCTACCGCCTTGGCAAAGCCGGCGATCTGGGCCGTGGCCTCGGTGCCGGAGCGGCGGCCGCCCTCCTGTCCGCCGCCGGGCAACAGCGGCCGGGGATTGCGTATTTTAGGCCCCAGGTAGAGGGCACCGATGCCCTTGGGACCGCCGATCTTGTGAGCGGAGACGGAGATCATATCCGCCCCCAGCTCCCGGGCCTGGAAAGGCACCTTCAAAAAGCCCTGCACCGCGTCGGTGTGAAACAGTGCGGCGGATTTTTTCTCCTGAAGCATCCGGGCGATATCATGGATGGGATAGACGTTGCCGGTCTCGTTGTTCACCATCATAATAGAGACCAGAGCAGTGTCAGGCCGCAGAGCCTCCTCCACCTGCTCCACAGTGATGCTGCCGTCCTGCCCCGGGCGCAGGCGGGTGACCTCATACCCCTCCTGCTCCAGCCAGCGGCAGGGCTCCAAAATGGCGTTGTGCTCTACCGCCGTGGTGATGATGTGGCGGCCCACATGGCGGTTCTGCCACAGGGCGGCCTCAATGGCCCAGTTATCCGACTCGGTGCCGCAGGAGGTGAAGCTCAGCTGCTCCGCCTCGCAGCCCAAGGCCCCGGCCACCGTCCGGCGGGCCTGAGCCACCAGGTCGCGGGTCCTTCGTCCGATGCTGTACTGGGAGTTGGGGTTGCCGAATTCCTCCCGCAGCACCCGGCACATCTCCTCCGCCACCGCCTCAGGGATGGGCGTGGTGGCCGCATGATCCAGATAATGCAAAAAAAACCCCTCTTTCCTGACCGGGGACTTGCCCCGGCGTGCATTCCCATATATAATACAAAGAAATACGGTTTCCTTTCCGCCGCCTTTTTCGCAGGCGGTAGTCTGACATAGTATTATATCGGCTGAACACACAAATAGCAAGGAGATTCCCATGAAAGTTGCCATCTATACCCTGGGCTGCAAGGTGAACCAATACGAGACCCAGGCCATGGAGCAGGAGCTGCGCCGCCGGGGCCACACCCTGGTGCCCTTTGAGGACCAGGCGGACGCCTATGTGGTCAACACCTGCTCCGTCACGGCGGTATCGGACCGCAAGTCCCGCCAGATGATCGCCCGGGCCAAACGCATCTGCCCGGAGGCCGTGGTGGCGGTGTGCGGCTGCTATTCCCAGACCCATCCCGACGATGTGCGGAAGCTGGGGGTGGACCTGCTGGCCGGCTCCGGGGAGCGGCGGGCGTTTCTCGACCTGCTGGAGCAGGCGGTGGCGGAGCGCAGGCCCCTGGAGTCCGTGGACAAGGCTCTGGAGCGGCGGGTGTTCGAACCCCTGCCCGCCGGCGGACTGGAGGGCCGGACCCGGGCCATGCTGAAGGTGGAGGACGGGTGCGTCAACTTCTGCACCTACTGCATCATCCCCTACGCCAGGGGCCCCGTCCGGTCCCTGCCGGCGGAGGAGGCCGCGGCCCAGGCCGCCGCTTTGGCAGAGGAGGGCTATCGGGAGATCGTCCTCACCGGCATCGAGATCTCCTCCTGGGGCCGGGACCTGAAAAACGGCCAAAGCCTTATCGACCTGATGGAGGCCATCTGCGCCGCCGCTCCGTCTCTGCGGCTGCGGCTGGGCTCCCTGGAGCCCCGGACCATCACCGAGGACTTCTGCCGCAGGGCGTCGGCCCTGCCCCAGTTGTGTCCCCACTTCCATTTGTCCCTGCAAAGCGGCTGTGATGAGACCCTCCGACGGATGAACCGCCGGTATGATACCGCCCGATATCTCCAGTCCGTTGCACTTTTAAGACAATATTTTGACCGTCCCGCCATCACCACCGACCTGATCACCGGCTTCCCCGGGGAAACGGAGGAGGAGTTTGCCCAGACGCTGGACTTCCTGCGCCGGTGTGATTTTGCCGCCATGCACATCTTTCCCTACTCCATCCGTTCCGGTACGCCCGCCGCTAAAATGCCCCAGGTGCCTCGCCGGGTGAAGGAGGAGCGGGCCCACCGGGCCGCCGCCGTGGCGGAGGAGATGCGCCGGGCCTACCTTGCCGGCTGTGTGGGAAAGGTCTATCCCGTGCTCTTTGAGCAGGACAAGGATGGCCGCAGTGTGGGCCATTCCCCCAACTACACCCAGGTGCTGGTGGATGAGCCGGGGCTCCATAACCAGGTGCGCGCCGTGGCCATCACCGCCGTGGAGGGGGACGCCCTGGTGGGAGCCCTGAGGGAGGAACAGGAATGAAACACTACTTTTTCGCCTATGTGAGCCGGATGCGGTACATCACCCGCTGGGCGCTCATGCGCAACAACTTCCCGGAAAACGTTCAGGAGCACAGCCATGAGGTGGCAGTGCTGGCCCATCTTCTGGCCACCATCCGCCGGGACGTGTTTCACGGTGCCATTGACCCGGACGCCTGCGCGGTAGCCGGACTGTTCCACGATGCCTCCGAGATCCTCACCGGTGACCTGCCCACTCCGGTGAAGTACAATAACCCCGTCATCCGGGACGCCTACAAGTCCCTGGAACGGGTGGCACAGGACAAACTGCTGGAGGGACTGCCGGAGGAGCTGCGCCCGGCCTATGAGCCGGTGCTCCATGAGACAGACCCCCAGATCCGTGAGATCGTCCGGGCCGCCGACAAGCTTTCGGCCTACCTCAAGTGTCTCGAGGAGCTCCACGCGGGCAACCAGGAATTCCTTGAGGCCTCCCGGGAGCTGCGCACCGCCCTGGACGGCTTCGGCCTGCCGGAGCTGGAGTGGTTCTTCTCCCAATTTGGAAATACCTTCGGTGTCACACTAGATGAGCTGAAATAGGCGGAAAGGAAGCTATGGAACTGGACAAGAAAACCATCAAGCATTTGATTTGGATTGTATTTGCCGGTGTGGCCTTCAACTGGGCCCTGCAGCATCTGTCGGACCTGAGCAACGCCGTGGGCTGGATGGTCTCGCTGGTCACACCCTTTTTGCTGGGCGGCGCCATCGCCTTTATCATCAACGTGCCCATGCGCAAGATCGAAAAGCACCTTTTCCCCAACGCCTCCCGTCCCCGGGTGAAGAAGCTGCGCCGTCCCTTGGCTCTGGTGCTGTCCATTGTGCTGGTACTGGCTATTCTCACCTTCGCCACCTTCGTCATCGCCCCCGGCGTGGGCACCGCTGCGGGACAGATCGTCGCTCAGATTCCCAGCTCCATCAATAAGCTCTCCGCTCAGATCACCCAGCTGTGGGACCGCTTTGATCTCTACAATTACTTCACCAGTCTGGACATCAGCTGGAGCGCCATGGCGGAAAAGGCCGCCAAGCTGCTTCAGGACTGGGGCTCCAGTCTGCTGGGCGGCGGGGTCTCCCTGGTGTCCGGAGTGGTATCCGGAGTGACCACCTTTTTCATCGGCCTGGTATTTGCCATCTATCTGCTCATGCAGAAGGAAAAGCTCTCCCGCCAGTTCCGCAAGCTGCTCTATGCCCTGCTGCCGGAGCGGGCGGTGGACCGGGTGGTGTCTGTGGCCAGGCTGGCCCACCGCACCTTCTCCAGCTTTCTCTCCGGCCAGTGCATCGAGGCGGTGATCCTGGGCTCGCTGTTCGTTCTGGCCATGACGCTTCTGCACCTGCCCTACGCCCCCCTCATCGGCGTGCTCATTGCCCTGACGGCCCTGATCCCCATGGTGGGCGCTTTCATCGGCTGCGTGGTGGGTGCATTGCTGATTTTGATGGTCAGCCCCCTTCAGGCCCTGGAGTTCGTGGTGCTGTTTTTGATCCTCCAGCAGGTGGAGGGCAACCTCATCTACCCCCATGTGGTGGGCTCCTCCGTGGGACTGCCCTCTTTGTGGGTGCTGGTGGCAGTTACCCTGGGCGGCAGTCTTATGGGCATCGTGGGTATGCTGCTGTTCATCCCCCTGTGCTCGGTGTGCTATGCCCTGCTGCGGGAATTCGTCCAGTACCGCCTGACCCAGCGGAAAGTCCCGCCGGAGAAGTGGCGCGATCCCTCCCCCCCATCCTCGGGAGAAAAGCCAGAGGTCCCGCCGGAGACCCCGCCAAAAACGCCTCCGGAATCCCCCGGAACGTAATCGTTTACCTGTCACAAGCATTGGGACAGCCCTGAAAAACATGAAAACCTTTGTATAAATCCGCTCATGACTTTTTTCAGCTGCCGCGCTATACTGGATAAGGTTGGAAATGGGTCCATGCCCATCTCTTTTTCGTCCCGTCCGGTGCACCGGAACCGGCGCCTATATTCATTTGTCAGAGGAAACGGCTGTCATCAAACGGAGGGATCTGCATGAGAGAATTTCAGTATGTCATCACCTATCCGAACGCCCTGGCCACTCGCGGCGGAACGACTCTAGTCAATATTGCCAGTGGATTTGCCTCCGCGATTTCCATGCGCAATGGGACAATCTGCATCTCCGCCAAGAGTCTGCTGGGTGTAATGCTGATGCCCACCCGCCAGGGGGACACGCTGACCTTTTCAGTGGATGGGCCGGACGAGGCCCAAGCTGTGGAGGCCATTGAGGCTTGTTTGAAGCAGTACCTTTAAGAAAAAGCGGAAAAGGGAGAGGCCAGTGGCCTCTCCCTTTCTTTTATTTTGCCATGCTTTTGCATGGGGAAAGGGCCCTGGTATGCTTTTTCCCGATACGCTCCCAACATATAGCGCTTCACGCCATAAAAAACCACCCCTGGACCAGAAGTCCAGGGGTGGTTTTTTACGGAAGTAACGCTCAAGACTTTGCGGTGCCGATCTCCCGCTCCACCTTCTGCAGGGTATGGCGCAGGAACACGGCACTCAAGGTCAGGGAGACC
>CALXDZ010000113.1 GCA_944387205.1 uncultured Oscillospiraceae bacterium
GCTTCTTCATCCGCTCCAGCAGAGCGGGGGTAGTGGTCTGGGCGTGGACAATACCGTGGCGGTGGTCCGGCCAGGGATTGGCCTGCTCGGCCTGCTCCATGGCGTCGCACACCTTTTTCAACGCCAGATCGCCGATGGCGTGGACGGCCACGTCCATGCGGATGTCGTGGGCCGCCTGGATACGGCGGCACAGCTCCTCCTCGGTATAGATGGGGATGCCGTGGTTGTCCGGTTCATCCACATAGCCGTGAATCATCTCGGCGGACTTGGCACCCAGGGAGCCGTCCTGGAGCAGCTTGCGGGGACCGATGCGGAACAGACTGGTCCGGTCAGACGGGTCGCCGCGCACTTCTTTGAGCCGTTCAAAGTCCTCCGGCTCCACCAGGCACTGCTCGTACACCCGAACGGTCAGCTCCCCGTCGGCCTCCATTTCCCGGAAAATTCCGATAAGCCGGATGGGATCTATACCGGCGATGGCCATCAGGTCGTCGGAGTGGATACAGGTGATACCGGCGGCGTTGAGCTCCCGCTGGCCCTCCCGGATCAGCTGGCGCACCGAGGCGTCGTCCTCCTGTGGGAGCACGTCCATGTACAGCCGGGCAGCATTCTCCCTTAAAATGCCGTTTTCAAAGTCCACCAGAGCCATGACCTCCGGCTCCACATCCTTCAGAGCCTTGATGCGCTCCAGCATCACCGTATTGCAGGCGGCGATGTGGATACAGGTCCGCAGCATACACACCGGGATCTCGGTGGAAATGCGGTCCATATCTGCCCGGGTGAGCAGCCGCCCCTCCTCCATGGTCTCCTGGTTCCAGCCCATGCCAATGAGGTAGGCGGGGTGTTCTTGTTCGATCCGGGCCTTGCAGCGCTCCACCACCTGGTCGATGTTCTTGACGCCCAACAGGGGCACATTGCGCCGGAACATAGCGTAGTGGAGCAGATGCATGTGGGTATCGTTGAAGCCAGGCAGCACCATGGCCCCCTTCAGGTCCACCTTTTGATCCCACTCCTGGGCCAGTCCCTCCTCGTCCGTTCCCAGAAACACGATTTTGCTGTCCTGGGTGCCGATGGCCTGATACCGCCGCATGGTCCCATCCATGGAGACGACCTTGCCGTGATAGCGAAGGGTACGCATGACGATCTTCCTCTCTTTCTGTTTCCTTGTTTCGCCCATATAGATGGGCAATTTTCATGCCAAATCTGTCATCATGCATAAAAAAGCCGTCTCATATACCGTTTTTCCCGGAGAGCGGGCAAAAATCCGCTCATTCCGTCGGCATATAAGACGGTCTGTTCCCATCCCAGCAAACCATTTCTCTGGCCGGAGGGGCGCAAAATTTTTTGCTGGTGCAAAATTTTTTACAGGTCATATTTTTGCAGCTTATATTTCAGATTCTGCCTGGACAGACCCAGCAGCCGGGCTGCCTGAGAGATGGAGGCAGACTGGGCCATGGCCTTGCGCAGCAGCTCCTTTTCATATTGCTCCACTGCCTTGTTGAGAGAAAAGCCCTCTGCCAGCGGCTCCTCCCCGCTTACGGGCTGCCGGGATTCTTCGGTTTCCCGGTCCAGCGCATCCTCCATGTGGTCCAACAGCAGCAGCTCGGAGCGGGCGGAGGCAAAGGCTCCCTCCACCACGTTTTGCAGCTCCCGCACATTGCCCGGCCAGCTGTACCGCTCCAGGCGGCGGAGGGCCTGGTCGCTGATCCCATGAACCTGCCGCTTCATCTTCCGGTTGTACTGGTCAATAAAGTAGCGGATCAGCAGGGGGATATCTCCCACCCGCTTCCGCAAGGGCGGCAGGGTGATGCGCACCACCCCCAGCCGGTAATAGAGGTCCTCCCGCAGGCGGTGCTCCTTGATGAGCCGGGCGGGCTCCTCGTTGACCGCCGCCACAATCCGCACATCGAAGGGAATGTCCCGGCTGCCTCCCAGCCGCCGGACCTTTTTCTCCTCCAATACCTTTAATAATTTAGCCTGCAAGCCGGTCTCCATGGAGTTGATCTCATCCAGAAAGAGGGTGCCCCCGTCGGCCTCCTCCAGCAGGCCCTTCCGGGTGAGCGCCCCGGTGTAGCTGCCCTTTTCCGTGCCGAAAAAGATGCTCTCCAGCAGATTGGAGGGGATGGCGGCGCAGTTTTGGGAGACAAAAGGCCTGCCGGAGCGCCGCCCCTCGCTGTGAAGGGATTCGGCCACCAGCTCCTTACCGGTGCCCGTCTCGCCATAGATGAGCACCGAGGAGTCCAGTTGGGCCACATCCCGGACCCGCTCCTTCAACGCCAGCATGGCCGGGTCCTGAGTAATGATCCGGTCCAGAGTGGAGATGCCCCCCTTCCCCCGGATGATCCGCTGGTCAATGGAGTGGAACTTGGAGGAGTCCACCACACAGGCCACCCGGCCGTCCACCACGATAGGAATGGTGGTGGACTCCAGCAGCACCCGCTCGCCCCGCCGGTTGTTGATGTCCTGGAGGACATTGTAGGTGGCCTTTCCTGTTTTCAGGGCCTGGACAATGGTGCTGCTCTCCTCGTCCAGCTCGGGGTACAACTCAAAAATGTGCAGCCCCACCGTCTCCCCGGACTTCCAGAGGTTGTCCACAAAGACCCGCTGGAACTCCACAACGCCCTCCCGGTTGGCAATGAGCAGCCCATCGGTATCCTCGCACAGGCGGATCACCTCCGCAATCTGCTCCGCCACCCGTCTGTCGTGCATCCTGCTTCCTCCTGTTCCGGTCCCTCTATTTGCTCCAGATATGAAAAAAATCTGGATTTCTCCAGATTTCCTCCACACAACCGTTGACTTTTCCAGTGATTCCATGGTATACTAAAACGCTCTTAACTTCCTGACTGCGTTTACCGATTCCACCCCACTGTGTGGTCAGTTTAACACAGCAGGGCGGAAAGCGCAAGAGGAAATCGCAATATTTCTATCCACGCATCCGGGTGTTCGCGCCCGGTGTTCCACCGCCCTTTTTGTATGGTTTGACGGAAAGCAGCAGCCTGAGCCGGAGCCGTCCCCCTGCGGCGGCGGCTCCAGACAATGAAATCGAGGTGTTTTTTCTACGATGGTCAAGGACGTCTACTTCGGCAAGACCCTGCGCAAAAGCTTTGCCCGCCATGAAGAGATCCTGCAGATGCCTAACCTGCTGGAGGTGCAGAAGAACTCCTACGAGTGGTTCCTGAAAACAGGACTGCGGGAGGTCTTCAAGGATGTAGCCTCCATCAGCGACTATGCCGGCAATCTGGAACTCTCCTTCATCGACTACTCCATGGATGAGCCTCCCAAGTACAATGTGGAGGAATGTAAGGCCCGGGACGCCACGTATGCCGCCCCCATCAAGGTGTGGGTGCGCCTGCGCAACAAGGAGACCGGCGAGATGAAGGAGCAGGAGATCTTCATGGGAGATTTCCCCCTGATGACCAAGGCCGGTACCTTTGTCATCAACGGCGCCGAGCGCGTCATCGTCTCCCAGATCGTCCGCTCCCCCGGCATCTACTAC
>CALXDZ010000114.1 GCA_944387205.1 uncultured Oscillospiraceae bacterium
TCAGGGACACCAGCGCAAAAATAGCGATCTTCTTGGCGATTCCATGGGCACCCACATCGCTGGACAGCTGTTTATTATGGATGGCAACACAGACGCCGGTGATATAATCGATCACCACAAAGGCAACCAGCGTATAAAATAGGCCGTCCATGCTGCCAAATACACTCTTGCCAAGATCACTGAGCCATGATAAGGTCATTTCTGTTTCCATTTCATACACCCTTTCGTTGCTTTTCTTATACTGGTATGGTATATAAGGACTGGAAAAGGACACAGAAGTAAACAGGTTCAAAGCTTATCGGATTGCTCAACTGCCAGGGAGGCGTTTTCACATGAAAAGATTTGTAAGCATAAAGCGATTGGAAGCTGCCGCAGCCGCCGGCGCACTATTCCTGTCCCTGACGTCAGGGTGTGCGGCAGAGGCGCCCCAGCAGTCCCCGGATCAATCTCCCCCGCTCTCGATCCCGGTATCCACGGAGCTCTCCCTCATCGCCGGCAGCGGCGGGGACTGGTACGCAGTGGAGGACGGGAGTTTGGTGGCCTGGGGGGAAATGCACGGTGGCGAAGACTATAGCCAGCGTGTCGCCGTGTTTGAAGGCGCCCAGTCAGTCTGGGGCTATCGGTTCGGCCAGCTGGTTCTGGACGAAAACGGCGAACTCTGGACCACGGGTGACTCCGGCTACGATGAGCCGCGTACCAAGGACGGGTGGCTGTATGTGCTCTCCGACGTGGTCACGGCCAGCGGAAATATCTGGAATGGTGCGGCCGTCCGCTCAGACGGGAGCCTGTGGACCTGGGGAAAAAATGACCAGGGCCAGCTAGGGAACGGTGCGCTTTCCGAGGATGGCACGAACTACCCGCCCCAGCACATTATGGACGGCGTCTGCCTGGTTCGGCAGGGCAGCTATGCCGTCACCACCGGCGGGGAACTGTACGGAATTGGGCTGTGGAGCGGCTGCACGGAGCCGAAGCTGCTCTGCGAGGGGGTAGCTGACGCAGCGGCGAGCGGCACGGAAAAGCTTCAGATCCTCACGCCGGAGGGGGAGTTGTACCTGGCCGAAATCCCTGACCGGGCCGGACAGCCCATCCAGTTGCCGGACACCCCCGCAGTATCCGATGTCAGCGAGATTTTTGACAGGGGCTACCGCAACGGGGCCGGAACATGCTTTCTGTGGAACAACGATGCCACCGAGGCGCTTCGGGTTGATCTGGAGGCGGCGCAGATCACCCGCAACCTGGACGGCTTCTTGGTGCTGACCGAGGACGGGGATTATGTGAGAGCCAGAGTATCGGGCGATCAGCTGACGCTCACCCCGCTGTCGGCGGCAGAGCAGTCCCCCGACTGGGCGCTGCCGGTGGCCCAGGTGCCGGTCTCCGCCCTGGCGGACTGCTTCGCCATCCTGGATGACGGCACCCTGGTGGAGCTGGAGCGGGACGGCAGCGTTACGGAGCTCCTGCCGAACATGGCGGCGGTCTATGCCGGCCAGTGGGCCACCTATGCCATCGACCGGCAGGGAACCCTTTGGGGGAGAACAGGCGAGTCGGGCTGCCTGCTGCCGGGGGCCTATCACGGCACCTACGTTCCCGACTTTGTGCCCCTGATGGAGGGGGTGGCCTCCATCGTCCAGTATTCGGAGACCTTCGTCATGGTCAAGCGGGACGGCACCCTGTGGGCCTGGGGAGATCCATTGGGGGAGGAGAGCTGGCGGGATCCGGTGCGTATTGCGGACCAGGTGCTGTCCGCCGCCTGCGAGATTTTCCCCGGCGGCCTGTTTGTGAAGGAGGACCACACCCTCTGGGAGTGGCAGCCGGTCCAGCGGGAGTCCGGCACCAGCGACATCTCCCAGCGGCAGCTCATGGAGGGCGTGCTGGATGCCTGCCATGGGCCAGAGGGCTGCTTCCTGGTGCAGAAGGAGGACGGCGTTGTCTGGCGGTACGGGACGGAGCTGGATGAGGGAACGGGGACGCCCGTCCTGGAGAATGTCCGGGGCCTGAAGGGGCGGTTCCTGCTGCAAAATGACGGCACCCTGTGGGAGATGACGGAGTCCCCGGACAGGGCGGACGGCTATGAGCTCCGTAGGCTCGCGGAGAACGTTTCCTCCGTGGAATGGATGTCCGGCTGGAACTGCCTGCTCTATACAGATCAGGACGGGGTTCTGTGGACCACTGAATCGGATGGTTCCCCAAAAGAAATTGCCGAGAGAATATGGGTTCCAACATGAAGAAATTAAATAGACTGGATGCTTAACTTAAAAAAGCGTTTACTTTAGGGACTCATTTGTATCTCTATAAAAATAGACTTGGCCGAGTCAAAAATATGGAGGTATGAAATATGTCCTTGAATTCCTATTACACCACAAAACTGCCTGATGCAATGTATGTCTACGATACTCCGGCTACAAATATCCAGCTACTTACTCTGGACAAAAAGAAAAGCCTTGTTGATTCTACTTATTATGGGATTAACGGTGGATGGTTTAATTTGAGCGAATCTGGAGAAATTGGCCGTGGACTACTCAACATTACCTACTGTGACGGCAGACCTGTTGGTAGTGCAACATATGGAGATCCACCCAGAGATGGAACTGCCCAGACCGTCGGTGATGCGGCAATCTTTTATAATGGGGCAAACAAGACGCTCAAAGAGGTTATTGCTGAAAGTGCGACTGACATTGTCGGTGTCACAAATACGAAGTCCTGGGCCCAGGGTGGCATCGCACTGTCTCTTGGCAAACGGGAGTGGACGAATAGAAAAAGTGTATCGGAAGACCAGGCTGCAAATGCTTGGACAGCACTGGTGGCAGATTTGACGACCACGAGAGTTCATCTAATTGTTACTAAAGATCCTTCTGCGAAGAAAACCATTACTCAGCAGGATTTCCGGGATGCAATTATGGAGTATTTTGACATTCCCGAGGGATCCAGTGTAAGCTCTCGCTATAAGGGGATCCTTTTGGATGGAGGCGATTCTACCCAGATGAAGGTGCTGAACGATTTCGGCAACAAGGTGACTATATATAACTCAAAAGCCAATCGTTCTCTCTGTAGTATTGTCGCTCTACGAAATAAAAATATTTAATTGGTAGTGTTTTTCATGGAAATGGAGCCATGATTACTATGGTACAGCTTCCTGTGTTTACCTGACCTGATTTGCTTCAAGCGGCCCAAGTCGAAACTTGGGCCGCTTTTTTGATGGATATGAGAGCTTACAAGGGTAGTGTTAAGATGTATGTTTTCAAATTTATCGCTCCTGGCTTCGTTCTAAGAGGGTCAGGACTCTTGATATTGTAGCAACCGCTTCTCCTCTGGTAAAAGACTCTGCAGGATAAAATTTCGTCTCCGTGTACCCGGAAATCAAGCCATTCTCAACGGCAATTTCAATTACTCCAAAATTGTCAACCTGCATATCGGGCACTAGATCATCAAATGGTGGTTCCTCCACGACCATCATTATATTGATACATATACCACACTGAAGTCTACATCCGGAAATGGCAAGGATTTAGTCGCAAATCTCGCGAATAATTATGGTCTCGCAATTGATAGTACTCCAAAAGCACCAGGGATTTTTAGCGTAGCTGGTGGACATAGCAAATGGGGATCTTCCGGCTCTCAATATGGGCATACCGGCATTGTAGTTTCTGTAGATACCAAGAACAAAAAAGCTACCGTTATTCATACAGGAAACTCGTTAGACGGCAAAAATCCGAATTCTTGGGTAGATACGTATTCATATCCGGCAACCGGAGCAACCTTTGTGTACCTGGGTAATTATCTGAAATAATGTTTATAAGCAGATAAGATCTCCAAAGAAGCTCTGTTAGATATGCGCACAATCCACATGATAATTTGCGAAGTGGAAAACAGCGCCGCTATTTGTATCGACAGGCTGCCCGTTGCCAATATAGACAGCGGGCAGCCTGTCAAAAATTTAAGAAATAAATACACCATCTGAATAATGTGTTTTCATGACATGGCTTCATCAAACATAACCGCATCGGCTATGTCCTGATTGGTATTTGATATTTCTGGGTCTGCAATAGACACTGGAGCATTACGCTTCACGACTTCTTCTCCTGTAAAATTCCAGCCGCCGCCAGGAGTAATTTCGTTTGTGTTCACCATGACTTCCATATCTCTATACATGAAGATTAGCCAACCTTCTCCAGTTCGCACCTCTTCCCCTACCAGGTACTCATAATCGTCAACCCCGATCAAGGAAAAGAAATCTTCAAAGGACATGTCATTTTCCATGTCTGGAAAAAGTATGTCTGCGGTTGTGAGAAAACCAGCGCATTTCAGTTGATCCTCACATTCGCTCATGACCTTTTCAGCATCGCCGCCCTGCGTTCCAAAAAAGTAATAAGCAAATTCCGTCTCCGGTTCCCCAAAACATACAGCGGCATTATCTGGGAATCCACCCGGCCTTACAATCAATTCGCCTTCCGGATGCTCATTTTTTAATTCGATGAGTGTTTTTCCAATGTCATTCAAGAATTCAGGGGTTTGGTCGCTGGGAGCTGCGGGCGCGCAGGCAGAACATAAGAATGATACAAGCAAAGATAGGATTGCAATGGCTGCATTTCGCCTCATATAAATCTACTCTCCTCTCCATTCTGTGATCTCATTTTTATTGGGCTTTCAAGTACTTAAGCAGTTTCCTCAATCCGTATTGCGGGATTGCTGCTGTGAATACCAAGACTCTGGGATCCAAATATCATCACACAGATGTACCGCATCGGCAGAGCCGTCGCCCTCCTGGGGATGCATCCAAAGCCCACCATCCCAGTCCAGAGCTAAAATTCCTTGTTCACCATTTACTGCGCAGGCCACATTGTTCATGATCATGCTTGGGGTATCTGAGGCCAAGTACCAAAGTGTGTGATCCCCGGTAACTGCGAGATCCGCAGTGAAGTAGACCACATTGTCCATCCACTTCTCCAGCGGCTGATATTGATACCCCTCCCACCAGCCCATCCGCCAGAGACTGGAATCCTCTTTCTGCACCAGAAGCCGGCGACCAGTGGAGGCCATGTCTGTGACGCCCTCCAAAATAGGCTGGGGAGTCAACCAGCATTCGTTCCGGTCTACTTCCAGAGGCAGGAGCGATCCCCAGACGTAGAGGGTGCCGGCTATGTCCAGGGCATAGTGGCCGCTGGAATATGCCGCTATCTTTACAATACCTTCCAGGATCTGTTCCGGCTGAAATCCCTCCGAGCCGCCCCAACTCCACACCGTGCCATCAGAGCGAAGGGCGCAGGCGCTCTCGGAGGAAACGGCGGCCATAACCACGTCGCTCATCAGAAAGAGAGGGTCATACGCATCCTGCGAAGCCGCCCTTTCAGGCAAAAGACCGAACAGCCCGGAGCCCACCCCCCAGAGTGTGCCGTCGGAACACAAAATCAATGTGACCCAATCCCCGGCATAGACGGCTGCCACATCCTCCATCATGACAACGGCATCTTCATAGCTCGGTAAAGAATCCGGATAGTTGATCAGTCCGCGCAGATTTTCTCCCCAGCCGATCAGTGTGCCGTCCGTCTGTATTGCATAGTAGGTTATGTAGCTGGAGGCGATGGGCATGGGGGCGATCCCCTCCATCAGTGTCCGGGGGGTGGGAGCCGGCGTGGCCGCGGGCAGCGGCTCGGACGAAGAAGACGGAACGGAATCTGACCGGCTGATGGTACATCCGATAAAAAATGCGGCAATAAAAGCACACATAGGTAGGATGCACCAAAGGCGGTTCAAGCGACAGTGAAGTTTCATAGTAGCCTCCTGTTTCTAGTTTACTTTTCACGGGCAACAATTTCTTTCATATTACGTAGGCGCTTACAAGACATCAAAATCTGTTTATTTTAACGGAGGAAAAGAAATGTATACCTATCATAAAGCTACAGAGAATGGTATGACGTTACACATTATTGAGACGGATGCCAGCAATATTAGGCCCGCTCAGCTGCTCAAGACGTCTAATTTAAAGGGTTCCAATGAGTATGGAATCAATGGCGGGTGGTACACCAGTACGAAGCCCGATGATAATAATTACAATATTCTAAACATTGCAGTTAGTGGCGGCCGTCCTGTTGGCGGAGGAGTGAACAATAAAAATGAACCCCGTGACGGAAGCGTAAGCACAGTCGGCAAGCATGCCATCTTCTACACTGGCAGTTATATGGGCTATATGGAGGCCACTAATTATGAGGATCTTCCTGGTGTTAAGGGAAATTCGAGAGCCTGGGCTCAGGGCGGCGTAGCGATGTCTCTTGGTAATCAGAACTGGGTATCTGTTGTTAATAAAGCCGTTGATGTCAATAGCGATCACGAGGGCTTGAGTGCAATCGTAGTGAACCTGGATACGAACAAGGTATATCTAATCGCGACTGCCAAGAATGTAAATTATGTTGAGTTTAGAAGCGCGATCCAGTCCTATCTGGGGCTCAAGGATTCCGATGCTACCAATGATCCTGCATGGAAGGGCCTCTTTTTGGATGGCGGCGCTTCTACACAATTGCGCTGTGCGGAAGCCGAGATTACTACGGGGCGGTTACTGTGCCAGGTCATCGTTCTGAAATCGAAAGCAAACTAAGCATACAAAGATATGACTTGGCAGATTCCATACCTTAGAGAAGGTGCTGTTTTTATATAAGACAAGCTTTCATCAAATCTGCAACAAAATCAACACTATCAGTTTCATCAATTGAATCCACTTTACAGGGGAGAGGGCATGAGTCTACTCATGTCCTCTCTCTTACTTTTGAACCATTTTACAGCATAGAAGTCTGGTTGCATAATTGGAATTTCCTTGTCTAATAGAGTGTACAAAGTAGATTTTTTTGAAACTAAGTTTACTTTTGGGGCACAATCCGCTCTTTAACTCTCATCTTTACGAAGATGGGATGTGTAAGCGGTGTTCAGTGAACGTATACTACGTGCCCAAGCTGGAAGCCAAGAAGACATGCTTTTCCTCATCCAACGGTTTGAACCGCAGCTCAAACACTACAGCAGACGGCTATATTCGGAGGATGCACAAAGTGAGCTGACCCTGCGGTTCATCGAGATCATACATGCGATGAATCTTGACGCACTTCGCTCTCAAGGTGACGGTACGATCGTTGCCTATTTGGCGCAATCTGTGCGCAACGCTTACATTTCACTGCTTTCGTCCAAGGATAAGACGGCTGAGCCGCCGGTATCCTGGGAAGAACTTACGGAAGCACAGCGCCTTGGGTTAGAAGTATCTATCAGAGAGCGAGAAGCTCTTGATTTCTCTGAACTTTTGGACACATGCCCGGAACTAACCAGAAAGGAACGAAGAGTCCTGACTCTGATCTACTTTCACGGATATTCATCTGCAGAGATTGCACGAATCGTCCATTCCACAAAACAAAATATCAACCAGACAAAGATGAGAGCGTTAAAGAAACTGCGGCGTTATCAATAGGCAACAAGGAGGTCCCTATGCAGCAGATCCCGCCACCCAATTCCCTGTATCACTCAGACCGCAGCAAACGGCTGCGCACCGCGCTGGCGGTGCTCCTGCTGCTCCTGCTGGCAGCGTCACTGATCCCCGTCCTCCTGGAGGGCCGCTATGCCCGGGCCAGCGCGGACGACTACTCCTACGGCTTCTATACCCACTACGCCGTCCAGAACGGCCAGTGCCTCCTGCCCGCCATGTGGCGGACTGTCTGGGGGAACTGGCGCACCTGGCAGGGGAGCTTCTCCGCCATGGCCCTCATGACCCTCACGCCCTGCATCTTCTCCGAGCGGCTCTACTGGCTGACGCCGGTGGTCATGCTGGCCAGCCTCCTGCTGGGCACTTTCAAACTGAGCCGCACGCTGGTCTGCCGGTGCTCCGGCGGGGACTGGCGGGACTGGATCTGCACCGCCGCCACCATGCTGCTCCTGTCCATCCAGCTCATCCCTTCGCCCCTCAACAGCTTCTACTGGTGGAACGGCGCGTGCTACTACACCTTCACCTACGGCGTGGGCCTGCTCTATCTGGATGCCTTTGCCAACGTGCTCCTGCGGCCGGAGCGGCCGCGATGGAGGCTACTCCCCGGGCTGCTCTGCGGGATCTTCGTGGGGGGCAGCAACTATGTCTCCGCGCTGCTCTGCCTGCTGGTGGGGGGCCTGCTTCTGCTGGCCTCCCTCTGGCTCCGCCGGGCCAGTGGAAGGGCCGCCGCCCTCTTGCTCAGCCTGGCGGTGCCCTTTCTGCTCAGCGTGGCGGCGCCGGGGAACCACGTCCGGCAGTCCGGCCTGCCCTCCCTGCCGCCGGTGCAGGCGGTGGCCGCGTCTGTGCTCCAGGCCGCCCGGGACGGGGTGCACTGGCTGAGCTGGCCGGTGCTCCTCCTGTGCCTGGCCTGGATCCCGCTTCTCTTCCGGCTGGCGGAGCGGTGCCCCTGCCGCTTCCGCTGGCCCGGCGCCTTTGTGGTGCTCACCTTCCTGCTCTTCGCCGCCCAGAACGCCCCCCACTTTTACGCCGCGTCCACCGCCGGGCCCCTGCGGCTGCGCAACATCGTCTACCTGTCCTTCTACTGGCTCCTGCTGCTGAACGAGTGGTACTGCCTTGGGTGGTTCCGGCGGCGGGTACTCCCACGGATTCAGGGGGCGCTCCTGGCCCGCCGGCGGGCGGGGCCCCTGTGGGCCGCCGCGCTGGGCATTGCCATCGTTTTGTGCACGGCGGTGCAGTTCCCCAACACCTTGACCGCCGGGTGCCTGCGGGAGCTCTCCAGCGGCACGGCGGCCGCCTACGCCGCCGAGCGGGACAGCCGCCTGCGCGCTCTCCTAGATCCCAGCCTGACCGACGTGCGCTTTCCGGCTATCGTGCACCAGTCGTCCCTGCTCTATCCCGGCGATATCTCCATGGATCCCAGCATCTGGACCAATCAGGCCCTGGCCGCCTTCTACGGGAAAGCGTCAGTTGCCCTATATACATCTCAGAAATAGAATTCCTGTTAGCAAGTTTTGGATAGAAGGGAATCGGCGGTCAGATTAACTGACCGCCGATTCCTGTTCTGCTGTGTTTTCGCATCAACTTCTGGCTAGGCTTACCTCGTCAATGTGTACGGTTGTCCCACCGGGGCTGGAGCAATAGAAGCCAATCTCCAGATAACCCGTTGTAACATTGACCTCCACATCATCCAACTCCCATCCCGAGCCGGTATCGGGCATATCGACATAGATGCTGTCACCGCCGTAACCTGTGATCTCCATTCGGCCAATCTCCGGCGCGGTGTTGGAGACCTTCACCCACGCCTGCACCGTATAGGTTCCATTCGGCACATAGATCCCTTGGTGGATGCTCTGTTGGTATGCACTTCCGCTATAGAAATACTGGCTGGTCACCCTGCAGTGTTCAGCTTCTGGCACAGAATTGGAAGTTCCGCCAGCGCAGAAATGGAATAGTCAACTTCCGGTGCGTTCGCCGCATCTCCAATGCCAACGGCGAAAAATCCGCCGGCCTTTGCCGCCTGAATCC
>CALXDZ010000115.1 GCA_944387205.1 uncultured Oscillospiraceae bacterium
AGTCCATCGACGACCACAACCTGCTTTCCCAGACAGCAGGCTGTCACATAATCGCTCATAGACATCCCGGAGCGTTTTGCCAATTCCTTGATGGCCTCCCGGTCTGCGGATGCCATCCGGGTGCTGAACTTGATATCTTTTTTCATGTCGTTTCCTCCAAACCGCAGATAAAGTGGGTCCGGGCTTCTGCCCGGAAATTATGCGGAAGGCGGGCGGCGGCTGTGCCGACGACCAGACAAACGCGATGCTGGCCCTCGTCGGAAGCGACTGCGCATCTGTCGCTTCCGACCGAGGTCGAAAGCTCCCTCGCTCCGTGCTTCCTCCTCTCCCCAGCGAATCCGCTTCGCTGGGTTTCGCTGGGGGCCCCTTTGGAGGCGATTCTCCCGCGCCGAACACCCGCACTCCTTCTTCGGCCACAAACGGCCCCACACGGCGTTTCTTTTGCCTTGCGGGAATTTACTCGCTGCCCTCGGAAACCGCCCACAAATCGCCGCACAGCGCCCCGTCAGGGTCAACAGGGTCGACTGCTGGGACACCCCTGGTATCGTCACTTTCGGCACGGTGCAGCTCAACGAGCCGTTTTCCGTTGCTGCGGCGCACCACAGCAGAAATGCCGATTTTCCTTAGTGCGTCAAGGTTTTGCAGGATCTGTCGGGACACTTTCTTGGGTGAGATACGCTCCACCCCCACAGGGTCGATTTGTTCAGACAGCTCTGTGGGAGTGCCGATAAATTCAGTTCGGTCACGCATCAGTTCAGAAAGAAGATAAATGATGCGGTCGCCCAGCAGCTCTGGCTGTGTCCGGCTGTCCGACACCAGCTCCCATACATTTTCACCGTTGCGCTCCAGTGTCAGCTCCCGGTATTCGATGTCCCGACCCACGCAGGTCAGTCTGGCTCTGCCGCTGCCCCGCCGTTCCTCCACCAAGGTGAAGCTGGAATCCACTGCGCCGCTGATGGCGGTCGTGCCGGAGATGCGGTTGAACACATCGTCAGCGGTTTCCTTTCGCAGGTGATGGATCAGCAGGATAGCGATGCCGTAGGCATCCGCGATCCGCTTCAGTGCAGAGAGGTCGCGGTAGTCGTTGGCGTAGGTTGCGTCGCGAGCCGGACGAACCATCTGCAGCGTGTCGATGATGACCAGTACCGTGTCCGAGTGGGCGGTGAGGAATGTTTCCACCTGCTCCTCCAGCCCCTGTCCAATGAGGGCACACTCCGTGCAGAAGTGGACGCTGCTTGGTGCGTCCTCGGTGATCTCAAAGAGCCGGTTCTGGATGCGGAGGACGGAATCCTCCAGGCAGAGATAGAGGGTGGTGCCCTGCTTAGTGGTCATGTTCCACACCGGTTCTCCCTTAGCCACCGTCACCGCCAGCCACAGAGCCAGCCAGGACTTGCCCACCTTCGGGGAGCCTGCCAGGATGTGCAGGCCCTGCGCAAGCAAGGTGTCCACCACAAAATTGGGCAAGTGCAATGGCTGGCTCATCAAGGTTGCTCCATCCACTGTGCGGAGCGGTGCGTTGTTTTTTCTCATCGTCAATTCCTCCTTGTTCTGAATATGAAAAGCGCCCACCTCAGTGAGCGCTTCCGGGAAAGGGATTTTTCCTTTCACTTGATTATTCTGGGAGTTTTGATAAAATGAGAATATCACAAGACAGGGCTAAAACAGATATAGGACAGGAGGGGAACATATGCCGCTGGGGATCAAACAGAACAATAACCTGCTGTGCCTCACACTGGACGTGTGGCAGGATCTGGTCTTTTTAAATGAGCAGGCCTATCCCGCGGGATATTTCGCGGCCAATATCATGAATCAGGATCAGGCAACCCTTCAGGCCCTGATCCATTACGGCGGAGCCATTAGCAAAGAGACGGAAGCACTTATGAACGCAGACCGGGACAACTTTGCCCGGCTGCTCCCACAGGTGCGCTCGGATGTCTCTGCCCTGCTGGATGTGCTGTGGACATACCCGCCTTTCTGCTTCCTGGACAAGTCTGTGGAACTGGAGGTGCTGGACCAATATTGCCGCGAGGACATGGTGGATGCCCTGATGTCGACCGAGGCACCGTATCGGGATTTTTTCTTGCACTACCTGGCCGCAGCGTTTGCCATCCCCCTGGGGATTTATCATTTTGTTGTGGCGGCGGACTACTTTGAGCGGTGCTATCTCTACCGGCTCAAGGAGCGGAACGAGACCTTCTTTGCCATTGCCGCCCACGACTGTTTTACCAGTGATGACTTCTGGCATGTGATGGATGACCTCCCTTTGCCGGATATTGAAAAATTTACGGTGTCCCCAGTCATGGAGTCCACATACATCTTTGCAAGGAACCCTACCCAGAAAGAAAAGATGGTGTTTGTCCAGCGCGTCCGCTTTCACAGGATCATGTCGTTTTACTGCTTCGACCTGATGAACGGGCTGCACCATGGACACGCTCCCTGTGTGTGCCAGAACTGCCAGCGGTATTTTCTTACCCGCAGCGGACATAAACCAAAATACTGCAGCGGCATGGCACCCCAGGACAGCCGCCTGACCTGCCGACAGTACGGTGCCATGATGCACCAGAAGGAGCAGAACAAGCAGCACCCTGTCTACCGTCTGTTCAGCACCCGCACCAACACCATCCGCAAGCATCACCAGAGAGGGAAAATCTCCGACGAGCTGCGGCGGGAAGCGCTGTATCTTGCGGAGACCTACCGAGACCGGGCGCTTATGGACAACAACTATGCTGCCGGAGACTATGTCCACGACATGGAACAGGAGACGCTTTATGCTCAGGCAAGAGCACGCCTTGCCCAGGAGGACAAGCCATGAGCATGTACCTCTGTGATGCGCCCTGCCCCAGCAACGAGGAGCTTGCCCAGCGCATACAGAAAGGCGATCCAGAGGCCGCTTCACTTCTGCTTTCCAAGAATGAGGGATACCTGACCATGCTGGCCGCAAGTTACTGCGAACAATTTTCTCAGGATTTTCTGGTGGACGACCTGAAGCAGGAGGGTGCACTGGCGCTGCTGGACGCGGTGCAGCGGTTTGACGCATCTGTGGGGACCCGGCTGCTGACCTACGCCACGCCTGCCATTGAAACGGCCATGAAGGACTGCGCCGCCCAAAGTTCTTTTTCTCTGTCACTTCCACTGGACCGTTACTACCAGCTGCGCCAGGTGGCTTTCCTCTATGCCACACACGAGCAGGACGCCGAAACAGAGATTCTGACCGCCATTCAAGAGAAGCTGGAAGTCTCCGCCAAAGTGGCCAAGCGTCTGCTGGAGGAATACCACACTGTGTTCCAGATCGAGTCCCTGGGTGAGCGTGTTTTTGATATTAGTTTTGGCGGTGATCCCGCCAAGGCCTATGACCGTTTCATGCGCCGGACGCTGCTTCTCCAGCGCATGGAGGAGGTGCTCAAGCCCAGAGAGCTGAATTTGGTGCGCTGTTATCTGGGGATCGGTCAACCCAACGAGCAGGGCATGACCTTTCAGGAGTTGGCCATCCGGCTGAACTACAACGGTCCCAGCGGAGCGGAGAAAGCGTATAAGAACGCCATCCGAAAACTGAGAAAGCAGCTTCATGGCGGGATTTATGGATTGTGGTTAGACATCCAAGGGATTATTCGAAAGGCACAAAGCGCCTAAAACAAATAGCGGGTTAGCAGATAATAAGAGTCTGTACTTATAACGCAAGCATAGTGCATCAGCACTATTCATGCTACAATAGTTTACTGGCAACGGCTATTAAGATACTTCTGAACTTTTACGCGATTTGCAATTGCTATTTAGTTTGACTGTGTGGAGGAGAAATGGATTGTGGATACAAAGAAGTTGGATAAATGGGCTGACTTGTTACTGGATACTGGAAAACGCAATAATCTTATAAACTTCAAGGATACAAGAGTATCAACTGCAGAGGTGCTGTTCCCGCCCTCTAATGTGCTTTTTGAAAAGATTGATGGGACTGCTGCCTTTGAAGTGTTTGATCCTAAGATCATAGATGAAGATGATGATTTTGCAGAGGATCTTGCTTCGGAACAACTGCAGATTGCAGTGCCTGAAGAGACCGATGTATCCGACAGCAAGGCTTCTTTTATAGCCCAGTATTCCGGTAAAATCAAGCGGCAAAACCAGATTTTATTGTATAATGCAGCAACAAACCCTCTTACAACGATAAAGAAAATTGATAAAAAGGCGCGAGAATTTATCGAAGAGACCGGCGTGAATGTCGCCTATATGGCATTTGGGTTTATTCACTGGAAGGAAAGTGATTCCTCAAATTTTCTTTTTCGCGCACCTGTTCTGCTGATACCTATTCAACTTGAACAGGCATCGGCGGTCGATCCTTATTTTATCAAGTCCACCGAGGACGATATCATTGTCAACCCAACCTTCGCCTATAAGATGGATGCCGAGTATGGCGTAAAACTTCCTGACTATAGCGACGAAGGTCTAACTGCCTACCTTGAAAAAGTAAGACGCCTTGTTTCAAAACTGCAATGGACCGTATCTTCAGAGTGCAAAATCGGTATTTTCTCATTTCTGAAAATCAATATGTACCGGGATCTGAAGGATAATGCTGCCACCATTCTTGCCAACCAAAATGTTAGGCAGCTTTTGGGGGAGCCGGTCGATTCGCGTGGGATAGGAGAGGAATTAGGAGTATCGTCTGTTGTTTCCGATCCTTTGATTGAATTACATAGCGTTGTAGATGCAGATTCCAGCCAAATTGAGGCAATTGAAATGGCGAAATCGGGGAAGAGCTTTGTCCTGCAAGGCCCTCCCGGAACGGGAAAGAGTCAAACGATTACCAATATTATCGCGGAGTGCCTTGGCGATGGGAAAAAGGTCCTGTTCGTTTCGGAAAAATTAGCAGCACTGAATGTGGTTTATGATAAGTTAAAACAGGCGGGGCTTTCAGAATTTTGCCTGGAACTTCACAGCCACAAAGCAAATAAAAAGGATGTCATCGCCGACATCTGCCATACACTCCGTACAGGAAAGAGTGCAGTTTCATCGAAGGCTGACAGCGAGATTGCAATCAAAGAAAAAGCACAGCACCAACTGGACGCTTATGCGGCGGAACTTCACAAACCTCGTAGTGTTATCGATAAAAGTCTGTATCAACTTTATGAGCTCTATGCTGCATTGAGATCCACACCTGATGTGGAGTGGACTGTTCCGGAACTTGCATCCAAGGGCGAAGCATACTTAACCGAGACTGTGCCTCTTTTGGAGCAATATGTTGATTATATCGCCTCCATTGGGTATGACTATCGACGGAATCCGTGGTATGGCTATATCAGCCAGGATACATCGTACCAAGCGAAGTCCGATATAAAAAACAGCCTGACTGCTGCAGTGCAGGTTTTGCAGGTGTTGGTCCCACTGGTGGACGAAATTTCCAAACAGTATGGGATCAGCTGCACCAGTCTGGAAGATGTCCGTACATGGCAAAACTTTTTCAGGTTTGCCGCTACATCGGAAATCATTACTCCGGCGCTGCTGCATAAAGAGAATTTTGAAATGGCAAATTCTGCACTGAGGAATCTGAGAACTCATAGTGCTGATATTTTATCCTGTCGTTCTGTATTGGATTCTGTTTTCGACGAGGATCTCTATCAATTAGATGGCACAGAATATCATAAAAAACTGACGAAACAGTTCAATGGAGCATTTTCCAGGCTTTTTAATACTGAGTATAAACAGCTCATGACGGATTTGAGGCTGTGTAAAAAAGATGGAAAAAAGCTCTCTTACAACGAGGCTGTCACGATGACAGAGCGCCTTGCCTACTATCAGCAAAAGAGGCAGGAATTCTTTGAGGCAGAGGCTCCGGTCAAAGATTTTCTGGGATCGGCCTATAAGGGACTTGAAACCGAATGGGATTACGCGACAGAGCAAATGGATGTCCTGCAGACCGTATTTTCCAATGATATCTCTTTCGGCGCACTGGGGAATTACTCTGATTTCATATCTGAACGCAGGAATTTTGCGGACTATGCTCAACGCTTGGATACAGTATTCAATGACTGCGAGAGGAATGCTTTTGAACAAATTGCACGGTGCTTCGATGGCGTGATTTTGGCTATCGACATTACAAATATCTCTCTGCTTTTGGCACGATTCAATGATTGCCTGAGTGCAATGGACAAATTAGATCATTGGTGCCATTTCAGAGATTTGCTCTCCAGATTGGAAGATAAGCAGGTTCTAACCTATATTGATAGTGCCATTAGCCAAAATATTGAGCCTAAGCACATTGTAGGGGCATTCAAAAAGCAGTTCTATTATCAGTGGATTGATTCGGTGTTATCCAGTACTCCCGTTTTGTCAGCTTTCAATAGAATTTCTCAGGATAATATGATTCGTATTTTTGCTGAGAAGGATACCGAGCAGTTCGAAATCAACAAAGCAAAGATTCGTGCGGAGCTTTCATCCAAGCGTCCGTCCCTGGACATGATTGCTTCCGGAAGTGCTCTGGCTGTTCTGCTCCGTGAGGGCGAAAAAAAGAGAAAGCAAAAGAGCATTCGAACCTTGCTTGCCGAAACGGGGGAACTTGTCCAGCGGATCAAACCTTGCTTTTTAATGTCACCGCTTAGTGTCAGCACTTTCCTTGCGCCTAACTCTGTGCATTTTGATGTGGTTGTATTTGATGAGGCATCGCAGATTTTCCCGCAAGATGCAATCGGTGCTATTTATCGTGCAAATCAGTTGATCGTGGTGGGCGATTCAAAACAGATGCCGCCCAGCAATTTTTTCAATACTTCTGTCGAAACCGATGATGCGGACGAAGAAACTGGAGATGTCACGGATTTTGAATCTATTTTGGACCTTTGCTCTACTTCCATGCAGCAGCTGCGGCTGCGCTGGCATTATCGGAGCCGGTACGAACAACTCATCATGTTCTCAAACAAGAATTTCTATGACAGCGATCTTGTTACGTTCCCTTCCTCAAAGGCGGACGCTTTGGGCGTTGGCGTAGACTACTACTATGTGGATGGTGTTTTTGACCGGAAAACCCATTCAAATCGGAATGAGGCAGAGTTTATCGTCGATTTGATTTATGAAAACATAGAGAAATACCCAAATCGAAGTCTTGGTGTTGTTGCATTCAGTGTCGCTCAACAGGATTTAATTGATAAGCTGCTGTCCAAGCGTAGGCAAAACACACCGGAAAAAGAGTTTTTCTTCAAAAATGATGGCAACGAGCCGTTCTTTATTAAGAATCTTGAAACTGTACAGGGCGATGAACGTGATACGATCATATTCAGTATCGCATACGGAATCGACGCACAAGGACGCTTGCTGCACAATTTTGGCCCGTTGAACCGCATTGGAGGCGAAAGACGTCTAAATGTTGCAGTTACCCGTGCGAAGTGTAATGTACAGCTGGTTTCTTCCATGCACTATACAGATATTGACTTAAAACGCACATCGGCAGAGGGAGCCAGATTGCTGCGAGAGTACCTTGACTTCGCCGAGAACGGCAATATTGCTTTGGAGCGTACTGTAAGTGTCAATACTTTTGAGCAATTTGATTCTGACTTTGAACTTGAGGTATGTGACTTTTTGCGCTCTAACGGATTTTCAGTTGACACACAGGTTGGATGTTCTGGATTTAGAATCGATCTTGGTTTGAAATTACCGAACAGTTCTGATTATGTGCTCGCGATTGAATGTGACGGAGCAACCTATCATTCTTCCAAGAACGCTCGCGACCGAGACCGTTTGCGGCAGGAAATCTTGGAACGTATGGGATGGAAATTTTATCGCATTTGGTCGACTGACTGGTTTAGGAACAGGAGTGTCGAGCAGACCAGGCTCTTAGAGGCAGCAGCCTCTGCTGTGAATCATCCGGTGCAGGAAGTACCCAATCCGTCGAATGATTCAACGGTAGATACGTTTGAAGAATTTGAAGAAGCTGCAGAAGAACAGGCTTTTACATTTCTGCCCTATCAAGCCGCAGATATTCCAAAACTCAGTCGCCAATATCTCCCACGGGATTTTAAGGGGATGATCAAAGCAATCCTGGAGGTAGAAGCACCACTCTCTGAGGAACTTCTTCTGCGGCGTATTGTCTGGCTGTTCGATCGTGAGAAGGTTACAAAGGTTGTTTGGCAGGCATACGAGCAGCAAATGTACGGGTATCAGCGATATGGGATCATTCGTCGGAATGGATTCCTTTATTTAGATGAAGATAGAGAAATCCAGTTCCGAGCTCCTGGAGATATTGAACGCGATATCAAACAAATCGCTCCGGAAGAATTAGCTGCCGGAATGCTTGAGATTCTGAAGCAGAATGTGACAGCCGATAAAGCTGGACTGTATCGCTCGTTAGCGCTACAGTGTGGTGTTAATCGGGTGGGTAAAGCTATCAATGAAACCTTGGATTCTGCGCTGTCGCTTCTGAAAGATTCTATTGCTATTGATGGTGACCAACTCTCAATAATATAATCTGATAACCGATGGGATGGTGCGCGCTTAAGCAACTATACTTTTATTTGTTGCAGAAAGGAAAATTGTGGTTATGAACGCTGAGCCGGAATACAGAGTCGTACAATGTCCCCAGTGCAATAAGTTTGTGCCATTTGATTGCCGTGAACAGTCGTGTTTTTGCTTGTATTGCGGAACAAAGATTACATTTTTTTCTCAGGACGAGCCTACCATAGCGAAAGACGACAATGAGAAAAGAACATTTGATAACGCAGACATCATTGGTGTAGTGGAAGATGAATATCAAATGCCTCCACGCGGGATAGTTGTCACAACAGAACTGGAAAACTCAGTTTCTCTTCAGCAATCTGTCTTATTTATCAACACGGAAGGAACCTGTATCGGGCAAGGGAAAATTATTGGTATCGAGTACAATGGGCAATTACTTTCATCGGCACAACGTGGAATGAGTGTCGGCCTCTTTGTTGATCCATACTCACTCCATGATTTGGTTGGAAGCATTCTGATTTTTGACAGATGAAATCTTTTGATTGGTAAAATTAAGTTTTAACCAAAACTCCTTTAGATTTTTGGGATAAAAACGCCAAACCAACATCCATCCTTAGGTTTTAGTAAAAATGTCTTCTGGCATGGTTAAATCCAAACAAATGGTTTATCTGAATAGATTTTTACCAATATTTTTTCTTATGTAGCAGAACAGGCATCCGTCTCAGTTTCTTCAGCCGACAGCGGATGCCTGTTCTCTTCATAATGATTCAACCCATTCGCTATTTCCCATGCCAAACGAAAGCCACAGATAAAACTGTCCACGGAGCGTTGTTCTATCATCAGGTTCTGGGCGTCGATGATCCGCAGCACCATTTTGCGCGACCGCTTGTCCAACCGCTCAATGAGCTGTCGGTGGCAGGTTTCCACTTCCTGTTCGGATTCTGCCATAGGCAGAGGAGTATAGAATCTGTCGTACAGCAATCTCAGTGTTTCGTTCATGTGCCTCGCCTCCTTGCAGCAAGACACAATAGCACAGAGTTTATAAAATAGCCAGCTCTTTGTGGATGTTTTGCAACCAGAAAACTACACCCATATCCGGGAGGCTTTCGTAGCCACTAAGCTGGCATATACATGCTATGCTTTATACAAAGAATAGACAATTGTTGGTGAATATGTTACAATTATTATAATCTCCATAAAAGCCACGTTAACATGTCAGGCTGCCGACCGGCAGCACTTATTAACGGAGGTTTTCAAGATGAGAAACAAACAGGCGAAGCGGGAAACGATTGATGCACTCAATTTGATGATTTGTCACGCAGATAAAGGCCCTTCCGGCTTTTGGACAGACGATCATGAGGGGTGCGGAAATCCAGCAATTTTCCCAGAATTTGAAGATGGCTTAAAACACGGAAGGTTGGTGCAGAAAAAGCACGATCTTTGCCCGTGGAATACTGCCATCCTATATGGTGCTGGGCACGGTAATATAGAAACCGGCTGCTACCATAGCTGTTCCATTGATCGGGCAAGATATCTGTCAGAGCAGGAAATCAAGGAGGTTCTTGTCCGTTTCAAAACACGCTTTGAGAACGGATATTATGAGCATGTTGATCATTTGATGCCTTTGCTTACAGGAAACGAATCCACTCTGATTGAACAGCGTATTCTTTCCAAACAGCTTGAAGATGAGCGGTGCGATGAGCTCCGCCGGCAAGACCGGCTCAAAAAAGCCTCCGCACTGATCAAAAAATATCCGGACAAAGAAGATCTTCTCGCGGTTTACTACGGTGAAAAAGCCTGCGTAGATGAAGTAGATGAAGAAGATGGCCTTATCTTCTTTGCGCCAGATTCTCGTAATGATGTTGTCGGTGCAGAAAATATGTCTTATGATGAGTATCTTGATGTTCAATTGGCATCTTTAGGGCATGCATACCGTTCTGGTTTTGTAAATGGTATCTTTCACTATTTACTTGAATTTAAAGGTCAAATCGAGAGAGTCAATGCAAGGTACATTTGCTTCAAACGAATTTTTATCAGCGGTATGTATCCGGATGGAGAAATGTTTGAAGGCACGGAAGACCACGTTTGGATGGACAAATCCGGGTTTGAGTCGTTTACTGCTGGTGACAGTGTTGCATTTGGTGCCGAGGTCTATCGTTACGTCAAAACCGGAAACGGAAAATGGATTGATTACGGGCTGCGCAATCCGACAGGTATCCAGAAAATCGAAGCCTATGAGCTGCCCAGCGATGATGAGCTGATAATGCAAGAAGTCAGGCGGACCATCTGCGAGACGTGCTTTTTAAGCGAACAATGCAACCACACGTTCTGTTTGATGGATCCAAAGAAAAAGCGTTCTCTTGAGCGGGAAATGTTCGACATGATAAAAGCTGGGACAGATAAGGAGACACAGAAATGAAACGTTTCTTTCTTGTAGGCAGCCTCCTCATTGCATTGTTGCTAAGCGGGTGCGGATCAGCATCTCGCGTTGAAACACTGAACAGTTGGTCTTTTCAGTACAATGAGGGGACCGATGATTACAGCATTTTCTTTGGGTTGGCCGACAAAAACGACCAGCCTTTATCAGCCGATGTTGATGTTGATATTCGCATCATAAATGATGAAAACGAAGAGGTCTACACCGGTACCAAATCCGTTTCTACGGATGATTTTGGCTATTATACCAGCCAAGCTGCCGAGGAGCAGTATCTTGCCAATGTAAGGATTCCCGCCACAGAGATGACAGCCGGAAAGTCCATAAGTGGAACAGTATATTTTACGGTATACAAGGACGATGTCATTCAGTTCGAAGAGGTAAATTGCGACGCCTTGTACTGCCTGCCTATCAAAGATGTCCAGGTGACATTTGACACATTTCCGTTGGAGCTGAAGATAAAAGACTTTATGGGCGGTACGGCATCTGTCATTCAAATTCAGGGAGCGGAATATCAATTTGATAAGGAATACTTCCCACAGTTAACCATCACGATTACCGGAGAAAAGAAAAGCGGTAACAGCAGTTCCGGGTATGATATGATTGACTATAAACTGTACGACAGTGCAGGATACATGGTTGACTCCGGCCAGATCTATCTTCCTTCTTTGAATGCGGGCGATAAGTTTAAAGATGATTCTGTTGTCATCTATGATGTTGTTCCTGGCGAATCTTACGTATTTCAGCTCTCTGAGTATAGCTGGTAAATTGCAGGACTCTTTTCTGTAAATATCCAGTGTGAAACAATTCCAACATACAAAAAGGCTCCTTATCTCACGATAAGGAGCCTTTTTGGAGCTGGAAATCAGACTCGAACTGACGACCTGCTGATTACGAATCAGCTGCTCTACCGACTGAGCTATTCCAGCATATTGACTTTTGCTGCGACTTTGATTACTGCCCTTAGCGACAACCGGCGACCTGCTGATTACGAATCAGCTGCTCTACCAACTGAGCTACACTAGCACATCAAACATATAGAATTTACAGCAGGCGCCTCTACATGCTTTCTCTTTGCAGATGAGAAAGAGTAGACTAAACACACGCTTCACCGCAGGGCAATTAAAGACAAGTAGCATGATAGCACATTTTTTCCATCCCGTCAACACCATTTCCTGAGTACATAGGTGGAGAGCGGGCAAAACACTGTATAATACTGTCTGTATTTTTGCAGCGATCCTTGCAGAAAAAGGGGGGAATTCTGCAGCGAGGAAAAATGACAATGTTGAAAATGTAAAAAAATGGAATTTGCTTAATGGGGATATAATGTGGAATATTTTAGATTTTGGCTGCATTTTACAACTTTTTTTCAGATAGAAGAGAAATCCCGCGCAATTCTTGGAATTCACATAAAAAATAGCATAATTTTCTTTTACAAAGAGTTATCCACATTATCCACAGACTTTTCCACATCGGGAAAATCTAGTAATTTCAAAGAAAAAAGTGATAATTTCCAAAAAAATGAAAAACCTGAAATGAAGTTTTCACATCTGTAGAAAAGCGTTATAAATTCACATAACAATAAAATAGAAATGGATAAAACTGGAGGTTGCAAAATTTGCGCTCTTTTTTACAACTCTCCCTTCAATTGGACAAGTGGCATACCTTTACAAAACAGCAAAATATTCATTTTTCCCACCAAACGACTTAAAAAAGAGATGAGAAAGAGAAAAAAGACGCTTGTGGGCTTTGGCAAAAAATCACGTCTTGGATTCAAAAGTCTGTTAAAAACGCCAGGGGTCACAAAAAAAATCTTTGTTTTTTGACATTGACTTTGAAAAAAATCCTTGCATCTAGTATACCTATCCCGTACAATGAAAAAAACGCAAAAGGGGGAGTGGTTAGATGAAAAAGCGCATGGCAAAGCGGAATTCTTCTGATGCCTCTCTCCATTCCTTTTGACCGGCATTTTTGCCGGTATTTTTTTGCGCCAAAATCGGATACCATCCACAATACGACGAGAGGAGAATCTACCATGCAAGCCAAAGAAACCACCATTGGGCAGGAGGCCATCTATGACGCCAGAGTGCTGGGGAAGCCCCGTATGCTGGTGCTGGGCTTCCAGCACATGTTCGCTATGTTCGGTGCCACAGTGCTGGTGCCCACTCTGACAGGACTGAGCGTTTCCGCCACACTGCTTTTTGCAGGACTCGGTACGCTGCTGTTCCACTTCCTGACCAAGCGGAAGGTCCCTGCCTTTCTGGGGTCCTCCTTTGCCTTCATTGGGGGCTACACCGCAGTGGCGCCCATGCTGGAAAATCCGGACAGCCCCGGTGTATTCAATATAGCCAACACGGAGATGCTGCCCTATGCCTGCTTTGGTGTGGCGCTGGCGGGACTTTTATATGTGGTGCTTTCGGCTCTATTTAAGGTTTTTGGCACCAGAAAGGTCATGCGCTATTTCCCGCCCATTGTTACCGGCCCCATCATCATCTGCATCGGTCTGACTCTTTCCTCTACTGCCATTACCTCCTGCCGCAGTAACTGGGCCATTGCCTTGGTGGCCATTGCCATTGTGGTGGTGTGCAACATCTGGGGAAAGGGCATGGTAAAGATTATTCCCATTTTGCTGGGTGTGGTGGGTTCCTACGGTGTGGCCGCCATCTGCCAGATCACCGGCATGGAGGTCATGGATCCTGCTCGTGTTCAGGCCCTCAGCGACGCGGCCTGGATCGGTCTGCCTTTCCACTTTGACGACACGGTCTTTGGTCTCCTGGCCCGGCCGGACCTGGACACCGGCAAGCTGCTGACCGCAGCGGTGACCATTATGCCTTTGGCCCTGGCCACCATGGTGGAGCACATCGGTGATATGTGCGCTATCTCCTCCACCTGCGAGCGCAACTATCTGGAGGACCCCGGCTTCCATCGAACGCTGCTGGGTGATGGCCTGGCCACCACTCTGGCTTCTCTCTTCGGCGCGCCTGCCAATACCACCTATGGCGAAAATACCGGTGTGCTGGCCCTGTCCAAAGTCTATGACCCCAAGGTCATCCGCATCGCTGCGGGGCTGGCTATTCTCTTCTCCTTCTCGCCCAAGTTTGCCGCTCTGATCGCCTGTATGCCCACTGCCACCATGGGTGGTGTGTCCATGGTGCTCTACGGCATGATCTCCGCCGTGGGCGTGCGCAACGTGGTGGAGAACCGCGTGGACTTCACCAACAGCCGCAACGTCATCATCGCTGCCCTCATCATGGTGCTGGCCATTGGCATCAACTACTCCGGCGCGGTAAGCTTTACCGTGGGCGGGGCTACCATCAGCCTCTCCGGTCTGGCAGTGGCCGCTATCACCGGCATCGTGCTCAACGCCATTTTGCCGGGCAAGGACTATGAGTTCGGTACCGGCGGCCCTGGCGACACCGCCGTCAACTTCAAGGTCTGATCTGTTCCCTTGGAAAAAGAAAATGCTCCGTGCCGTCTGGCACGGAGCATTTTTGCTGTCCGGAAGAGAGTTACGCCGGGAAGTGAAGGTAATCCACAAGGATCTGCAGGGTCTGAGGGCTGGCACCCAGTTCTTTGATGCTGGAATACCCTGTCCCTTGTCCGTTCGGGCGCGCCGCGTTGCTAAGAAGCGAGGAGAGATCCGTCTCGTCCAGATAGGAGGTGTGGAGGACCTTGCCGCCGTCCTCCGGCCAGGTCCAGCGGACTTCCTCCAGGTTGTCCACCAGAGCCAACAGCAGTGTGCCGTATCGATACATCCCCTGGTCCAGGGTGCTGCCGTCGTCCTGGGGCTCCGCCTGGAAATTCAGCTGCAGGGCATAGGGATGTTCGGAGGTGGTCAGCTCCATGGTGTAGCCTCCCAGCGTCTGTCCAACGCCCAGGATCTCCAGCAGCTGTCCCACAGCCGGGGCATCGCCCAGATAGAGGGGCTGGTCGTCGTAGAGGGATCGGGCATAGGTGCTCACCGGCTGGACCGGCTCCGTCCCCGCCGAGGGGATAAGATACAGGAGGGACACCCGGTCCTGGGTGCAGGCGGCGGCAAAGCCGGGCCCATCCACCGGCAGGTCGTAGACCGCGCTGCTCTCCTGCCGGGAGAGAAGGCTCAGATAATCGCTGCTCTCAGCCGTGTCGGGAAAGACGCCCACGGCCACCAGACAGGGACTTTCCTGGGCCAGGGTGATCTGTCCGGAGCGGAAGGCAAAAACGGTGGCGGACAGGCCCGGGGAGGAGAAGGTGTTCTCCCACTCCGTCAAAGGCGCATCATCTCCGGTGAGGAACAGGGACCAACCGTTGCCCTCACATCCTGCCTGGGTGGTCACCTGATGGCCGGAGAGCTGCAGGGAACCAGTCTTGGGCAGCTGTCCGGCTTCCTGACCCACTATAAGGCAGCCCCGGATGCCTTCGCTGATAAGCGCACCGTGCTCATAGACCATTTCATACAGCGTCACCGAGGCGGTGTCGGCAGGGAGGGTGTAGGCATACTGGCTCAGAGCGCCGAAGTGGGCGGGATAGGGAGCCCCCTGGGCTGCGGGCTCCCGGGAGAGGAGACCGGTAGCGCTTTCGGTTTCCTCTCCACCGGTGACTGCCGCTTTCAGCAGGATCAGTACATCGCTGACCTGCTGGTCCTCCCATTTGGCCAGCACTGCCGGCAGGTCGTTTTTCAGCTGGGAAAGACTGGTGGAGACAATGGCCCCATTGGAGCAGCTGGACAGGACCACCGCCCCCAGGATCTGCTCCTTGCCCTGGGGCAGGGGGATGGCTGCGGAGGTGTCAGGGGGGAGATAGCCCATTGCGGCTCTGTAGTCCTTTTCCGGCAGTGCCACGGGGAGGGACGCGCAGCCGCCGTCGGCGCTGCCCAGGAGAAAAGCGAAGGCGTTCTGGTCCAGCGACACCTGAGAGCCCCAGGAAAAGCTGCTGTTCAGGGGGTGCTCCTGGGCGATGACCTGGCGGCTCCACAAAGCGGTGCCGTCGTAGACCTCCGCATAGAAGGTCAGGGTCTGGCCGTCGTTTCCGCCCTGGGAGCGGTAGAGATGCAGAGTCTCGCCCTGGGTGGTGTCGGTGCCCTCATAGCGCACCGTGCCGGCCTCCGGGTACAGCCGCAGCCGCAGCAGCACCGCGCCGTCACAGCTGTCCAAAGCCTCCTGGAGCCGGGCCTCGTCCCATCCGGGATCATAAGAGGGAAGGTCGGACAAAGGCCCACCTGTGGTGTCCAGGAAGAAGGAAGCCACCACGGAGTTGTCGGACAAGCGCTGGAGGGAGGCGGTGTCCGCTGTCAGGCCCAGGACGGCCTGACGTATCGTGGCACCGCCCAGGTCCGCCGGCAGGGCTTCATAGGTGTCTCCGCTCCGGTACAGCCAGCAGGGAGCACCCTGGCAGAAGGTCACGCCCAGAGAGAAATCGCTGGAGCGGGAGAAGCTGCCATCCTGAAGGAAGGCCTCCGGCAGCACCTGCCGTTGGGACACCAGCTGGCCCTGGAGATACACCTCCTCCCAGAGTTCGGCTGCGGCCGTGTCGGATTTCAGGCGGCAGCGCAGCTGGGTCAGGGAGATCCCCAGCTCCTCCTCTGGGGCGGAGCGGGCCAGGTCCGCGGCGTTGCTGCCGTCATAGCGCAGGACTATGCGCAGAGAGATCGGCGTGCCTGTCTCTGTCTGGGCGTCCAGGGTCAGCAGGGCATCTCCGCTGTGGAAGCTGCCTGGGGCAGGGACTGTCCAGGCCGCGTTTGTCAGAGTGGTACCCTCCGGCAGTTCCCAGGTCGCATCCTGACAGACAGAGGTATCCTGACCGTCGGATGTATCCACCAGGGTCCACTGAGGCATCCCCAGAGGGTCCAGCCGACCGCCCAGCCGGAACTGGCTCTGGTCGGCCAGGGTCCCGTCGGCGGCCTGGGAGGAGAGGAGTTCTCCGTCCAGCCAGGTCTCTGCGTACAGCTGGGCGGTCTGGGCATCCTGGGGCAGGGTGCAGCGCCAGGTATACATCTCATAGGAAAAGGCCTGCTCCGTGCTCTGCTTTTGCAGGGTGTCGCCGCCGGGCCAGGCGTCGGTGCCGCACAGGGCCACCGTCAGGATGCACAGGGACACCGCCAGGAAGGTGACGGCGGGGGCCGCCTTTTTCCAGGAGAGCACGTGCTTGATGCGGGCGGAGGCGTCGTGCTCACCAAAGGCCAGGGGACTGGGGGCGGGGAAGCGGCGGGCGGCGGCAAAGCCCAGAAGGGAGAGACTGTACTTCGTCTTGACCTGGCTGCCCAGGGCTCGCAGCACTGCCTCGTCACAGCTCATCTCCATGTCCTGGCCCAGCAGCAGCCAGCTCAGCCACACGCCGGGGTGGAACCAGTAGATGGCGAGGACCACAAAGGCCAAAGGCTTGGTCCAGTGGTCGTGGCGGCGCAGGTGGGCCCGCTCGTGGAGCAGCACGAAGGTCCGCTCCTCCTGGGAAAGGCGGAAAGGCAGATAGATCCGGGGGCGCACCAGGCCCAGCACAAAGGGAGTGGAGATGGCGTCGCACTCATAGACGTTGCCCTCCAGCACCACCGCTTGCGCCACCCGGCGCCGCAGGCAGAGATAGCTGACCAGGCCCCACAAAAGCAGCACCGCCACCCCTGCTGCCCACAAAAGGGCGCCCCATTCCATCAGGGAGAGCGTGTGAGAGGCGGAGGGGAGGACCCCGGCGCTTTGGCCGCCCTCCGCCACAGAGGCGGCGGCCTGTCCCGCGGCCTCCAGAGGAGCGGTGACCGTGGGAGCAGTGCCGGCGGCTCCGGCAGCCGCCTGGGGAATTGCCGCCTGGGCCGAGGCCTGGATGGCCTGGGCGGTGGTCTGCACCGTCTGAACGGTGGGGACATTGAAGAGGCTCAGGGGCGAGGGCAGCGCCGCCGGGCAAAGGAGCCGGAAGCCCACCACCGCCCACAGGGCAAAGGCCACTCGGCGGGAGCTCCGGCGCAGCAACACTGCCCGCACCACCAGCACCACCGCCAGCACCGGCAGCACCTGAAGACTCAGGCGCAGCACAGTGGAGAACGCATCAGTCAAAATCGCCATACTCATCCCTCCTTGTGGGCGTCGATGAGACGCTTGAGCTCCTCCGCCTCCTTTGCCGACAGCTTCCGGCCGCCTAAGAATGCGGCCACAAAGCCCGGCAGAGATCCGCCAAAGGTCCGGTCCACAAAGGCTGCGCTCTCCGCCGCAGTCACCTCCTGCCGGGGGACCAGCACGGAGACCGTGGCGTTTTCGTTGCTGACCAGGCCCTTGCCGCAGAGCTTTTTCAAAACGGTATAGGTGGTGGACTTCTTCCAGCCCAGCTTCTGGGCGCACAGCTCCACCAGACGCCCGGAGGGCAGCGGCGCATTGTCCCAGACCACCTCCATGAACCGATACTCACTGTCACAGAGCTGATGATGTTCCATAGGGTTTCCTCCTTTGGTCTATTATTATCGACCTCTGACTTGAGTCTATAACAATAGACCGATTTTGTCAAGGCGAAAATGTCGCATTGCCAAAGAGGCGTCTGTGGGGTACAATAAAAACAAGAAGGGAGGCGGCGCCATGGAGGGTATCGTCACCGTGGACCTCCACGGGAAAAACCAGTATCAGGCCCGGGTGACCATCGACAGCGCCCTGCGCCGGTGTGACGGCAGCGTTTACCGCCTGCGCCTGATCCACGGTTGCCGGGGCGGAACAGCTCTGCGGGATATGATTTGGCGGGAGTACAAGACCCATGCCAAGGTGCGCCGGATGCTCCTCTCACCTGACGGTGGTACTACGGAGCTGGTGCTGCGGGAGCTATAAAGCTGCGAAGTAAAAATGCTTTACAAATATAAAGAAAGGGAGGCGACACATGAAAGTCGCAATGATCCAAATGGCCGGAGGGTCCGGCGACAAGGAAAAGGACATCGCCCTGGCCTGTGAGCACCTGCGCCAGGCCAAGGAGCAGGGGGCGGACATCGCCGTGCTGCCGGAGATGTTCTGCTGCCCCTATGACAATGCCTGCTTCCGGGAATTCGGCGAGCCCGCTGGCGGTCCGGCCCAGCGAGCGCTGTCAGAGGCAGCCCGGGAGCTGGGACTCTATGTGGTGGGCGGCTCCGTGCCGGAGCTGTGTGAGGGACGAGTGTACAACACCGCCTATGTCTATGACCGGCAGGGGCATCAGATCGCCAAGCACCGGAAGGTCCATCTCTTTGACATTGATGTGGAGGGCGGACAGCGGTTTATGGAGTCCGACACCTTCTCGCCCGGCGGCTGGATCACCACTTTTGATACGGAGTTCGGCACCATGGGCCTCTGCATCTGCTTCGACTTCCGGTTCGAGGAGCTGGCCCGTCGGATGACCCTGCGGGGGGCCAAGGTGCTGTTTGTCCCCGCTGCCTTCAATATGACCACCGGTCCGGCCCACTGGGAAGTGCTGTTCCGCCAGCGGGCGGTGGACAACCAGGTGTTCACCGTGGGCGTCTCTCCTGCCCGGAATGAAAGCGCCTCCTATGTGGCCTATGGCAACTCCATCGCCGTAGACCCCTGGGGTACGGTGCTGTGCCGGGCGGAGGCGGAGCCCTGTGTGCTCTATGTGGATCTGGATCTGGACCGGGTGGATGCCGTGCGCCGCCAGCTGCCCATCCTGTCTGCCCGGCGGACCGACCTCTATGAGGTGATCGAGAAATAAGAGGATTGTTTTCTTTACGAGAAGAAGCGCCGGACGCCGCCCTGTGGGCGGCGTCCGGCGCTTTGTTTCAAAGAAAAGCTCAATAAAGTTAAAATACTTTACAGTCTATCCGGCTTCTCTCCGGCAAACCACATATTGTAGGTCTGGCGATAGACCTGGGCGGCCTCCTCGCTGTGGCAAACCATTCGCACCCGGCGGGGCAGGGAATGGGTGTCCAGGAAGGCCATGATGGTCCGCAGGGCCACGGTGGCCGCCTGGGCCAGGGGATAACCATAGACGCCGGTGGAGATGGAGGGGAAGTCCACGGTTTCCAAACCGTGTTCCGCTGCCAGCTCCAGACAGGAGCGATAGCAGGATGCCAGTGTTTCCGCCTCCCCCTTGTCTCCGCCCCGCCAGATAGGGCCGGGGGTGTGGAGGACGTACCGGGCCTTGAGATGGTATCCCCGGGTCAGCTTGGCCTGGCCCCGCTCACAGCCGTGGAGCTTCCGGCACTCCTCCAGCAACTCCGGTCCAGCAGCCCGGTGGATGGCTCCGTCTACCCCACTTCCGCCCAGAAGGGTGGGGTTGGCTGCATTAACGATGGCGTCGCTGTCTGACTGGGTGATGTCGCCCACCAGGATCTCCAATCTGCTGTTCATGGGGGTCGCCTCCTTTTTTCTATGGCTCCATTGTAGCAAAACCGGCGGAAAATGCAAGCAGTTCTCCAGGGAAGAGGATGACAGGCAAGAAGGGGAGCAAAAGTGAGAACTTTGGTGAGAAAAGAGAGAAGAATCGGCAGAAAACGGTGGAAATACAGCAAGAATCATGCTATAATGCCTCTGTTTTGATTTAAAAAAGAGGAGACCTGTATGCTGTTATCCGCAGAACACATTTCCATCAATTTCGGCAGCCGTCAGCTGCTGGACGATATCAACCTCTATTTGAATGAAGGGGACAAGATCGGCATCGTGGGCATCAACGGCACCGGAAAATCCACCCTTTTGCGGGTGCTTTCCGGGACGCTGGCGCCGGACGCTGGCACCCTTTCCCGCAACCCCAATGTGCAGCTGAGCTTCCTGCCCCAGAATCCGGAGATGCAGGACGACGCCACCATCCTGGAGCAGGTGTTTCTCCGCTTTCCGGCGGAGTTTCGGGCCCTGAACGAGTATGAGGCCAAGGCCATGCTGGGCAAGCTGGGCTTTACCGACTTTGACCAAAAGGTGGGGACCCTCTCCGGCGGCCAGCGCAAACGGGTGGCGCTGGCGGCGGCGCTGATCCATCCGGCGGACGTGCTGCTGCTGGATGAGCCTACCAACCATCTGGACACGGAGATGATCGCCTGGCTGGAGGATTGGCTGCGCCGGTTCCGGGGCGGAGTGGTGATGGTGACACATGACCGCTACTTCCTGGAGCGGGTGGTAAACCGCATCACCGAGGTCTCCCGGGGGAAGCTGTACCATTACGAGGCCAACTATTCCCGCTATCTGGAGCTGAAGGAGCAGCGCGCGGAGATGGCCGAGGCCAGCGAGCGCAAGCGCCAGTCCATTTTGCGCCGGGAGCGGGAGTGGATTCAGCGGGGATGCCGGGCCAGAAGTACCAAGAGCAAGGACCGCATTGAGCGGTATGAAGCCCTGCGGGATCAATCGGCGCCGGAGGCGGAGGCCGCGGTGCAGATGGCGGCGGCTTCCAGCCGCCTGGGCAGAAAGACCATCATCCTGGACCACGTCTCCAAGTCCTATGACGGCCGGACGGTGATCGGGGACTTTTCCTACGGCATCGGCCGGGAGGACCGGATCGGCATTGTGGGCCACAACGGTGCAGGCAAGTCCACACTGTTGGGGCTCATCGGCGGCCGGCTGACGCCGGACAGCGGCACCGTGGAGCAGGGTGCCACTGTGCGTATCGGCTGGTTTTCCCAGGAGGGACGGGAGCTGGATCCCCAGCAGCGGGTCTATGACTTCATTCACCAGGTAGCCGAGGAGGTCCGCACAGACCAAGGGACCTTTTCCGCTGCTCAGATGATGGAGCGGTTTCTCTTCCCTCCGGAGCTGCAGTCTGTGCCCATCGGCCGGCTCTCCGGCGGCGAGCGCCGGCGGCTGTATCTCTTGTCAGTGTTGATGGAGGCGCCCAACATTTTGCTCTTGGACGAGCCTACCAACGATCTGGATGTGACCACCCTGGCTATCTTGGAGGACTATCTGGAGGACTTCCCCGGAGCGGTCTTGACGGTGTCCCACGACCGCTTTTTCCTGGACCGGGTGGCGGATCAGATCTTCGAGGTCCGGGGCAACGGTGCTGTGGAGCGTTATAGCGGCAACTATTCTGACTATACCGCCCAGCGGCGGGAGCAAGCGGAGCCTGCCGCCAAAAAACAGGAAAAGGGTGCCCAGGAGCGCTCCAGGTCTCACTCCCAGAAGCTGCGCTTCTCCTTCAAGGAGCAGCGGGAATTTGAGCATATCGACGAGGAGATCGCCTGCTTGGAGGAACAGCTGGCTGCCTGTGGGGCAGAGCAGGAGCGCTGCGGCAGCGACTATGTGCGCTTCCAGGAGCTTCAAGCCCGGCAGGAGGAATTGCAGAAGCTGCTGGATGAAAAAATGGACCGCTGGGTCTATCTCAACGACCTGGCCGAACGCATCGCGGCGCAGGAGGCGGGAAAGTGATGCAGGATCCTATAGGAATATCACGAAGGGGAATGCAGGAGGAGGTGGCTGAAACGCAGACACAGGAATGGAAAGCACTGATCCAGGAGGAGTATGACCGCATTCAGTCCAAATGGCTCAGGGTCCACCTCTGGGTGGCCATGGGAATGATGGCCTTTGTCTGTGTCATGGAGGGTATCTTTTTCTTCCTCTTGCGCTACATGGAGATCGCGGAGGGATCTGCCTCTACCTACCTGGTCAAATATATTCTGGTACCTACAGGACTGAATCTGCTGACCATCCTGACAGCGGTCGCAATTTTGAAATGGATGTCAGGATTGCGGCTGAAGACATATGCCATGTCGCTTCTGTTTGTACTGATGTGCTTTATTACCTATACAGCGCACAATATTTTTTATTCCATATGTATGGTTTTTGTGGTTCCCATTTTGCTCACCATAGCCTATGGAGACCTGAAATTGACCACTGTGACTGCCGCATTCTGTATCTTGGGCAAGACGATTTCAGATTGTCTGATCCAATGGGATTCCGGTGCGCCGGAAAAGCTCGGTTCCTCCCAGCAAGTGGCGGATTTTCTGCTGTCGCTGGTGATTTTAGCGGCGACTTATGTGGGCTGTGTGCTGATGATCCGGGTGGAGCAGGCAAAGAATGCCGTCAGCATCCGCCGAGAGGTGGAGAAGGTGCAGCTGATGCAGGAGGCCATCACCGATCCGCTCACCGGCATCTGGAACCGACAGGGCATGGAGCGGACCTTTGAACTGATGCGCCAGGATATTTCGGATGCCATTTATGTGCTGGTCATTTTGGATCTGGACAATTTCAAAGCTGTGAACGATACATACGGCCATCAACAGGGAGATCAATATCTCCGGGAGCTGGGGCGGATTCTGGCCGCAGTGCCAAAGGCCAAGCCTTTTCGCTTTGGAGGGGATGAGTTCTGCCTTTTGTTTCGAGGGAAGACGGTTCCTGAGGTCAAGCAGGCCTGCCGGGAGATCCAGGATGCCTTTAAGAAGAGTGGCAGCAATCGCCACCTGCGACCGTTGTCCATCAGTTTTGGTGCCGCCGTTTTTGAAAAGGGCTTTACGGCTGCTGAGCTGATGGGGCGGGCGGATGAGGCGCTGTATCAGGCCAAGCAAAAGCGGGGAAGCTTTTGCTTGTATGAAGAAGAAAGGCATTTTTCAGAATAGAAGCGCTTGGCTATAGTCAGCTGGGGATGTTATACAGATGAATAAAAAAGGTGTCGCCTTCAGGCGACACCTTTTTTATTCATTTAAAAAGTTACTTTTTCTTTACGCCCTTTGTCATAGATACCACCATGCCTGTCAGAGCAAACAAGGCAATGGCGTTGGGGATCACCATCAGGTTGTTGAACATATCGGACAGGCCCCAAACCAGGTCGCTGGAGGTCAGCGTACCCAGGAAGATAAAGACCAGGGCGATCACAGTATAGACCTTTGTGGATTTTTCACCGAACAGATAGGCTACATTGATCTTGCCAAAGAGGTTCCAACCCAAAATGGTGGAAAAAGCGAAGAAGAACAGCGCAATCGCTACAAACATGGCACCCAGCTGCTCACCAAAGACCACGCCGAAGGCGGTCTGGGCCAGGTTGGCATTGTTGAGCGTCTCCGTGACCTCGCCGAAATAGCCGTTGGCAAGAGGTCCGTCTGTCGTGTACAGGGTGGAGATGATGACCAATGCATTCAGGGTCAGGACCACAAAGGTGTCGATAAACACGCCGATCATGGCAACGCAGCCCTGATCGTGGGGCTCAGCCACATTGGCCAGGGCGTGGGCGTGAGGCGTAGAGCCCATGCCGGCCTCGTTGGAGAACAGGCCGCGCTTGGCACCCTGAGTGGCGGCGATCTTCAGAGCCGCGCCGATGCTGCCGCCGATGATGGCGTTGGGGGCAAAGGCGTATTTGAAAATCATAGCGATGGTGGCGGGAACATACTTGATGCGGACGATCAGAACAGCCAGGCCGCCCACCAGGAACAGAGCGGCCATGATGGGGACGATCTTCTCTGTTACGGAGGCCAGACGTTGAATGCCGCCCAGGAAGATGAAGCCGCAGATCAGAACCAGAACGACACCCACAATCCAGGAGGGAATGTGGAATGCGGTCTCAAAGGTAGAGCCGATGGAATTGGACTGCACCATGCAGCCGAAGAAACCCAGGGCCAGAGTAATGGCGATGGCGAAGAATGTGGCCAGGAATTTGCCGAATCCACCCTGGAAAGCTGTGGTGATGTAATAGACAGGACCGCCCTTGATGTTGCCTTCCTTGTCCACCTTCCGGGTTTTCTGAGCCAAAGTCGCCTCAGCATAGATGGTGGCCATGCCGAAGAAAGCAATAATCCACATCCAGAAGATGGCACCGGGGCCGCCGGTCAAAATTGCACCGCTGGCGCCGACGATATTGCCGGTACCCACCTGAGCGGCAATGGCAGTGGCCAGAGCCTGGAAAGAACTGATACCGCTCTCCTGTTTCTTGCCGTTGAGGGACAGGTTGCCGAACACCTTGCGCATACCCTCGCCAAAACAGCGGACCTGCACAAAGCGGGTTTTGATAGAATACCACAGACCCACAGCGATCAGCAGAAAGAATAAAATGTAGTCGGATAGATAGGTGTTGATGGTGTTTACAATGGGAAGTAGTGCTGCAGACATAATATTACCCTCCTTCATCATTCTGAAGAACAAAAGACAGGAGGGCAAATGTGAGGTATTGATTTGCGCTCTGTCCTTTTGCCTGAGAGTTTCGGCCTGGCGGCCTTGCCCCTTCGGCACCCATTTACTGGGATTCTCCAGAGTTCCCTCCTCATCCGGTATCGCTCTCTACAATTCCGGATGATTCATCGGGTTCGTCGTTTTTTTAACGATCTAACTGTGGCCAGTATACGAAAAAAAGCTGCAAAAGTCAATGAAAAAGAAAATGTTTTCAATAAACGGACAATGAGACTTTTTAAGAGATAACATGCAAAAATTTCATATCCAGTATTCGAAATTGGAATAACCTGTAAATGAAAGAAGAAAGCGCCGACCGCTTTTGCGGCCGGCGCTGGAAAGAAAACAGGGAGAGACTGGATCAGGGATAGATGGGGAACTGCTGGCACAGGGCATTGACCTCTGCCCGAACCTGATCGGCGCTGCCCTCAAAGTCCCGGGCGACGCGGCCCATCCACTGAGCGATCTTGATCATCTCCGGCTCCTTGAAGCCGCGGGAGGTGACGGCGGGAGTACCCACCCGGACGCCGGAGGTGATGGAGGGCTTTTCCGGGTCGTTGGGGATGGCGTTCTTGTTAACGGTGATCTGAACCTCATCCAGCCGATGCTCGAACTCCTTGCCGGAAATGTGGAAGTTGCGTACATCCACTAGGATCAGGTGGTTGTCAGTACCGCCGGAGACCAGACGGAAGCCCTCTTTCACCAGCTCATCCGCCAGGACCTTGGCGTTTTTGACGATCTGCTGGGCATAAGTCTTGAACTCAGGCTTGAGAGCCTCGCCAAAGCACACGGCCTTGGCGGCAATGATATGCTCCAGAGGACCACCCTGGGTGCCGGGGAACACAGCCGAGTTGATCTTCTTGTAGATGGCCTCGTCATTGCACAGGATCAGGCCGCCCCGGGGACCACGGAGGGTCTTGTGGGTGGTGGTGGTGACCACGTCTGCATAGGGAACGGGGGAGGGGTGGACCCCAGTGGCTACCAGTCCGGCGATGTGGGCCATGTCCACCATTAGGTAGGCACCCACCTCATCAGCCACCTGGCGGAACTTGGCAAAGTCGATGGTGCGGGGATAGGCACTGGCGCCGGCGACGATCAGCTTGGGCTTGCACTCCCGGGCCTTCTGGGCCATGGCCTCGTAGTCAATGGTCTCGTCCTCACCCAAGCCATAGGAGACAATGTTGAAATACTTGCCGGAGATGTTGACGGGGCTGCCGTGGCTCAGATGTCCGCCGTGGGCCAGATCCATGCCAAGCACTGTGTCGCCGGGCTGCACCAGGGCAAAGAAAGCGGCCAGGTTGGCATTGGCGCCGGAATGGGGCTGGACGTTGGCGTAGTTGCAGCCAAAGAGCTCACAGGCCCGCTTGCGGGCGATCTCCTCTGTGACGTCTACCGCGTAGCAGCCGCCGTAGTACCGCTTGCCGGGATAGCCCTCGGCGTACTTGTTGGTCAGGCAGGTGCCCATGGCCAGCATCACGGCTTCACTGACAATGTTTTCCGATGCGATGAGCTCGATGTTGCGGCGTTCCCGGGCGAATTCCTCCCGAATAGAGGCGCCGACTTCAGGGTCGTGCTGGGAAATGAAATCCATAGTCTGCTGGATCATGGGAATTCCTCCTTATATCCTGATGTGTGGAATGAACAGTTTCATGTGATTGCAATGGGTTTACTGGGAAAAACGAATGAAGCAGGCAGGGGTGGGGAAGGGAGCAAAAGAGCGCGGACGAGACCGCTCTTGGACCGGCTCGCCGCGCCTTGTGTCCTGATCTGTGACTTCCCTTGAAAAAGGCGCAGAGAACCGGCGGCTTTTGCTTCCGGCTGCATATCCGCTTTTCAGAGGCTTATCCATCCTTCCCGTTCACCTGCCGCATGCAGCGGCTGGCTCTGCGGGGATGCGTAACAGTGGACAGGGACAGTATCTTCTCTTTTAGGGTAGCAAATAAAGTGCCTTCTGTCAAGTTGAGATCCGCCTGCGGAGGAATATTGTTCCTTCAGGAGAGGCAGTGCCGGTTCTCCGGCGCGGCAGCCCGACCGGGGAATACACCGGCTTCGGTGACCAGCCAGGGCACGGGGATGTCATGGTCCTCGGTGGGAATAGAGGCGCACATGAGCTGTTCCCGGCACACCATAGCCATGGCACCATGATAGAGGGACAAAAAGCGGTCATAGTATCCACCGCCCCGGCCCAGTCGGTTGCCTTGCCGGTCACAGCTCAGGCAGGGGAGTACGGCAAAATCCACCTCATCAGCTTGAAGAGTGGGCAGCCCCGGCCTGGGCTCCAGCAGGTCGAAGGCCCCCAGCTCCAGATCCTCCAGAGACTCAATGACCACCAGGTCCATTCGCCGGCCGGCTGCGCACCGGGGTACGCACAGGCGCTTGCCTGTCTCTAGGGCGTTTAACAGGATGGGGCGGGTGTTAATCTCCTCCGATGTGGAGACAAAGCAGAATACAGTCCAAGCACTCTGGTAGATGGGAAAGTCCAGGATATTGGCCGCAATGACCTGATCAGAAGAGACCCGGTAGTCAGGGGCCAGCTTCCGCTCTCGTGCGCGAATCTGATGACGCAGCTGTTTCTTTTCCTCAGAAATGGTCATAAGGGTTCCTCCTTGTCGATCTCTCCGGCGGTGCCGAAGGAAATGGCGTCCCGGCCAAATTTGCCCCGGATGGCGTCCATGGCCCGCTCCAGCTTCTCCTGCTTTTCACTGCGGGGCGCGGAGGTACGGTCCAGCAGGTCCAGCTGGATGTAGGCCTCCGACTCAGGCACCAGGTGGATGGCTGTTACAGACAGCATCCGGATGGGGGTGGGGGCTTTCCAGGCCTGGTGCATCAGCTCCAAAGCACCCTCTGACAGATCCCTCATCAGATGGGTGGGGCGGGGGAGCTGCTTTTGCCGGGAGATATTTTTGAAGTCGGCGCTGCGTATTACCACCTGGACGCCGCCGGCACATAGGCCGTGATGGCGCAGGCGCATGGCCACGGAGTCCGACAGCACCGCGATGCCGGTGCGGACCTGGTCCCAGGTGGTCAGGTCCCGGGAAAAGGTGGTGCTGTTGCCCACGGATTTGATGGGCTCCCGCTGGTCCCGGGAGAGCACCGGCGAACGGTCCAGCCCGTTGGCATAGGTGTGGAGCTGGAGCCCCAGCTTGCCCAAAAGGGCCTCCAGGGTGTCCTCCGACATGGCGGCCAGCTCTCCAATGGTGCGGACTCCGTGCTGGGACAAAACCTTTTGGGCTGCCCGGCCCACATACAGCAGCGCGCCCACCGGCAGAGGCCAGACGATGGTGCGCCAGTTCTCGGTGGAGATGACAGTGGTGGCGTCGGGCTTTTTGTAGTCGCTGCCCAGCTTGGCAAAGACCTTGTTGAAGGACACTCCCACCGACAGCGTCAGCCCCAGTTCTTCTCGCATCCGCTGCCGCAGGGTGTCCGCCAGAGCTTTGGCGTCACCGCCGAACAGGTGCAGGGAGCCGGTGACGTCCAGCCAGCTCTCGTCGATGCCGAAAGGCTCCACCAGGTCGGTGTACTCTTCATAGATAGCGTTGACCTGGCGGGAATACTGACGATAAAGGTCATGGTGAGGCGGCAGCAGCACCAGGTCGGGGCATTTGCGCTTGGCTTGCCAAATGGTCTCCGCCGTCTGGATGCCCAGACGCTTGGCAGGCTCGTTCTTGGCCAGAATGATGCCATGGCGGGCTGTGGGGTCGCCGCACACCGCCATAGGAACCTGGCGCAGATCAGGGTGGGAGAGCAGCTCTACGGAGGCGTAAAAACAGTTGAGGTCGCAGTGCAGAATGATCCGGTCCATGGCTACCCTCCTCTCTGCTCTTTAGTATAGCACATCTGTTCGCCTGTGAAAAGAGAAAAAGGCGGCGTCCAACGGACGCCGCCCATTCTGCAAGGAGAGAAAAATTACAGGACGCCTGCCAACACCAAGCCCAGGAATACGAAGGTAGCCAGCAGGACCAGGGAGAAGAGCAAAAAGCCGGCACTGAACTTTCGGGCCTGGGTATTCTGAGAGGGCGCTACCAGGCCGGCCTTGCGCAGTGCGGTGACCACCGGCTTGTACAGCAGCAAAATAGCGGCCATGTTCATCCCGCCCTTGACCAGGTTGAAGGGCAGGAACACAGGCACCAGCAGGTCCGCGACAGCCTCCCGGGGCATTTTCAGGTAGATAGGAGTGGCCAGATAGTTCCACAGCAGCATGGCAATGGTCAGCACCACAGTGCCGCAGATCAGGCCTGCCATAGCCCCCTTCATGGTATGACGCTTCTTGTAGATGTAAGAGGCTGTGCAGCAGAAAGCACAGGTAGCCAGGGCATTCATCAGAAAGCCCCAGGGACCGGTAGTGCTGATGGTGACCATTTCGATAAAGGCCACTGCCACAGAAACGGCGGCTGCAGCCACGGGGCCGAAGACGAAGCCGCCGATGCAGATGATGGTGTCCTTAAAATCAAAGTCCAGGATGCCGTAGACGGAAGGCAGAGCCTTGGACAGATACATCACCACGTAGGCAATGGCGGTGAGCATGGCCAGAGAGACCAGAGTCTTGGTGCTGAAGGCAGAACGAGCCGGCGCACGCAGGGCACCTACATTGGGTTCGGACATAAAAAACACGCTCCTTTTGTTGATGGAAAACACCCTGGACGATTTGACTTCTCCAAGGTGAACCGACAACAAAGGAAGCGCACCAAAAATGTGCGGCTTTGCCGCAGATCCTCTTCTTCCATCCAGACTATACTGTTGGTCCCGGAGTTGCACCGAGTCAGCGGATGCCTTGCGGCAACCGGTCGCGGACTATACCGCCAGTGGGGAATCACACCCCGCCCTGAAGACAGATCATTCAGTTGTTTTCTAAGCACATTATAGCGGCTCTTTGAAAAAATCAACCCCCTGAGTAGGAAAAGAGGGAAGAGAAATGAAAAAGATGCTGTGTTTTGGGAAAGTATAACGGGGGAAATCGGAATGTTCCTCTGAAATTTTCTTTTTTAGAAAAACCGGGTTGACAAATCGCGGATAGGTATGGTATTATACTTCATGCGTTTGAAGTGCGGACACGATGTGCCAAAAATGGAGAGATGTCCGAGCGGTTGAAGGAACCGGTCTTGAAAACCGGCGATGTGCAAACATCCGTGGGTTCGAATCCCACTCTCTCCGCCAAACTTTTATCGCACAACAAGTTTATTATGTATTATGGAGAAGTACCCAAGTGGCCGAAGGGGCTCCCCTGCTAAGGGAGTAGGCCGGGAAACCGGCGCGAGGGTTCAAATCCCTCCTTCTCCGCCAAAAAGAAGACCCTGTAACCATAATGGTTATAGGGTCTTCTTTTTGCATCAATCAATAGATTTGAAGTTTTGAAATTTAATACATACGCTCGGTTCAATAAGCTTTTAGATTTAAAGCTATCCCCAATTATCGGCTCATCCAAAGAGGAAAAGAGAAATGACAGCTTGCTTTGAAGAAATAGATGGGGAAAGGCAAAAAGATACCGCAAGTATGAGGTTTGTCAAGTGGAGGGGGATATGCTACAATGAAGCAAAGAAAATAGATAGCCCTCCCCGTCGCCGGATGCCGGGGAGCGGGGGAGAGAGGCTGACAAAAGAGACAGGCGGCAGGGCTGCCGGAGGTGGAACATATGGATACTTGTTTTATTTTTGGCGCCGGGACATTCTATGGGCTGTATCGAAAACCCCGTCCCGGGGAATATATCATAGCGGCGGATGCTGGGCTCCGGACCTGCCAGCAGGTGGGACTGACGCCGGATCTGCTGCTGGGAGACTTTGACTCTCTGGGGCAGGTGCCGGACTTTCCCAACCTCTATCAAGTGCCGGTGGAAAAGGACGACACGGACACGGTCCTGGCTGCCCGGGTTGGACTGAGCAAAGGCTGCCGGGAGTTCCACATCTATGGCGCCACCGGCGGCAAGCGGCTGGACCATACCCTGGCCAATCTGCAGATGCTGCTGCTTCTCCGCCGCCAGGGGGCCCGGGCCTGGCTCTATGACGACGCCTTTGTCTATACCGCCCTGAAAAATGAGTCCATCACCATTTCCCGAACGGTGGAGTGGGGACTTCTGTCGGTGTTCTGCCTGGGGGCCGACGCCCATGGCATCGATCTGGAGGGGGTGCAGTATCCCCTGCGTGACGCCACCCTCACCGCCGGGTTCCCCCTGGGGGTCAGCAACCATATCCTGGAGCCCCAGGCCCGGGTCGCTGTCCGGGAGGGGAGCCTGCTGGTAGGTTGGGAACTGCCGGAAAAGGAGAAAGCTGAAAAAGTTTAAGGCGGCAAAAAACTTTTTTGATTTCTCCCTTGCGGTTTCGGCCCCCGTATAGTATGATGAGGAAAACCAACGGAACAAGACGGGAAACTCTGTGGGAGAGGCGCTTGACCTGCTCCGCAGTAGCACCGGGAACAAGGAGATGCGCGCTATGGCAACATTTACCGTAAACGGAAAAACCGTCACCGTGGAGAAAAATCAAAAGCTGCTGCGGTATCTGCGGGACGAGCTGCGCTTGACGTCCGTCAAAGACGGGTGCAGCGAGGGCGCCTGCGGCACCTGCACCGTTCTGGTGGACGGCAAGCCTGTCCGGGCCTGCATCCAGCAGACCGACAAGCTCCAGGGCAAGTCGGTGGTGACGGTGGAGGGCCTCAGCGACTTTGAAAAGGAGGTCTATACCTACGTCTTTGGCGAGGCGGGGGCAGTCCAGTGCGGCTTTTGCATTCCGGGCATGGTCCTCTCAGCCAAGGCGCTGCTGGACGTGAATCCTCAGCCCACCGAGGAGGAGGCCGCCTACGCCATCCGCAACAACATCTGCCGCTGCACCGGCTATGTGAAGATCATCCGGGCCATTTTGCTGGCGGCGGAGATCTTTCGCGCGGGCTGCCTGCCGGAGCCGGAGAAGGACTGGCATCTGGGCAGCCGGGTCCACCGAGTGGACGTGCGGGAGAAAGTGCTGGGCACCGGACAGTATCCCGACGACATCTATCTGGACGGCATGATCTATGCCAGCGCGGTCCGTTCCCGCTATCCCCGGGCCCGGGTCCTGGCCATCCACACGGAGAAGGCCAGGGCGCTGCCGGGGGTGGTGGGCGTGTTCACTGCCGAGGACATCCCCGGCATCAACAAGGTGGGCCACCTGGTGAAGGATTGGGACACCATGATTGCCGTGGGGGATATCACCCACTATCTGGGGGACGCCATCTGCATCGTGGCCGCTGAGACCCAGGAGATCCTGGCGCAGGCCAAGGAGCTGGTGGAGGTGGAGTACGAGGAGCTGCCCTGTGTCCGCTCTCCCGAGGAGGCCATGCTCTTTGACGCGCCTCTGGTCCACCGCTCGGGCAATCTGCTGGCCCATAAGCACATCCAGCGGGGCAACGCGGCCCTGTCCATTGCCCGGTCCAAGCATGTCCTCACCCGCAGCTTTACCACACCCTTTACGGAGCACGCCTTCCTGGAGCCGGAGTGCGCCGTGGCCTATCCCGATGGGGAGGGGGTCATGATCCTGTCCTCGGACCAGGGCGTCTATGACACCCAGCAGGAGACCATGCGGATGTTGGGCTTGCCGCCGGAGCTGGTAAAGGTGCAGAACTGCCTGGTGGGCGGCGGCTTTGGCGGCAAGGAGGACGTGACGGTCCAGCACCACGCCGCCCTGGTGGCCTATCTGACCAAGCGGCCGGTAAAGGTGAAGCTGAGCCGGGCGGAGAGCCTCCTCATCCATCCCAAGCGCCATCCCATGGAGATGGAGTTCGCCCTGGGCTGCGATGAAAACGGCATCATCCAGGGCGTGGCGGCCAACGTCATCGCCGACACCGGCGCTTATGCCTCTCTGGGCGGGCCGGTGCTAGAACGGGCCTGCACTCACGCTGCGGGGCCCTATAACTATCAGAATTTCCAGATCGACGGCTACGCCTACTATACCAACAATCCCCCTGCCGGCGCCTTCCGGGGCTTCGGCGTGACCCAGACCTGCTTTGCCATCGAGAGCCTGCTCAACGAGATGGCCGACATTGTGGGCATCACCCCTTGGGAGATCCGCTACCGCAATGCCATCCGCCCGGGCCAGGAGCTGCCCAACGGCCAGATCGTGGACGACTCCACCGGCCTGGTGGAGACCTTGGAGGCGGTGAAGCCCTATTACGACTCCGCCAAATATGTGGGCCTGGCCTGCGCCATGAAAAATGCCGGCGTGGGCGTGGGCATCCCGGACACCGGTCGGGTGCGGCTGCTGGTCCGGGAGGGCAAGGTGCATATCCTGGCCGGCGCCTCCTGCATCGGCCAGGGCCTGGGCACAGTGCTGACCCAGATGGTCTGCGACCAGACCGGCATCTCCCCGGAGCGGGTGGTGTACGAGCGGTCCAACACCTTCTCCGCTCCCGACTCCGGCACCACCTCCGGTTCCCGCCAGACGCTGTTCACCGGCGAGGCCTGCCGCCGGGCCTGTGAGCTGCTGACGGAGGCTCTGGCAGAGGGGCCTTTGGAGAGCCTGGAGGGCAGAGAGTTCCGGGGCACTTACCTGGGCAAAACCGATCCCCTGGGCGCCGATGTGCGCAACCCGGTGAGTCACATCGCCTACGGATACGCCACCCAGATCTGCATCCTGGACGACAACGGACGGATCCGCCAGATGGTGGCGGCACACGATGTGGGCAAGGCGGTGAATCCCCTGTCCTGCGAGGGGCAGATCGAGGGCGGCGTGGTCATGTCCATGGGCTTTGCCCTGACGGAGCAGTTCCCCCTGGACAACTGTCGCCCCACCGCCAAGTTCGGCACCCTGGGCCTGTTCCGGGCCAATCAGATCCCGGAGATCAAGGCCATCGTGGTGGAGAAGCCGGGCCTGAGTGTGGCCTGCGGCGCCATCGGCATCGGTGAGATCACCGCCATCCCCACCGCGCCCGCCATTGCCGACGCCTATTACCGCTTTGACGGCAAGCGCCGCACCAGCCTGCCCCTGGAGGACACGCCGTACAGCCGAAAGAAGTGAGGGGCAGCCTGAAAGGCAAGCCGAAAAGAAAATAAGAAATCCCCCGGCTCAGCCGGGGGATCTTTTCTTCTCTTCGCCGGTCAAGAATGTGGGGATTCCAGGCGGGCCCGAATTTTCTCCAGGGCTTCCCGGTCATCCACGTCCCATAGCTCCTGCTCTTCCACCTCCAGATGGGGCACCGGTCCGCCCCAGCGGCGGAGGACGGCGCTGCCGCCCCGGTCTCCGGTGAGCGCCAGGAGATCCGGGAACAGGGCGCGGGGGAAGATGCAGGGGTTGCCCCGGACCCCGCCGTGACCCAGAGTAGCGGGGAGGTCGGGCCTCTGCCGCCAGAGGCGCACCAGCGCCGCCACGCTTTCCCGCCGCAGCAGGGGCTGATCCGCCACCTGGAACAGCACGCCATCACAAGGAGGCAGCGCCTCCAGCCCCAGGGCGATGCTGTGACTGAGGCCTTCCTCCGGTTGATCGTTTGGAATATATGAAAAGGAAAACTCCTTTACAATATTTGCGGCTTCTGTATATTGGGTCACAACCACCACCTGCTGGAAGGCTCCGGCCGGCACCGCCTCCAAAGCCCATTCCAGCAGCGGCTTGCCGCCCAGGGGAGTCAGCAGCTTGTTGGAGCCGAACCGGCGGGCGTTGCCGGCGGCCAGGATCACACAGCCAAGGCGCGGGCAATTCTGCGCACACATCTGCTCCGCCTCCTTTCTTTTCTCAGTATACCCTGCCGCATTTCCTTCGGTCAAGACCCGGGAGCAGCAGGGGAGAGGCGATATTCTTTAAGAAGAACTACGCTTTCTCTTTCCAGACCCAGGCGGGTATGGTATAATACAAAAAACAAGTAGGTATAAGCAGAAGTGAACATAGACCCCAGTTTGGGAGAACGCTCCGCCTGGGCGGAGAGGACAGAGGAGGCCAGAACCAGATGAGCGTAGGAGAGAAAAAGATCCGCGTGGACGCATACGACAAGGTAACAGGCCGGGCCAAGTACACCGATGACCTGTGCGACAAAAGTGCGCTCATTGCCAAGGTCAAGCACGCCGAGATCGCCCACGGATGGGTGAAATCCGTGGACACCTCCGGGGCGGAGGCGATCCCCGGTGTGGTAAAGGTGCTGACCTGCTTTGACGTACCCGACCTGCCCTTCCCCACGGCGGGACACCCCTGGTCCACGGACCCCGGTCACCAGGATGTGGCTGACCGGCTGCTGCTGAACCGCCACGTCCGGTACTACGGCGACGACGTGGCCGTGGTGGTGGCGGAGGATGAGGTAGCCGCCATGCAGGGCGTCCGGGCCCTAAAGGTGGAGTATGAGGAACTTCCCTTTGTGCTGGATGTGCAGGAGGCCATGAAGCCCGACGCGCCCCAGATTCACGAGGAGTTCCCCGGCAATATCCTGGGCCATACGGAGATCCGCAACGGCAATTATCAGGAGGCCATCCGGGAGGAGGGCCTCATCAAGGTGGAGGGCTGGTACGACACCCCCACCGTTCAGCACTGCCACATTGAAAACCACGTCTGCACCGCTCACATGGAGGCAGGGCGGGTCATCGTCACCAGCTCCACCCAGATCCCCCACATCGTCCGCCGCATCTGCGGCCAGGCCCTGGGGATCCCCTGGGGCAAGGTCCGGCTCATCAAGCCCTACATCGGCGGAGGCTTCGGCAACAAGCAGGACGCCCTCTATGAGCCCTTGTGCGCCTGGCTCACCACCCAACTGGGTGGCCGTCTGGTGAAGATCGACTGCGCCCGGGAGGAGACCTTTGTCAGCAACCGGGTCCGCCACGCCATCCGCACCCACATCATCTCCTGGGTCCGGCCGGACGGCACCTTTGCCGCCCGAAAGATCGAGGCCTTTTCCAACCAGGGAGCCTATGCCTCCCACGGCCACGGCGTCAACGCCAAGGGCGTCAACGCCTTCCCACAGCTCTATCCCTGCCCCAACATTGAGGGCGACGCCTGGACGGTCTACACCAATATGCCCACCGCCGGCGCCATGCGGGGCTATGGCATCCCCCAGGCCATGTGGGCCGGGGAATCCCATCTGGACGATGTGGCCAAAGCCTTGGGCCGTGACCCGGTGGAGTATCGCCGCCAGGTGGTGATGCCTGTGGGCTTCAAGGACGGCTTCAGCAAGAACGAGAACTATTTCGACACCTTCAACCAGGTCATGGACAAGGGCATGGCCGCCATCGGCTACACCGAAAAGCGCAAGGCCTATGCGCACCAGACCGGCCCGGTGCGCCGGGGTGTGGGCATGGCCCTCTTCTGGTATAACACCGCTGTCTGGCCCATCTCCCTGGAGTCCTCCTCTTGCCGCATGGTCCTCAACCAGGACGGCTCCATTCAGGTCCAGACCGGCGAGACCGAGATCGGCCAGGGCTGCGACACCGCTTACGCCCAGATGGCCGCCGATGCCGTGGGTATCCCCTTTGAGGACGTCCACGTGGTCTCTACCCAGGACACCGACGTCACCCCCTTCGGTCTGGGCGCCTACGCCTCCCGCCAGACCTACATCGGCGGCTTTTCCATCCGCCAGACCGGCCAGCTGCTCAAGGAGCGGATCCTGGCCTATGCCCATGAGCTGACGCGGATGCCGGTGAGCAATCTGGACCTGGTGGAGGGCAAGATCGTCCGCACCAGCGACGGGCAAGAGCTGATGACTCTGGGGGAGCTGGCCACCGAGGCCCTGTACAGCCTCAGCCACAGTCAGCACCTCACCGCCGAGTCCACGGCCCAGATCAAGTCCAATGCCTACTCCTTCGGCTGCACCTTCGCCGAGGTGGAAGTGGACATTCCTATGTGTAAAGTAAAACTGCTGAACATTGTAAACGTCCACGACTGTGGACGGCTCATCAACCCGGCGCTGGCGGAGGCCCAGGTTCACGGCGGCATGTCCATGGGCATCGGCTTTGGCCTCAGTGAGGAGCTGAAGTTCGACCCCAAGACGGGCAGGCCCCTGAACAACAACCTGCTGGACTACAAGCTCTCCACTTTCATGGACCATCCCCATCTCCAGGCGGAGTTCGTGGAGAATCCGGAGCCCACCTCGCCCTACGGCACCAAGGCCCTGGGTGAGCCTCCGGCCTGCAGCCCGGCTCCCGCCATCCGCAACGCCATTTTGCAGGCCACCGGCGTGGCCTTTGACCGGGCCCCCATCACACCCCACGTCCTCTATGCCAAGTTCAAAGAGGCCGGGCTGATCCAGGACTGAGAGGAGGCAGACCACCATGTATGATATGAAAGCCCTCTATGAGGCAAAAAGCGTCCAGGACGCCGTGGCCCTCCGCCTGGCCTATCCCCAGGCCCAGATCATTGCCGGCGGTTCCGACGTGCTGGTGCAGATGCGGGAGGGGAAGCGGGCCGGCGTGGAGCTCATCTCCATCTTCGGCCTGGATGAGCTCCGGGGCGTCACGCTGGAGGAAGACGGCACGCTGCGTATCGGTTCCCTCACCAGCTTTTCCCACATCACCAAAGACCCGCTGATCCAGAAGTACATCAACGTGCTGGGTCAGGCGGTGGACCAGGTGGGCGGACCCCAGATCCGCAACATCGGCACCATCGGCGGCAATACCTGCAACGGTGTCACCTCTGCCGACTCTGCCTCCACCCTCCATGCCTATGAGGCCATCGTGGAGCTCACCGGCCCCGACGGCGTCCGCCGGGAGCCCATCGAGGAGTTCTATATCAAGGCCGGCACGGTGGACATCCGTCCGGGGGAGATTCAGACCGCTATTTTGATTCCCCGAGAGAGCTATGAGAATACCTACGGCCATTACATCAAGTATGCCATGCGCAGTGCCATGGACATCGCCACCCTGGGCACCTCCGTCAATCTGCGGCTCAGCGCCGACAAACGATACGTGGAGCGGGCCCGGATCGCCTTCGGTGTGGCGGGACCGGTGCCTCTGCGGGCGCGCACGGCGGAGGCGGCGGCCAACGGCCAGCTCCTGACGGAGGAGCTGGCGGAGCGGTTCGCTCAGGCGGTGCGGGAGGATATCCAGCCCCGGGATTCCTGGCGTGCGGCCAAGGACTTCCGGATGCACATCGCCGTGGAGAGCGCCAAGCGCGCCTTCCTGGAGGCGGCAAAACTGGCGGGAGGTGTGCTGTGATGGAAAAACAGTTCAAGTTGATCCGCTGCAATATCAACGGCAAGGACGTGGAGCAGATGGTGGATGTGCGGGCCAGCCTCACGGACCTGCTGTGCAACGATTTCCGCCTGACCTCGGTGAAAAAGGGCTGCGAGGTGGGGGAGTGCGGCGCCTGCACCGTCCTCATCGACGGGGAGGCCTTCAACTCGTGCATCTACCTGGCTGTGTGGGCCGACGGCAAGCACATTCGGACGCTGGAGAGTCTGTTGGGGCCCAATGGAGAGCTCAGCGACATCCAGCAGGCCTTTATGGAGGAGGCAGCGGTCCAGTGCGGCTTCTGTACGCCGGGATTTATTTTGACGGCGGTGGAGATTTTGGAGAGCGGAAAGGAATACACCGACGAGGAACTGCGTAAGCTCCTTTCGGGCCACCTGTGCCGCTGTACCGGATATGAAAACATCCTCCGGGCTGTGAAAAAGACCATGTACCGCCGGCTGGGCCGGCCGGTGCCGGAGGCGTAAAGCAAAAATGAGAGAGCCGGAACGCATTTGCGTTCCGGCTCTCTTTCACCCGCGGACAGGAACTGGTAAAAAAATCTATACATCGCGGCGGAACTGTGGTATAATTCAATCAGAAAAAGCCCCGGCAAAGGAGGAATCGTCTATGGCAACCAATACCATTATCACCATCGGTCGACAGTACGGAAGCGGCGGCAAGGAGGTCGGCATCCGCGTGGCCAAGGAGCTGGGCATCCCCTTCTATGACAAGGAACTGCTTCAGGAGGCGGCCAAGGAGAGCGGCCTGTGCGAGAATATTCTCAAGAATTTTGATGAGAAGCCCAGGAGCCTGCTGTATTCCATTGCCATGGACCCCTATGCCTTTTCCTTCGCGGGAGGACTGGAAGGCGAGTCCTTGGAGCAGAGGGTCTATCTGGCCACCTTTGACACCATCCGCCGCATTGCGGACCAAGGCCCCTGCGTTATCATCGGCCGCTGCGCCGACTATGCCCTCAAGGACTATCCCAACCACCTGAGCCTGTTCATCCATGCACCGCTGGAGGTGCGGGTCCAGCGGATCTGCAGACGGCTGAACGTGGATGCGGATAAGGCCAAGGCCATCATTGCCAAAACTGACAAGCGCCGTGCTTCCTATTACGAGTACTATTCGTCCAAGAAGTGGGGCGCTGTGGGCAGCTATCATTTCTGCCTGGACAGCAGCTATCTGGGCCTGAGCGGCACCGTGGAGATGGTCCGGGCCATTGTGGACCACAAGGAGCACCCGGTGCCCAGTCCCACTGAGGTGGACCCCACCCAGCAGGGCTAAGTGATCCCTGCCCTTGGAGGGGAAAATAGAGCAATAGAATAAGAAAAGCCGCGAAGCGCAGCTACGCTTCGCGGCTTTTTATTAGGCAGAAGAATGGTTTAAGGCTCTGGTCTGGCCAAAAGGGTGCGGCAGGCCTGGCAGTAGTAGCTGGTAGGCCGTCGCTTGGCGATAAACCCCACCGGGAAAATCTCGTCCAAAAGTACACCGCTTTGCCCTTCGATGGACTTGCGGGTGCACAGCTTGATCGAGGCGCTTTTAGGCATCCAGAATACAGCGCTGTCGCCGGAGCTACGCAGCTCCCCAGGTGCCATCCGCGCGCCGCAATAGGGACAGTTCATTCCATCACGCATCCTTTCTCCTGGTTCGTGGGTCACTTGGAAGGCTCTTGGGACTTTTCCGCTGCTTTCTCATCAGAGAGGGGAGTCTGCCAGTGGGAATAGAAGGAGAAGTGTTCCTCCAGCAGGTCCTGGGCATACGCTTGCAGTTTTTCACAGCAGAGCCCGTAGGCCGCCAGAAGCTGTTCCGCCTCCGGTGTCAGCACAGCGCCGCCGCCGCCCCGGCCACCGGTGGAGGAGGTCAGAAGCTTGCAGCCCAGCGCTGCCTCTGACTGGCGGATGACCTTCCAGGCCTTGGAGTAGGCCATCTCCATACTGGCCGCCGCAGCGCGCAAAGAATGATGCTCCCGCACCCGAACCAGCAGTTCCGCTACCCCGGGACCGAAGCACTTTTCCTCTGTGAACAGACGCACGGTCAGTTTGATACGTAATCTCTCTTCCATGACTGCATTGTAGCATTTCTCCCCGCTGCCGTCAACTTGACGTCGCAGGGGAAACGTGTTATTCTTGCAAAAAGTATACGCTACAAAGCGTACAAATGCGCTTGTGACAGGGAGGGAGAGACGTGACGTTTTCCCAGGCGTTGGAAATTCGAGCTGGTATTACTGCTGTCATCGGCAGCGGGGGAAAGAGCACACTGCTGGAGGTCCTGGCCCGGGAACTGGGCAGGCAAGGCACAGTGGTGCTGTGTACCACCACCCGGATGTACCCGGCCCGGAACTGCTTCACCCTCTACGACCCGGATGAGGAGACCTTGGAAGAGGCCCTCAAAGCCTTGGGAGTGGTCTGCGTCGGACGGGCAGAGCGGGAGGGAAAGCTGTCTGCGCCCGGATTGTCCATGGAAATATTATGTCACCTTGCGGACTTTGTGCTGGTGGAGGCGGACGGATCAAAGGGGCTGCCTTTGAAGGCGCATGCGCCTTACGAGCCGGTGATCCCTCGCGAGACGGGGCAGACCATCTGTGTGGTGGGCCTTTCCGGCCTGGGAAAGACGGTACGGCAGGCCGCCCACCGGCCGGAACGCTATGCAGAACTGGCGGGAATTGCCCTGGAGGACCCGGTGACGCCCCAGGCGGCAGCCCGGGTCCTGCGGGCCGAGGGACTGGGGGACCGGGTACTGCTCAACCAGGCGGACGACGAGCACTTCCAGGCTTTGGGACGGGCGCTCCAGGCGGAGCTGACGGTTCCCACGGTCATCGGTTCCCTGTGGAAAGGATTGGTTTTATGTTAACAATTATCCGAGGCGCTGGAGACATTGCCAGCGGCATTGCCCTGCGCCTTTGGCGCGCCGGCATCCAGGTGGTCATGACGGACCTGGCACATCCCACAGCCATCCGGCGCACGGTCTGCTTCTCCGAGGCCATCCGATTGGGACAGACCCAGGTGGAGGATTTGACAGCCCGCTGCGTCCAAACGCCCCAGGAGGCGCAGGCGCTGCTGAAAGAGGGTGTGCTGCCGGTGCTGGCGGACCCGGAGTGCCGCTGCAGGAGCGTTTTGCAGCCGGATGCACTGGTGGATGCCATCCTGGCCAAGCGCAATCTGGGCACCCGGATAGAGGACGCACCCGTGGTGGTGGCGGTGGGGCCCGGCTTTACCGCCGGTGTGGACTGCCACGCGGTGGTGGAGACCATGCGGGGCCACTATCTGGGGCGGGTGTTCTATACCGGTTCGGCTCAGGAGAACACCGCTGTTCCGGGTCTCATCGGCGGCTTTGCCGGGGAGCGGGTCCTGCGGGCGCCGGCGGAGGGGATCTTCCACGCGCTGGCGCAGATCGGTGACCAGGTCAAGGCAGGAGACGCAGTGGGCCAAGTGGAGGGGGAGCCCATGGTGTGTACCATTGACGGCGTGCTCCGGGGACTTTTGCCGGAGGGAACGCCGGTCTATGCCGGCATGAAGTCCGGCGATGTGGACCCCCGAAATGTGGCGGAGCACTGTGCCACTGCTTCGGACAAGGCATTGGCGGTAGGCGGCGGTGTACTGGAGGCTATTTTGCACCTGTCCGGAACATTGGGGTCCGAAGGAGGGCCGAAACCTTCCTGTAACTAAAAGGCAGGAAACAGAGCGGGGAAAAGAGCGCCTGGAAAGAAGTACTTTCCAGGCGCTTTTGGGCGTTTTGTAAGAAAAAATGGGCTTGTATTGTGTGAAATCTTGTGCTAGGATGGCTGTTGCGAAGAGTGCCGCATAAAAAGCGGCGGAAATTCTATCGGATTCATAATGCATGGTGAGGCGGCAGTCGGTAAGCGTGTGCTGCCCGGAATGGTTTGAACAGGAGGAGAAGAGATGGAGGAAAACAACATCAAATTGACCAAGCTGGCCAAATGTGCCGGCTGCGGCGCCAAGGTGGGAGCCGGTGTGCTGTCCCAGCTACTGGAGGGGATCAAGGTCCATCACGATCCCAATCTTCTGGTAGGTTTCGACAAAAGTGACGATGCCTCCGTCTATAAGGTCAGCGAGGATTTGGCCCTGGTGCAGACGGTGGATTTCTTTCCGCCTATTGCTGATGATCCGTATACCTTCGGTCAGATCGCAGCTACCAATGCCCTCTCCGATGTATACGCCATGGGTGGAGAGCCGAAGCTGTGCCTGAATATCATGGCCATCCCTGAGTCCATGCCCAAGGACGCGGTGCATCAGCTGCTGCGGGGCGGTTACGACAAGGTTTATGAGGCCGGCGCCCTTATTACCGGCGGCCACAGCATCCTGGACGATGAGCCCAAGTACGGCCTGTGCGTCACCGGCTTTGTGCACCCGGACAAGATCCTGACCAATGCAGGCGCCAGGCCCGGAGATGTGCTGCTGTTCACCAAGCCCATCGGTATCGGTGTGCTGACCTCTGCTGCCAAAGCGGACATGGCCTCCAAGGCCGGTATGGAGCTGGCCACTCGTATGATGACCACGCTGAATAAGTCTGCACGTGACGCCATGGTGAAATACAATGTCCACTCCTGCACCGATGTGACCGGCTTTGGTCTGCTGGGACATCTGTGCGAGATGGCCCAGGGCAGTGATGTGGAGATTACGCTCCATGTGGATGCCATCGATCTGATCCCGGAATCTTTGGAACTGGCGAAAATGGGAATTCTGCCGGCGGGCATGTACCGTAACCGCACCTTTGCTGAACCCTGGGTGGATGCCGGTGATACGGAGCTTTGCAAGCAGGACCTGCTCTATGATCCCCAGACGGCTGGCGGCCTTCTGATGGCAGTGGATCCGGCGGATGCTGACGCTCTGTATGCCGAGCTCAAGGGTGTGGTGCCCAGTGCCCAGTGGATCGGCACAGTGGCGGAATACCAGGGCGGCAAGCGTTTGTTCCTGCGCTGAGTGTAAGATGCTGGATATCAATCTCAAACAGTTGGAGGTATTTGTAGCCGCAGCGGAGTACAACAGCTTCACCAAGGCGGCGGAAGCCCTTTATCTGAGCCAGTCCACAGTCAGTTCTCATATCCGAAGCCTGGAAGAGGCGCTGGGTACTGCACTCTTTCGCCGGGATGCCAAGAAGAAAATCGAACTCACTGAAGCCGGCAAGCGAGCCTATGGACCGTCCCGGGATATCCTGGAGCGGTGCCGGAATCTCCAGAGCACGCTGGCAGAGCAGGGGACGCCGCTGCTGACAGTGGGCGCATCCACTGTTCCGGCCCAGTATTTGCTGCCGGAGCTGTTGGCAGGCTTTTCCCGGCAGCGGCCTGATTGCCGTTTCCTTCTCAAGCGGCGGGACAGTGTACAGGTCCATGAGTCTCTGCGTATTGGAGAGGTGCAGGTGGGCTTTGTGGGAATGCAGCTGGATGAGAAGGAGTTTGAGTATCATCCGGTGCTGCAGGACCGCTTGGTGCTGGTAACAACCAATGCGGAGCGGTTTCGGGAGCTGCCGGAGGACGCGGGATTGGAACTGCTGCAGAAGGAACCGGTAGTGGCCCGGGAGGAGGCTTCCGGTACCTGGCGGGAGACAGCGGAGTGGCTGCAAAAACGGAACATTCCGCCAGAGTCTCTTCACATCCTGGCCCGGATGGAAAATCCCGAGTCCATCCGCCGGGCGGTAGCTCAGGGTATGGGTGTATCTGTGCTTTCCTCCCTGGCGGTGCAGGAGGACGTGGCTTCCGGCCGGTTGCTGCAGTTTGAACTGAGTCGAGAGGGAGCTTGGCGGCAGATCTGCCTGGTGTTGCACCGGGAAACAGAGCGTACTCCCTTGCTGGAAGACTTTTTGCAATTTGCCATCCAGTGAATCAGCGGTTGTTATCGTTTTTGACGATAACAACCGCTTTTCTCATGGGAAAGAGCAAGTGGCTTTTTGAAAGAGGGTGAATTATACTAAAACCAGTTGGATTCCACAGATTATGTGGGATCTTGTCTGTGTAAAGGAGAAAGAGAGAAAGCATGAAAAAAGTAGATTGGATCGTAGTGATCGCCGGACTTGCGGTGGGAATTGCGGCTGTGGTACTGACGCTCATGGGAAACCCCAGCAATATGGGCTTTTGTATCGCCTGTTTCCTGCGCGATATTGCCGGAGCGACCGGAATGCACAGCGCTGCCAAGGTGCAGTATGTCCGGCCGGAGATCATTGGCTTGGTGCTGGGTGCATTTTTGATGTCCCTGGCCACCAAGGAGTTCCGCGCCCGCTCCGGGTCCTCCCCGGCGGTGCGGTTCGTGCTGGGCGGCTTCGTGATGGTGGGCGCTCTGGCTTTCCTGGGCTGCCCTCTGCGGATGGTGCTGCGTCTGGCCGGCGGAGATCTGAACGCTCTGGTGGGTCTGATGGGCTTCATCATCGGCATTCTGCTGGGCATCGTGTTTTTGAAGAAGGGCTTCTCCCTCAAGCGCTCCTATGATGTGGGCAAGGGCGAGGGTGCTGTGCTGCCTGCTGTGATGGTGGTGCTGCTGGTGCTCTTCCTGGCGGTGCCGGCTCTGTTCAAATTCAGCGAGGAGGGCCCCGGTTCCATGCACGCGCCGGTGCTGGTGGCTCTGGTTATCGCCCTGGTGGTGGGGGCCCTGGCTCAGCGGGCCCGCCTGTGCATGGTTGGCGGTATCCGGGACGCGGTTCTGTTCCAGGATTTCCGTCTGCTCTATGGCTTTGTGGGCATCTTTGTGGCGGCCCTGGTGGGTAACCTCATCACCAACAGGTTCTCCCTGGGCTTTACGCTGCAGCCCATCGCCCACAGTGCGCATCTGTGGAACCTGTTGGGCATGGTCCTGGTGGGCTGGGGTTCCGTGCTGCTGGGCGGTTGCCCCCTGCGCCAGCTGATCCTGGCCGGTCAGGGCAACGGCGATTCCGCCGTCACCGTGTTCGGTATGATCGTAGGCGCTGCCCTGTCCCACAACTTCGGTCTGGCCGGCAATGCCGACGCCCTCAATGAGGCCGGTGAGGTTGTAGTGGGCGGCATCTCCAACGCCGGTAAGGTGGCTGTGGTCCTGGGCCTGGTGGTCATGCTGGTGGTTTCTCTGATCAATCTGCCGAAGGAGGAGAAGGCATAATGGTAGATGCAAGAGGTTATTCCTGCCCCATGCCTGTGGTCATGGTGCAGAAAGAAGTCAAGAAGAACGCTCCTGCCACGCTGGAGGTGCTGGTGGATAACCAGTGCTCTGTGGAAAATGTGACCCGCTACGGCATGGGTCAGGGTTACCAGGTCAAGGTAACTCAGGAGGGGCAGGATTTTCGGCTGACGCTGAGCAAATAAGCAGGAATATAAAACGGGGCTCCTATGGGGGAGCCCCGTTTTTAGTTGCAATCCGGAGGAATTGTGGTAAACTGTGGAGAGAATAAGGAGGAGATGCCATGCTGTTCAAAACGAATGAGGAGAGCCTGGAGATCGAAGTAGCGGGCTATGAGTTCCCTGAGGGGGTGGGGGAGGATGCCGACTGGTTGGTGCTCAAGGGCACCTATAAGGCCGACGGCACGGTGACCAAGGACCGCAGCAGCTGCCTCACTGCCGGTGAACTGCAGGAGCTGACCGCCGGGCTGAAGGTGCTGGCCGCCGGCATCCGGGATGAGTATGCCAGCGAATTCCAGGAGCCCTATTTTGAGCTGACGGTCCAAAAGACCGGTGACGATACCTTCCAGGCGGCAGTGGCCTTCACCATGCTCAACTCTCCGGAGGATTGGGACACCGCTGAGGTGGAGCTGGAGTGCGACACCGCATGCCTCAAGAGCTGGATCACCGAGCTGGAACAGGCGGAAAAGCGTTTTCCGCCCCGGTCCTGAGGAGGGACGCCATGTCCATTCGCAGTACCGCCAAGGCCATCGTGGTGGACCGTGGGCAGGTGTTGCTCAACCTCTGCCGGGACCAGTGGAACGGGGAGTACTATACCCTGCCGGGCGGCGGCCAGGAGACTTATGAGACCATTGCCCAGGCCTTGGTGCGGGAGTGCCGGGAGGAGACCGGCTATACTGTCCGCCCCATCCGATTTGCTGCCCTCTATGAGGAGATCTGTGACGATCCCCTCATGCGGGAGCAGTACCCCACCTATGCCCATAAGATGCTCCACATCTTTTTGTGTGAGTTGGCCTCGTCTGAGCGGCAGGAGCCCACAGAGGTGGATGACTTTCAGCTCAGCTGTCAGTGGGTGGAGATGGAGCGGCTGGGGGAGATCACGGTGCTTCCTGCACCCCTGGGGGAGCATCTAAAGGAGATCCTGGATGGCGCTCCGCCGCTGTTTCTGGGCTCCGACCACCTGGTCCACAATCACGCATAAACAGGAAAGAAAAAGGACCGCTTCGGCTATGACCGGAGCGGTCCTTATATATAATAGGAGAGAAGAAAATTTACTTCGATCTATAGGGGGCCAGAGCATGGGCCAGGGCCGCAAATTCCTCCAGGCCCAGTCGTTCCCCGCGGATGTCTGCCGGCAGACCGCAGTCGGCAATGGCCTGGCGCAGGACCTCCTTGTCAAAGCCGCCCAGGGCAGAGGAGAGGCTGTTGAGCAGCGTCTTGCGGCGCAGGGCGAAGGCGGCCCGGACCACCCGGAAGAAAAAGGCCGGATCCTCGGTCTCCACCGGCGGGGTCTGCCGCAGGCGGCAGTGCAGCACCGAGGAGGTGACCTTGGGGGCAGGATAGAAGCACTCGGGGGGCACGTCAAAGAGGAGCTGAGGCTCCGTGTGGTACTGCATGAACACGGAGAAGGCCCCATAGTCCGCTGTGCCGGGGGCGGCGCAGATGCGCCGGGCCACCTCCCGCTGGATCATCACGGTGAGGGAGGAAAAGCACCCCGACTCCACCAGTGCTGTCAGCACGGGGGTGGTGATGTTGTAGGGCAGGTTGGCACACACCAGGGGCGTCAGTCCGGGAAACTGCTCCCGGACCAGGGCGGGCAGGTCCAGCTTCAGCACGTCGCCGGAGATGACCTGTACGTTGTCACACTCCGCCAGCGTCTCCTCCAGCACCGGCAGCAGCGAGCGGTCCAGCTCCACCGCCGCCACCTTGCCCGCCAGCCGGGACAACTGCACCGTCAGTGGTCCGATGCCCGGGCCGATCTCCAGGACGCCGCAGCTCTCATCGGCCCCGGAGCTCATGGCAATGTCACGGGGAACGGAGGCGTCAATGAGAAAGTTCTGCCCCATGGATTTGGAAAAGTGAAAGCCGTGCCTGCCCAACAGGTCACGGATCGTGCGCAGGTCGCAAAGGTCCATAAAATTCCTCCCAAGGACGGCTGGGGCCGTCGCCGCGTTGTCCCCTGCGGCAGGGGGAGATAGGGGCCCTTTTCGGGCTGTTTTTTCCAGTATACCAGACCTGGCGCAAAAATGGAAGAGCTGTTGAATCTGCCTTTTCCGGTGACTATGGGAGCAGAGAACGAAAGAAAAACCTTGACAGGGGAACGGGGATCTGCCATAATGAACGGCGTTCAGAATGGGGGGAGATTTATGAACACAGTTGTAACGTCCCGGGAGGCCATTTTGGCCATGAGCCGGAAAATGCTCCGAGAGCAGGGGTGGACTGCGGTGAGTGTGCGGAGCGTTGCCGCAGCCTGCGGCATTTCAGTGGGGTCCATCTACAACTATTTTGATTCCAAAGAGGATCTGATGTCCTCTGTTGTGGAGAGCATCTGGCAGGAGATCTTTCCCTGCTCCGAAGGAGAACCGTTTGAGAGCGTGCTTTCCTGCGTAAAGTGGATGTTTGCCAGTATGGAGCTGGGAGAGGAGCAGTATCCCGGCTTCTTCACCTGGCACTCTCTGCGTTTTATGGAGGAGGAAAAGCCCAGCGGTCGTCGGCGGATGGCTCAGGCCTGGGAACACATGCAAAGGGGACTCACCGCTGTGCTGCAACAGGATAAAGCGGTGCGCCAGGATGCCTTTGACGAGACATTTACGCCGGAGGGTTGTGCCGAGCTGATCTTCTCATTGCTCCTGGGGGCAATGGTCCGGCGGAATTTCAGCTGCGATACAATTCTGGAGACCATCCGCAGGACCATCTATTGACGACCCACAGACAATGGGAAAATCTCTGGCAAAAATGAACAATGTTCAGAAAGGAAATAAATATGCTGAAAGTAAAAAAGAGCACCCTGTTGCTGCTGGCCTGCCTGGTATGGACAGCGGCGGGAGTGAACATTTTACGGATTGGGCTGCTGGCCTATCCAGACTATGTTTCTCCGGTCAATCTGTTTTTCTCTGTCCTGGTATTCACCGTATTTCAGATTTTTATATTTGGACGGCTGGTGCGCAAGCACACAGGGCGAATCACAGCCTATGAGCAGGAGAGGCAATTCTTTTTCCGATTCTTTGACGGAAAGGCCTTTTTGATCATGGCGATTATGATGACTGGAGGGATCTACTTGAGGGTCTCTGGGCTCGGGCCAGAGCGGTTTATCGCCGTGTTCTACTCCGGTTTGGGAGCGTCGCTATTGCTGGCAGGAGTGCTCTTTGGCCGAAACTATTGGAAGGCGCTGCGCGTCTGATAAGAGAAAAAGGAGGAAAGCAATATGCAGGCGATCGCGGAAACTTTATTTGATGCGGCATATCTTGTCACCGTTCTGACGCTTGGCGTACGGATGGTTCGTCGGTGCCGCAGGGGGCAGTACTATCTCTTCGGCGTAATGGCCATTGTTTTGGGGGCAGGTGACGCCTTTCACCTGGTGCCTCGGGCGCTGGCCTTATGCACCACAGGCCTGGAAAACTTTACGGCTGCCCTTGGGGTGGGAAAGCTGATCACCTCCATTACTATGACAATTTTTTATGTTCTCCTGTACTATGTCTGGAGAGTGCGCTACCGGGTCCAGGGGCGCCAGGGAATCACCGCAGCGGTGTACCTTCTGTCTGCTGCCCGGATTCTGCTGTGCCTCTTTCCCCAGAATGAATGGATGTGTACGAACCCGCCCCTCAGCTGGGGAATCTACCGCAACATTCCCTTTGCATTGTTGGGCTTGCTGATTATTGTGCTGTTTTATAAAAGTGCAGGGGCACATGGTGACAGGGCATTTCGGTGGATGTGGCTGACCATTGTGCTCAGCTTCGGATTCTATATTCCGGTGGTGCTTTGGGCTGACCAGATACCTATGATCGGGATGCTGATGATTCCCAAGACCTGCGCCTATGTGTGGACGGTGCTGATCGGCTATCGGGCCATGGAAAGGGAATTGAAGTAAAAAAGAAACAGGGCGAATTGCCAAAAGGCAATTCGCCCTGTTTGCTTCATCAGTTGAGCACGTATACGGTGCAGTCTCTGCGTCCGAAGTTAATGCACTGGTTGTAGGTGTCATGGTAGAGGTCGATGCGGTTGCCCCGCACGCCGGTGTCCTCTGCCACGGCCATGCCGTAAACCACTGAACCGTTGGAAGCCACAATATAGAGGCGGCTTCCCAGAGGGATGACCTTGGGGTCCACAGCCACAGTCCCGTGGCGGACCGTAGTGCCGGTGGCAGTGATGGTGCCGACTCCGTCATAGCCGGTGGTATAAGCGGTGGCGCTCATGTTCAACACCTTGCTGTAGCTCAAGGTGGCGCCGGAAGTGAAGGTGAGGTATCCGCCGCCGTTTCCGTTGGCGCTGACCTTAGTGATCCGGTCGGAGCTGGTGACCGTGGCGGCTTTGGTGCCGTATTCCACGATCTGGTCCACAGCCGTTCCCTCGGACTCCTCCACCAACTGGCGGGAGACCATCTGGCCGTTGGCGTAGATGACCTCATAGGTCTGGGTCTTAGTGCCGTCCTTTCCGGCCTGGACCACCTTCTCAGTGCCCTTAGCCAGGTTGGGGTTGGCCTGGCGGACCACTTCATAGGAATCCACGGCTGTCTCCGTCTCATAGAAGGTGAGATCGGAGGCTACAGTGATTTCCAAGTCCTCGCCGCTGACATCCACCTGCACCATTTCCAGAGGGCTGGGGACGATGTGGGAGCGGCTGAGCAAGGCGCTTATGGTTTCGTTCCGGGAAGTCACGGTCTTTTCCTCTCCCTCATAGGAGATGGTGACCTTCTCGCCGGCTTTCAGAGTCAGATCCGTCTTGTCGGAATCGGCTCCCACCACCACAAGGCGGGAGGAGAGATCTGAAAGCTCGGGGGCTTCTGCTCCGCTGTCAAAGACAACGGCGGAATCATTTGTGCCGGTGAGGATATACAGGGCATCGGCTTTTCCGGTCATCAGAACACTGCACAGCAGCACGGTGGTCATTGTGGTAAGCACCAAAGAGCGGTGCGATGCCTTCCCCATCAGACGCTTGTTGCTAAGCATAAGATGAAACCTCCTGTATGGATTTCCCAACCAAAATTTTCCCCACTTACAGGGGGGATTTTGCCCACTGATAACAAGTTGAAAACAACTTGTTACTTTTGTTACCGGTTGGAAAACTGGCCTTACTATACACCACTTACCCACTTTTGTCAAGTTTTTAAGGAGAGAAAAGTGTTATGTCCCCCACTTAGACAAAATTCTTCAGTTTTTGCCATGGGAAATATTTACAAAAATGATGCGAAGGGTAACAAAAAGTGACAGGACGTCGAAGATGTGTTTTTGCTGAGTATGGAGTGGGAAACGCAAAGATGCGATAGATGGAAAGAACAGAAGAAAAAAGGAGATTTTGGGAGAAAAGGGAAGAAAAGAAGAGGGGAGATAAAGAGGAAAACGAAAGAAAAAGGGCCCGGCCGATGGAGTGGCCGGACCCTTTTTCAGGTGTGAGGAGTTTATGGGGATAAGAATGGGTAGAAAAGCAAAATACGATTAGAAGGGAAGCGCAGGGATGACCACCTGGGTATCGACGGCTTTTTCCGCGGTAAAGCTGTTTTCGCTCAGGCGATGGACCTGCTCCGGGGCAAAGTGGGCCAGGAAGGGCTCCAGACCGGAGATCTTGGGGAAACCGTAAGAGCCAATGCGGTAATGCATAGGCACCAGGGTGCCGCCGCCCAGCATCTGCGCCACCTGCGCGGCGCCGTCACCGTCTACGGTGAAGAAGCCGCCCACGGGAATGAGAAGCATATCACATTTGCCGATTTTGGAGATCTGCTCCGGGGAGAGCTGGTGTCCCAAGTCACCCAGATGAGCCACCGTGACACCGCCGGCTTCGATGATATGGATGGTGTTGGGGCCTCGCAGCGCACCGCCATCATCGTCGTGGAAAGAGGACACTGTGCGGATGGAGAAGGGACTCTCCCGTTTGGGAAGCACTGTAACGGCCTGGGTGTAGTTGTGGTCGAAGTGGTCATGGCTGCAGAGGATCTCATGTGCCTCGGCATGCAGCGGAGGGTATCCGTCCACCTCGGTGTAAGGATCGGTGATCAGACGATAGCCGTCCTCCTCAATGAGAAAGCAGGAATGTCCCAGCCAGGTGAGTTTCATAGCAATATCCTCCTTAAGCGTTTGGAAAAAATAGAGAGGTTATTTGCCAGCGCCGTTGACAGCGTCGGAATGGATGACGGACTCTGCCTCCTCCTCGGTCATACCAAGCTTTTCCATCAGGACTTCCTTGGTGTGCTGGCCCAGCAGAGGAGCAGGGGTGAAGGTGTCGATCTTGTGGTTGGTGAGCTTGATCTGGTTGCCGGTGACTTTCATATGGCCGGCCTTGGGATGATCCACATCCACGAACATCTCTCTGGCACCGGCGATGTGGGGATCCTTGGTGACTCGGTCAATGGTATTGATGGGGCCGGCGGGGATGCCCTTGGCCAGCATGGCGTCCACAGCATCGTCAATGGTCCAATCCTTGAGCCACTCCTCAATGATGGGCTTGAGGTCAGCGTGATGCAGGACGCGATCATTGTTGGTGACAAAGCGGGGATCGGTTTTGAGCTCGGGCTTGCCCATCAGATCACACAGCAGACCATAGAGCTTGTCGTTGCCGGCACCGATCACCAGCATGCCGTCCTTGGCCTGGAAGGAGTCGTAGGGATACAGAGCCTCATACCGGTTGCCGATCCGCTGGGGAATTTTGCCGGTGGCCAAATAGATGATGTTGATGATTTCCAGAGAGGAGACCATGGAGTCTACCAGGGCCACGTCCACCTTCTCGCCCTCACCGGTCTTAAGGCGATTGGCGTAGGCGGCCAAGATGCCCACGCAGCAGCTCAAACCGCCCATGACGTCGGCAATGGCAGTGCCAGTACGGGTGGGAGCGCTGTCAGGCCAGCCGGTGGTGCTCATCAGACCACTCATGGCCTGGCCGATAATATCATAACCAGCCCGCTGGCTGTAGGGACCGTAGTGGCCGAAGCCGGAAACGGAGGCGTAGATGATGGCAGGATTGATTTTCTTGAGCTCCTCATAGCCCAGACCCAGGCGATCCATAACGCCGGGACGGTAGTTTTCCAGCACCACGTCGCTCTGTGCCACCAGCTTGCGGAAGATCTCCTTGCCAGCCTCGGACTTGAGGTTCAGCACCATGCCCCGCTTATTGCGGTTGAGATTCATATAGTAGGCACTCTCACCATTGACGATAGGGAAGTTGCTGCGGGCGTCGTCACCTTTGCCGGGACGCTCGATTTTGATGACATCAGCGCCCATGTCCGCCAGCATCATACCGCAGTAGGGAGCGGCCAGAACGCGGGAGAGGTCCAGCACCTTCATACCGGACAGAAGTCCTTTCTTTTCCATGTGGAAATACCTCCTATGTATTATAATGTGTTGGAATGAAAAAAGTCAAATTTTGTGGTCGCAGCCCAGCACATCGGTGATTTTGTGCTTGACCAGCTCCTTGATAGCGGCACGGGCGGGCTTGAGATACTGACGGGGATCGAAATCAGAGGGATGCTCGTTGAAGTACTTGCGGATGGTGCCGGTCATAGCCAGGCGCAAATCGGAGTCGATGTTGATCTTGCACACAGCGCCCCGGGCAGCCTGACGCAGCTGCTCCTCGGGAATGCCCACAGCATCGGGCATCTTACCGCCGTTTTCATTGACCATCTTCACGAACTCCTGGGGC
>CALXDZ010000116.1 GCA_944387205.1 uncultured Oscillospiraceae bacterium
TATTTATTGTAAGTGTAGACTTATCTGTTGATTCGATTTCCTTAATCTCTCTAAGTATCTCCTGAATGTTACCTTTCATAATTGTGGCCTCCTTAAATAAATAAATTTCACCCCCTTTTCAAATACATGCCTATTTACAGGCCCACTAATTTTTCAATATAAGAACTATAATTTCCTTTACTGCTACACTTTTTATCTACTAGTCATTTTCTATCATCGTTCCTGCTTATTCTATTTTTTCGTTATCATCTGCTTGTTGCTCAAATTCAGAAAATGCTTCATAGTCAACCCAATTAGGATGATCAAATATTCTCATGCAGTAAAGTTCAAGCACATGTATTTCCAATTCTCTTTTTGTTCTATGGCAATAATTGTGTTCCTTCTCCCAATTAAAAAGCCTTTGGTACAGATGTTCCTCTCCACTTCGTTTAATTAACTCCTTGGCAAGCTGACACCATACATCTATCTTTATATCTCCGATTTTAGTTTGAACGCCTACTCTGTAATCATACTCCTTGTACCGTCCAGTCCCAGATACATGAATACTTTGACCAGTACCATAAAATACTCTCAAATCTTCATGAGTTAATGTATCCCTGTTTGGAATTTGATTGATTGAATTGATAACATCATGATTATACACACTCATACCCATCACCACCGCTATTGTATCTTCTCAAATTTACTGTGCTTGCTGTTCTTATAACTCACTCTGCTGCACCACTTTTCCTATTGTCTCGTTTTCTCAACTCATAATAAGTAGATACTGCAATGTTCATCTGCCTACAAGATTCTGCCACACTGATCTTTCCTGCTTTCACTAGCTCCTCATATTCTGCAAACTTTTCAATGTGAGTCACCTTCCGTGGTTTGGCCTTTATATCTCCCATCCTGCGTAGATTTCTATAAAAAGTGCTTTTACCTATACCAAGTTTCTCACACACCTCATCTACCGTTACTTTCCCATACTTGACCTGCTTGTAGTATTCTTCAATGTCCTCAATCATCCTGGTCGGCCTGCCTCTAGTTCCTTGTGGCGTGTCATTTTCAAATACACTCAGCACCCCCAAAATACTCCCCCAGGTAGCTAGGGAGGTGTCTATCTGTTGATTTATGCACACTACAAACACACCTTGTCTGAACAGCTTTATGGCTAACTCAATAAACTCTCCAGCTGATATACTTAGGTCTAAGATGCTTTCCACTACTATGCTGTCCCCTTGTCTTACATACCTTAGTAGCTCCTTCAGTGCCGTTGTATCATATTTAGAATCTGAAAATACTTTTTGTACCTTCAATGTCTCTAATTTGCTTTTATAGAGCTGGTCTGTTTCATCAAGCCTTCCAGCCTTCACATACCCTAGATACATAAAATCACCACCCTGAGGTTAATTCCTAGGGTGGTGATGGTATCGGTTACTATTCCAGATGTCAAGTAGTTTTTCTCAATGTCTATTCAGTGTAGAACTCTGCCAAATCATCAAGTCGAAGACAGCCCAATCGTGCATATCTTTTTAGTCCCAACACTTTTGCCCCACAGTCTATGTAGATTAAGTATGGGCTGCACCTGTAAATTTTGCATTTCATTGTATCATCAACACTTTTAAAATCATAAACGATAGTGTGACCACAAATCATTGTTGTGTTGGGACATGTATCCCGTACTGCATTGCTAAATGCCACAGGATCATACCGTGCATTTAACATGTAGTCTACGTCCATATCTTCAAGCCATGGTGATGCATGACAAAGAATATAATCTCTACCTCCTACTGTGATGTGATAGGTGATATTCAATGCTCTCAACCACGCAATAATGTCATCCCTTTCTTTGCCATCCAGACACATCATCAGCCTATGGGTATCTTCTCCCATATTCCTGTACCAAATATCTACACACTCTTGATATTCTTCGCCTGACAAAACTAGATTATCAATTACGTCCAGCATCATTTTTTCATGGTTGCCCATTAAACACTTAATGCTAAATCCATCTTTTTGCATTTTCATGATCTGCTGGATTACACCTACTCCATCCGGCCCCCAATCCACATAGTCACCCAGGAGGTACAATGTGTCCTTCTCTTTATCAAGCCCAATCTTGTCAATCATACTGTGGAAACTATTTAATTGTCCATGTATATCACTCATCACATATGTTGCCACGTCTGAATTTCACCTTCTCATCGGCTCCGTGCCTCAAATATTGAGATATACTCGAACAGGCCCCAGTACAAACTGATGGAGTCTATTGCATCTTCAAGCTCATAGAACCATCCGATCTGTACCTTGTAAGTGACTTGTATTGTCTCAATACTCTTAAACTGCACATGCTTTGGAGAGAAGGGCATGTTGCTTGCTACCATGATAAAACCTACTTCTCCAAGCTCTCTGTCTGCTACCTCTCCCTCGTGCCGCCTGCCATATCTTGACCGAAGGAAACACCCATCATCATCTAAGATATTTTTCAAATAGGTCAGAAGGGGAGAGGGATTATCTTGATATACTACCTCACTAACCCTCTCTAACATTTCATAGAGCCTCATATCTACACCCCTGCTCCTTTTTCAAAATCTACATGCAAATTAAATCCATCTTTGAGCATAGCCTTCAGTTGTACCATGTTCTTTTGAACTTCTTCTTGGTATGGCTTACTGGTGTCATAATCACCATACAAACCAAACATCACTACCTTTGCGAGGCTCTGATCTAATTTTTCTTCTGGAATGTCTTTTGTGATCATTGCAAGCCCTACTACGAGTTTATTCCAAGCAGCTACATCGTCCAAGTAGTCCTCAAGATGAAATTCATCAATCCACTCTTGGAGTGTCCATACCCTACCAGATTCTCCGCTTTTGCCACATGAATAGGGCTGATTAAAATAATAGAACTTCTTATCCCGTTCATCATACATACGCCCCAGTGGGTACAGAGCGCATGGTGTAGGTTTAAATGCTTGGATTGTACACTTACCCTTTCTAAGGAAGCTACAGCTTCCATCAAGTCGCTCTTTGAGTACTGCAACAGGAAGATGTGTTGTGTCTCCGATATATCCTCTGGTATGCTTAAAAAGAACTTCTAAGGTGCTGATGCCAAGCCCCTTGGCAATTCTAAAAATGTCAGCTCCAGTCATTAGGATGGGTTCGTCTCGGTTTCTGCAACAGTTTCCACACATATCACATGAAAATGTGAATGTGTCGTTTGGCTGCAAAATATGCCTCTTAAATTCCTCTATTCTTTCTTCATCCCAAGCCACCAAAAACACCTCCATATTAAAATAGGGGATGGATGGTGCCAGAATAAACTCTTTTTGTCAACTCCCTTTTCTTATTTCTTGTATTTCATATTTCTCAACTTGCTTGTATGGTGAGCCACTTTTTTACCTTGAAACTACCTTCCGAAGTGCCATTCCACTGTGCCAAAATGCCAAAATCATAAGCCTTCCGAAGTGCCAAAAATCCCTGGTGTTATACTTCAAAAGGCAAAGAAATAGGGCCTACAACCAGCCGCTTTCGCTTTTGGTCGTAGGCCCTATTTTTCAATTTAGGGTATCAATCCTAACAATTTACCCGTTTTTCAGAACAAATTACTTGCTCTCGGTCGCTCTGGGATTTTTTATAGCGGCCTGAGCGGCAGCCAAACGAGCGATGGGCACACGGAAGGGAGAGCAGGACACGTAGTCCAGGCCCACCTTGTGGCAGAACTCCACGGAGGAGGGGTCGCCGCCGTGCTCGCCGCAGATGCCCAGGTGCAGGTCGGGGTTGGTCTCGCGGCCCAGCTTGCAGGCCATGGCCACCAGCTTGCCCACACCCTTCTGGTCCAGCTTGGCGAAGGGATCGTTCTCATAGATCTTCTTGTCATAGTAAGCATCCAGGAACTTGCCGGCGTCGTCGCGGGAGAAGCCGAAGGTCATCTGGGTCAGGTCGTTGGTGCCGAAGGAGAAGAAGTCGGCCTGGGTGGCGATCTCATCGGCAGTCAGAGCGGCGCGGGGGATCTCGATCATGGTACCCACCAGGTACTTCATGTTGGAACCGGCGGCCTTGATGATGGCGTCAGCAGTATCCACCACCACATCCTTGACGTACTTGAGCTCCTTGACCTCACCCACCAGGGGGATCATGATCTCGGGGACCATGGTCCACTCGGGATGCTTGGCCTGGACGTTCAGAGCGGCCTTGATGACGGCGCGGGTCTGCATGGCAGCGATCTCCGGATAGGTGACAGCCAGACGGCAGCCGCGGTGACCCATCATGGGGTTGAACTCGTGCAGGCCGGCGATGATGTTCTTGATCTCGGTCACGGTCTTGCCCATGTCCTTGGCCAGCAGCTCAATGTCGGCCTCCTCGGTGGGCACGAACTCGTGCAGGGGGGGATCCAGGAAACGGATAGTGACAGGGCAGCCCTCCATGGCCTCATAGATGCCCTCGAAGTCACTCTGCTGCATGGGCTCCAGCTTAGCCAGGGCCTTTTCGCGCTGCTCCACGGTGTCGGAGCAGATCATCTCACGGATGGCGGGGATGCGGTCCTCGTTGAAGAACATGTGCTCGGTACGGCACAGACCGATGCCCTGGGCGCCGAACTTGCGAGCCTGAGCGGCATCGTGGGGGGTGTCGGCATTGGTGCGGACCTTCAGACGGCGATACTTGTCGGCCCAGGCCATGACCCGGCCGAACTCACCGCCGATGGTGGCATCCACGGTGGGGATAGCACCGTCATAGATGTTGCCGGTGGAGCCGTCCAGGGAGATCCAGTCACCCTCGGAATAGGTCTTGCCGGAGAGCACGAACTTCTTGTTGGCCTCGTCCATCTTGATGTCACCGCAGCCGGAGACGCAGCACTTGCCCATGCCGCGGGCCACAACGGCAGCGTGAGAGGTCATACCGCCGCGAACGGTCAGGATGCCCTGAGCGGCCTTCATGCCCTCGATGTCCTCGGGAGAGGTCTCCAGACGGACCAGGACCACCTTCTCGCCCCGCTCGGCCCAAGCCTTGGCATCCTCAGCGGTGAAGACCACCTTACCGGAGGCGGCACCGGGAGAAGCGCCCAGAGCCTTGCCGATGACCTCGCTCTTCTTCAGGGCCACGGCGTCGAACTGGGGATGCAGCAGGGTATCCAGGGAACGGGGATCGATCATGGCAACAGCCTTCTTCTCGGAGATCTGTCCCTCGTCCACCAGGTCGCAGGCGATCTTCAGAGCGGCAGCGGGGGTGCGCTTGCCGTTGCGGGTCTGGAGCATATAGAGCTTGCCGTTCTCCACGGTGAACTCCATATCCTGCATGTCACGATAGTGATCCTCCAGGATCTTGCAGACGTTTTCAAACTGAGCAAAAGCCTCGGGGAACTTCTCGGCCATCTGGCTGATGGGCATGGGGGTCCGGACACCGGCCACCACGTCCTCGCCCTGGGCGTTGGTCAGGAACTCACCGAACAGCTTCTTCTCACCGGTGGCGGGGTTGCGGGTGAACGCAACGCCGGTGCCGCAGTCGTCGCCCATGTTGCCGAAGGCCATGGACTGGACGTTGACGGCAGTACCCCAGGAGTAGGGGATATCGTTGTCGCGGCGATAGACGTTGGCGCGGGGGTTGTCCCAGGAACGGAACACGGCCTTCACGGCGCCCATCAGCTGCTCCTTGGGATCGGTGGGGAAGTCCTCGCCGATCTTGGCCTTGTACTCGGCCTTGAACTGGCCGGCCAGCTCCTTGAGGTCCTCAGCGGTCAGCTCCACGTCCTGGGTGACGCCGCGGGCTTCCTTCATCTGGTCAATGAGCTCCTCGAAATACTTCTTGCCCACTTCCATGACCACGTCGGAGTACATCTGGATGAAGCGGCGATAGCAGTCCCAAGCCCAGCGGGGATTGCCGGACTTCTTGGCCAGCACTTCCACCACGGTCTCGTTCAGGCCCAGGTTCAGGATGGTGTCCATCATGCCGGGCATGGAGGCCCGGGCGCCGGAACGGACGGAGACCAGCAGGGGGTTCTCCAGATCGCCGAACTTCTTGCCGGTGATGCCTTCCATCTTGGTGATGTATTCCATGATCTCAGCCTGGATCTCCGGGCTGATCTGACGGCCATCCTCATAGTACTGGGTGCAGGCCTCGGTGGTGATGGTAAAGCCCTGGGGTACGGGCAGGCCGATGTTGGTCATCTCGGCCAGGTTGGCGCCCTTGCCGCCCAGAAGCTCACGCATGTTGGCATTGCCTTCAGTGAACAGGTAACAATACTTTTTTGCCATGGTTTCGCTTCCTCCATCTGTCAATTCTGTGGATATTCTAACTTTTCTACCCATTAAAATACGCCAGGCTTCAATTATACCGGCTTTTTTCTCTTTTTACAATGTGGAAAACAAATAATTTTTTTCGCGACTTGCTAAAAAATGGAGGAAAATCTTGCACACCTTGCACAAAAAAGTGATTTTTTGACGGAATTATTTTGGCCCCCTTCCCTTTTGCCCGCTGGTTGTGCTATACTATACTCTGTATTCACATACGCCAAAATGACGTAATCGATTGCCTGAGAGAGGAGACGCACCATGGAGACCTTGACCCTGCCGGACCAGCCGGCGGTGGAGAACCGACTGCGGGAGGCTGCCGCCCGTGGTGCCTTGCCCCATGCGCTGATCTTCAGCGGCCCCGGGGACCGTCTGGCCGCCGCCCGGTTCGCCGCCGCTGCCTTTGAGTGCACGGCCCAGGGCCCCCGGCCCTGCGGCGTCTGCGAGGCCTGCCGGAAGGTGCTGGCGGGCATTCACCCGGATGTGACGGTGGTCCATGACCCGGAGCACAAGGTCATGGCGGTGGACCTGGTCCGTTCCGTCCGCTCCGATGCCTATATCATCCCCAACGAGGGGGCCCGAAAGGTCTATCTTTTTGATGACTGTGACCAGCTGGACGACCGCTGCCAGGATATTTTGCTTAAGGTAGTGGAGGAGGGACCGCCCTACGCGGCCTTCCTTTTCTGTGCGGAAAACAGCGCCGGGCTCCTGCCCACATTGCGCTCCCGGTGCGTGGAGCTGAAGCTGCGGCCCGGGGAGAGCCAGGGAACGGACACGGATGAGCGGGCGGCAGAGCTGTGCCACCTGGTGGCCCGGCGGCAGATGCCGGGGCTGATACGGTTCCTCACCGGACTGGAGACCGGGAAGATCAAGCGGGAGGAGCTGGGGGCGCTGCTGGAGGAGGCCCGGGAGGTCTTTGCCGCCGCGGCGCTGTCCCTCTATGGACGGCCCTGCACGCCCCAGCGGCGGGAACTGGCCGCTCAGGTGACGGAAAACTTGACAAAAGCGCAGATCATGCGCACAATAGAACTATTCCAGAGCTACGGACGGGAATGTGATTGGAACGTGGGTCCAGGCCATGTCCTGGGGGCTCTGGCTGCGGAATTGGAGGGTATCCTTTGACAGAAGTCATCAGCGTCCGCTTTCGGGGCGGAACGAAAAACTATTATTTTGACCCCAAGGGTCTGACGGTGGCCCCGGGCACCGATGTGGTGGTGGAAACCGCCCAGGGTGCCTCCTATGCCACCTGCGTCCAGGGCAACCATCAGGTGGAGGATGAGTCGGTGGTCCAGCCCCTGTGCCCGGTGATGCGCCTGGCCACGGAAAACGACCGGCGCACCATGGAGTACAACCATAAACGGGAGAAGGAGGCGGCGGAGATCTGCCGCCGGAAGATCGCCGAGCACGGCCTGGAGATGAAGCTGGTCAATGTCTCCTGCAACTTTGACGGCAACAAGATCATCTTCTTTTTCACTGCCGACGGGCGGGTGGATTTCCGGGAGCTGGTAAAGGACCTGGCGTCCATCTTTCGGGCCCGCATCGAGCTGCGCCAGATCGGCGTCCGGGATGAGGCCAAGATGCTGGGCGGCATCGGTATCTGCGGCCGGCCCTTCTGCTGCTCTCAGTTTTTGGGCGGCTTCCTGCCGGTGTCCATCAAGATGGCCAAGACCCAGAATTTGAGTCTGAACCCCACCAAGATCTCCGGCACCTGCGGGCGGCTCATGTGCTGCCTGAAGTATGAGCAGGAGGCCTATGAGGACGCCGCCCGCCGCTGTCCCAAGCAGGACTCCTTTGTCCAGACCCCCGACGGGCCCGGCAATGTGACGGCGGTGAATCTGCTCAAGGAGACGGTGAAGGTCCATCTGGACGGCCAGACGGACAACGCGCCCCACGTCTATCACAACTGCGAGATCTGCGTTCTGCGCAACGGTAAAGGCAGCCGGGAGGGCATTGAGATCCCCGAGGAGCGGCCTGCCCGCTATGTGGAGGAGAACCAGGAGGAGACCTTCCAGACGGTCACCTCTCCGCTGCTGGAGATGCTCCAGGATGAGGATCCTCCCTATCGTGTGAAGATGGGCGCGGACAGCGAGGACAACAAGCCCCGCCGGCGCCGCAGCCGGGGCGGCCGGCGCCGCAGCGGCAGCAAGGGCGGTGAGCCCCTGCCTCTGGAGCCGGAGCCCAAGGAGCGGGGCGAGAAGGCGGACAAGGCGGAGCGGGGCGAAAACCGGGACGGGAACCGGCCTGCCCGGAACAACCACAGAAGCGGCAAGCCCAAGTCTGCCCAGGCGCCTAAAAAGCCCGCTGAGGAGCGGCCTGCTCCCGTTCGGGAGGGTGCAGAGGCTGCTGCTCAGACGCCCAAGGAGGGCGGCGGCAGACGCCGGCCCCACCACCGGGGCGGCCGGCGCCGGAACCGGGGCGGCGGTGACAAGGGCGGCGCCGCGCCCAAGGCGGAATAATCACTTGCGGCCGGGGGGGCGGGATAGCTCCTCCGGCCGTTTGACCGGCCTGCCGACGGACAGGCGGGAAGAATGAAAAAACGCCGCACATGGGGCGGCGGGGGAGGTTTTAGCCATGGGAAAATTTGACGGCGTGCTGCTGGCCAGCGATTTTGACAACACCCTGGTGTGGACCGAGGACGCCCTGCGTCAGGGCACCGCCATGCCCCAGGTGCCCGAGCGGAACCGGGAGGCCCTGCGCTATTTCATGGCCAATGGCGGCCGCTTTGCCATCTCCACCGGCCGGGCGCTGCCGGCCTTCCGCCGCTTTGTGGACCAGGTGCCCATGAATGCGCCGGGGGTGGTGTGCAACGGCGCCGGGCTCTATGACTTTCAGGCGGACCGGTACATCTACACCGCTCTGCTGGACGATGTAGTCCGGGACCGGGGCATGGAGATCCTCAAGGCCTTCCCCACCGTGGGCTGTGAGGTCTACCACGAGAGCGACAACGTCCACGCCGTCCAGCCCAACCACTGGACGAAAAAACACCAGCATCTGACCCATGCGCCTTACCGGGAGATGCCGGACCTTTGGTCCATTCCCGAGCCCTGCGCCAAGCTGCTCTTTGAAGAGGAGATGCCGGTGCTGACTCGGATCGGAGAGTACCTGAAGGAACGGGGCTGGGCGGAGGACTATGAGCTGATCTTCTCCAGCGATCATCTGCTGGAGCTCACCGCCCGGGGCGCCCACAAGGGAGGCATGGTGCTGCGGCTGGCCCAGCTGCTGGGCATCGAACGGGAACATATCTACTGCATCGGCGACCATGCCAACGACATCCCCATGCTGGAGGTGGCGGCGGAGGCTTTCGCCCCCGCCAACTGTATCGATGCGGTCCGGGCCACAGGCGCCCGGATCCTCTCCCCCTGCCAGGACGGCGCAGTGGCCGACTTGGTGGAGATCCTGGACCGGCGCTACGGTGCCGACAGGGGAGAGACAGGAAAGGAGGAAGAGAAGAAATGTCAGCCGTGATCGGAGGACTGTGCGTACTGGTGGTGCTGCCGCTGTGCGGTGCGCTGCTGCTGGGTGACGCGGAGCGGACCATGGACTCGGGAATGAAAAAGACCGGGAGGTTCAAGAAGCGCCGCAATTAAATCATGGATACGTTCCGGCGGGAAGTTTGCTCCCGCCGGTTTCTTTTGCCCCTTCGGCTTTTTAGCCGGAGGGGCAATTTGCTGCCGGGACAAAGGGCGCTGAGGCATAAAAAGCGCGTCCCTCCGGCCAAAAGGCCGGAGGGACGCTGGTCAAGGGGGAGTGGGGGAGCAATTAAAATTCCGCGATCAGTTCCCGGAAGATGGGCAGGCTTCCCACGATGGTCTCATGGGCCACGCAGGTGCTCAAGCGGAAATAGTCCGGGCAGCCGAAGTCGTCTCCGGGCACCACCAGGAGGTTTTTCTCCTTGGCCCGGTCGGAAAAGGCCTGGGCGCTGCCGCCGGGGGCTTGGACGAAGAGGTAGAAGGCACCCTGGGGCCGGACGCATCGGTAGCCCATCTCCGTCAGACCCTCGTAGAGGTCCTTGCGGTTGCGGTCGTAGGCCTCCAAGTCCGGCCGCTGGGCCGTGCACAGCCCCACCACCCACTGCTGCAGGGAGGGCGCGCACACATGGCCCGTGGTCCGGGCCGCACCGGCCACGGCGGAAAAGAGCTCTTCGCTGTCCGCGGCGCAGTCGGGAACGCAGACATAGCCGATGCGCTCACCGGGCAGAGACAAGGACTTGGACCAGGAATAGCAGATCACGGTGTTGGGATAGATGGCGGGGAGGAAGGGGACCTCCGCTCCGTCGTAGACCAGCTCCCGGTAGGGCTCGTCGGAGATGATGTAGATGGGATGGCCGTACTCCCGGCTCTTGCGCTCTAGCAGCTCGCTGAGAGCCTGAAGGTTCTCCCTGGGATAGATGACGCCGGAGGGGTTGTTGGGGGAGTTGACGATCAGGGCCTGGGTGTGGGGGGTCAGATAGGCCTCCAGCTCCCCAATGGGCAGCAAAAAGGTCTCCCGGTCCGCCGGCACCGCCACGAAGCGGACACCGCAGGACTCCACAAAGGGGCGGTACTCAGGGAAGTAGGGCGCAAAGGCCACTACCTCCGCCTCCTCCACCCCCAGGGCGCGGATCACAGAGATCAGCGCCGGAGCTGCGCCGCAGGTGAAAAAGAGGTTCTGGGGACGGATGGTCATGCCGGAGCGGCATGTCAGGTCCTCTGCCACAGCCTGCCGGGCCTCCTCACAGCCGGAGGCGGGGGTGTAGCCGTGGAGGGTCAGAGGGTCCTCCTGGATCAGCAGGGAGGTGAATGCCTCCCCTACCGCCGGGGGAGAGGGGATGGAGGGGTTGCCGATGGAAAAGTCGAATACGTTCTCCGGCCCCACCACCTTGGCCTGACGCAGGCCGTACTCAAACAGCTCACGGATGCAGGAGCGCTTGGCTCCCAGCTGATACATGGACTGTGAAAACATGAAAGACTCCTTTCTCCGCGTGATGAAGAGGGAACGGTCAGCGCTTGTTGGACCGGCGCCAGATCTTCTGGGCATCGGCGGCGGCGATCAGCTCCTCCCGGAAGTCCGGATGGGCGATGGAGACCAGCATCTCCGCCCGCTCCCAGGTGCTGCGGCCAGCCAGATTCACCGCGCCGTACTCGGTGACCAGGTAGTAGGCCTGGCTGCGGGGATCGGTGATGATGTCCCCGCCGAAGTGGGGCAGGATGCGGGAGCGGCGGACACCGGCCTTGTCCACAAAGGAGGAGGTCATGCAGATGAAGGCTTTGCCGCCCCGGGACATGGCCGCGCCGGTGAGATAGTCCAGCTGGCCGCCGGTGCCGCTGATGTGGCGCAGACCAGCGCTCTCGGCGCAGACCTGACCGTAGAGGTCCGCAGCGATGCAGCTGTTGATGGAGATCATGTTGTCCAGCTGGGCGATGGTCTCTGGGGCGTTGACATACTCCAGAGGCGCCACCATGAGCCCCGGGTTGTCGTCCACCCACTCATAGAGGTCCTTGGAGCCAAAGACGATGCCGGTGACGCCCTTGCCCTGGTGGAGGGTCTTGCACCGGTTGGTCAGCTTGCCCGCCTCATAGAGCTGATAGTAGGCGTCGCCGCACAGCTCTGTGTGCATGCCCAGGTCCTTCAGGTCCGACTGGGCCAGCAGGGAGCCCACCACGTTGGGCATGCCGCCGATGCCCAGCTGCAGCGTGGCGCCGGAGGGGATCTGGGGCACGATGATCTCGGCGATCTTCACGTCCTCCTCCGTGGGTTTGGCCACGGGGAACTGAGGCAGAGGCGCGTGCTCGCCCTCCACCACATAGTCCACCTCGGAGATGTGGACGCACTCATCAAAGCCGCCCAAGGTCCGGGGCAGATGCTCGTTGACCTCCAGGATCACGATATCCGCCTTCTCCATGATGCCCCGGGCCACACCGGTGGAGCAGGAGAAGTTGAAATAGCCATGGCGGTCCATGGGGGTGACGCCCAGCATGGCCACGTTCACTGTGAGGAAGTGGCGGTAATAGGGCACCACGTTCCGAAAGATCATGGGGATGTAGTTGCAAAGCCCCTTGTCACACAGCTTGCGCTCATAGGCGGAGCAGTGCCAGCTGTTGTAGAGAAAATGCTCCCGGGTGGGGTCGCACTCCACGGTCTGGATGGGGCCGAAGAGCAGATTGCCCCGGAGCTTTACATCGGTCAGTTCATCCCGGCGTTTGGCCAGGGCGGCGTCCAGCAGTGTGGGGAAGCCCACGTTGGTGCCGTAGTCCACCCAGTCGCCGCTTTTGACGACTTTCACCGCCTCCTCCGGCGTGCGGAGCTTGGAGCGGTATTCTGCCTGTACGTTCATGGGGTTCCTCCTTTTTTACTGCGCCGCGTCCCGGCCGGCCCGGAAGGCTTTCAGGTTCAGCTCCAGGAATTTGGGGGGCACCGTGTCGCGGATGACGGACTCCCAGTCAATGTCGTCCATGTGCAGCGCCCGGGTCATGGCGCCGAAGAGCACGATGTTCATGCACTTGGCGCTGCCCAGGTCCAGGGCGATCTGGGCGGCGTTGAGGGTGTAGCACTTGAAGTGGGACTGCATGGCCTCCAGGCAGCCCTGAGGGTACTGGCACAGGCCCGCCGCCACGGTGGAGGAGGGCATCTCATAGTCGTTGATGACCGCCACGCCGCCGGGCTTGAGGAAGTTTGCGTACCGCACGGCTTCCATCTTCTCAAAGGCCACCACGATGTCCGCAGCGCCGGGGCCGATGACGGGGGAGTAGACCTTGTCGCCCCAGTGGACTTGGGTGGAGACGCTGCCGCCCCGCTGGCTCATGCCGTGGACCTCGCTCATTTTCACATCGTAGCCCGCCTGCATCAGGCCGGCCACCAGCACCTTGGCGGTCAGGATGGCACCCTGTCCGCCCACGCCTACCAAAAGAGCACTCTTGCTTTCCTTGGCTCAGTTCTCCTTTCTCGTAATGGCGCCCACCGGGCAGACCTGGGCGCAGACGGTGCAGCCCACGCACTGGGTGGGGTCGATGTGGGACTTGCCGTCCTGGATCATCACCGCCGGGCAGCCCACCTTCAGGCACTTCTTGCAGCCGATGCACTTGTCCTTGTCCACCACGCAAAGACCGGTGTCGTGGTGGATGCGCTTGATGAGCAGGCAAGGCCGACGGGCGATAATGGCCGCCGGCACCGTGGAGGCCAGGGCGTCGTCCACTGCCTTTTGCATGGCGGTCAGGTCCTGGGGATCCACGATGAAGATGTTCTCATAGCCGTAGGAGCGCAGCACATCCTCGATGCGGATGGCCTCGGCCACGTCGCCCTGGAGGGTGTAGCCGCTGCCGGGGTTGTCCTGGTGGCCGGTCATGCCGGTGATGGAGTTGTCCAGCACCACAGGGATCATGTGACCCTTGTTGTAGACGATCTCCGCCGCACCGGTCATGCCGCTGTGGAAGAAGGTGGAGTCGCCCACCACGCCAAAGACCTTCTTTTCCGTCTGGCCGGTGGCCTCAAAGGCCTTGGCAAGGCCCATGGCCACGGAGAAGCCGCCGCCCATGCACACACAGCTGTCCATGGCGTTCAGGGGCGCGGCGCTGCCCAGAGTGTAGCAGCCGATGTCGCCGGCAATGACGAAGTTCTTGTTCTTGGACATGGTGTAGAAGAAGCCGCGGTGGGGGCAGCCGGGGCACAGAGCCGGGGGACGGGACACGGCCTCCACGCCCACGTCCACGGTCTCCGGCTTGATGCCGAAGAGGCGCTCACGCAGCAGCTGGGGATTGAGCTCATAGAGGTTGCCGATGAGCTCCTTGCCCTGGCAGGGGATGCCGGCGGAGCGGATCTGCTCTTCCATGAAGGGCTCCAGCTCCTCCACCACATAGAGCTTTTCCACCTGGGAGGCAAACTCCCGGATCAGGTCCATGGGCAGAGGATAGGTCAGGCCCAGCTTCAAAAAGGAGGTGTCCTCAGGGAACACGTCCTTGGCGTACTGATAGGCGATGGAGGCGGTGATGACGCCAACCTTGCTGCCCTTCATCTCCATGCGGTTGAGGGGGCAGGTGCGGCCATAGGCCTCCAGCCGGCGCAGCTTTTCCTCCAGCTCCGGGTGATGGAGGTAGGCGGCGGCGGGGGAGGAGACGAACTTCTCCGTCCGGCGCTGATAGGGGATGACGGGCTGCTCCTCCCGCTCCCCAAAGGTCACCAGGCTCTTGGAGTGGGCCACCCGGGTGGTGGTGCGGAAGAGCACCGGCAGATCGAACTCCTCAGAGATGCGATAGGCCTCCTTCATAAAGTCCAGACATTCCTGAGAGTCGGAGGGCTCTACCATGGCCATCTTGGCAAACTTGGCATAGTAGCGGTTGTCCTGCTCGTTTTGTGAGGAGTGCATCCCCGGGTCGTCCGCGGAGACGATGACAAATCCCTTCCCCACGCCGTTGTAAGTAGCGGTGAAAATGGGGTCCGCGGCCACGTTGACGCCCACGTGCTTCATGGCGCAGAGGCTGCGCACGCCGCCGATGCTGGCGCCGTAGGCCACCTCTGTGGCTACCTTTTCATTGGGGGCCCACTCGCAGTAAAGATCATCGCGATACTGGGCCAGATTTTCAAAAACCTCCGTGCTGGGGGTGCCGGGATAGGCCGAGCAGACCTTGGCTCCCGCCTCATAGGCGCCCCGGGCAATGGCTTCGTTTCCGGAGAGAAGATGACGCTCCATATGTGCCTCCACCTTTCTTTTTTGTTGCACAGCAAACTGTCGCTTTCTGGTCTTATTGTACAAAGGAACTTGAAAAGAGGGAAATACAGATGTACAATAAGGCTATAAGAAACATGAATAGCGATGGAGGACATATGAATATTTCACAGGTGCTGGATGTTCTGGCGGTGGCAAAATATCAGAATTTCTCCCGGGCGGCGGAGCACCTGTTTCTCTCCCAGCCCGCCCTGTCCCAGCAGGTGCGGAAGCTGGAGGAGGAGCTGGGCTGTACCCTGTTTCTGCGTACGCCCCAGGGAGTGTGCCTGACGGCGGAGGGGGAGCGCTTCTGCCAAAGCGCCCGGCAGGTGGCCCAGGGCTGGCAGGAGCTTCAGCAGGTGGCCGGGGAGCTGACGGCCCGCCCGGTGGAGCCCCTGCGGGTGGGGCTGGGAGCCCGGGTCTACTCCAATGGCCTTTTCGACCCGGTGGTGGCCTATTTTGATGCCCATCCGGAGGTGGAGGTCACCTTCATCACCGACATCAGCGGCAGCATCCTGGAGGAGCTGGAGGAGGGGCGGATGGACGTGGCACTGGACCGGCTGCCGCCGCCCAACCTGATCCCCGGCGGAGACCGGTTTTACTGGCGGGAGCTGCTGGAGGAGCGTCAGTGCATCCTCCTGTCCCGGGACGATCCCCGCAGCCGTCAGGAGCATTTGTCCTTCCGGGACCTCCAGGGCAGCACTCTGGTTACCGGCGCCAAAGGCTCTTTAGAGGACCGGATCATGATGCAGGACTGCCGGGACTACGGCATCACTCTGGTGAAATCCTACCGTTCCGACAACATCTCCACCATCATGGGGCTGGTGCGCCGGGGGAAGGGGTTTGTCATTGGCCCGAAGTCCTTTGTGGAGTACTTCGGCGTGGCGGCGGTGCCCATGCTGCCGGAGGTCCACATCGCCCTGAGCTTTATCTGCCTGCGGAAAAAGGCCCAGGACCCGTATCTTGCCTCCTTCCTGGCGTATCTGACAGAGCTTTGCCGGGAGAAAACCATGCCGACGTCTCTCCTGATAGAAACGTAAGAAAGCACCCGGCGGACCGATAGAGTCCGCCGGGTGCTTTTTTATTTAGGCGCTTAGAGAATGAAACCGGCAATCACGTACAGCACCATGGACACGCCGGCAAAGCACAGGACATAGGGGGCCTGGGTCTTGACGTGGTCGATGATGTTGCAGCCGGTGGTGGCGCAGGACATGATGGTGGTGTCGGAAATGGGGGAGGAGTGGTCGCCGAAGATGGAGCCGCCGAACATGGCACCGGCCACCAGCGGCACGTTCACGCCCATGTTGATGGCCATGGGGATGGCGATGGTGCCCATGATGGCCATGGTGCCCATGGAGGTGCCGGTGGCAAAGGACAGCAGCATGGAGATGATGAAGGTCAGCAGAGGCAGCAGGGCGGGAGTCAGCAGCTGCATGAAGATGGAGGAGAGGTAGTTGCCGGTGTCCAGGCTCTTGACCAGGGTGCCCATGGTCAGGCCGAAGAGCAGCACGAAGAAGATAGGCAGCATGGTGGACATACCCCGGATGATCTCGTTGATCAGCTGATCCAGGGTGAAGAGCCGCTCCACCATGCACATGGCGGAGATCACCAGCAGAGAGATCATGCAGCCCCACAGAAGAGCCTGCATACCGTCACCCTGGGTGGGATTGCCGGCGCCGGAGACGCACAGGGACACCAGGATGGTGACGATCATCACCAGCATGGGAATGAGCATGTTCTTGGCCCGGGGCTTGGCGCCGCTGACGGGGGCGTTGGCCTCGGCAGCCTCACTGTCCACGGAGGCGGGATCGTCCAGCTCACCGGTGGTGGCTGCCCGCTGCTCGGCTTTGCGCATGGGGCCGAAGTCCAGGGGGAACAGCGCCACCACCAGGGCAAAGACCACCGCGATGATGCAGTAGAAGTTCAGGGGGATGGACTCAATGAGCACAGTGATGGCATCCTCCTCAGCCACGCCGCCGGAGGTGAGGTAGCCGATCATGGAAGCCAGCCAGCCGCTGAGGGGGAAGAGCACACACCAGGGGGTGGAGGTGGTATGTACCAGGAAGGCTGCCTTCTCGTGGGGCAGCTTCAGGCTGTCATTGAGGGGACGGGAGACGGAGCCGGTGACCATGCAGCTCAAAGAGCCCGAGGTGAACACCACGATGCCCAGCAGCCAGGTGAACAGAGCCGCCGCCCGCTTGGAGCGGATGATGCCCTTTTTCTTCACCATGATGTCCACAAAGCCCTCGATGCCGCCGGAGCGCTCGATCATGTGGATCAGGGCACCGATGAGCAGCATGGACAGCAGCACGATGGTGTTGCCGCTGCTGGCGAAGGTGTTCACCAGACCGTAGAAGGTGTCATTGAGGCCCACGATGGGGTTGAAGCCGCACAGAATGAGGCAGGCCAGGAAAATACCGATGAGCAGGGAGATAAACACGTTTTTGAGCACCAGCGCCAGAACGATGGTGACCAAAGGGGGAACGATGGACCAGAATCCATATTGCATACCAAAGACCTCCAATTACCAGATTGATGTGATTTTTCCGTTAGGGCAGGAACTGGGCTTATCCTCGGACCGAGCGGCCCAAATCCCCCTGGACGATCTTGCCGTCCCGAGCCGCCAGGCGGCCGCCCAGGAAGACGTAGTCGATGCCCACGGGGGGCAGTGTGGGCTCCTCAAAGGTGGCCTGATCGGCCACCCGCTCCGGGTCGAAGATGACAAGGTCGGCGTCGGCGCCCGCGTTCAAGCGTCCCTTTTGGGCCAGACGCAGCTTTTCCGCCGGCATGGCTGTCATCCGGGCGATGGCGTCGTAGAGGGCCATCTTGCCCGGCCGGACAAACTCCGAGAGCAGCCGGGGGAAGGAACCAGCTGCCCGGGGATGGCCCTGGCCGTAGTTCATGATGCCGTCGCTGGCCAGCATGACGTCGGGGTGGGAGAAGGCCAGGTCCACGTCGCTTTCTTTCATGACGTAGCACACCGTCAAGCACTCCGGTTCGTCCCGGCGGACCTCGTCGAAGATCTCCTTGGTGCAGCGACGGCCCTTGTACTTGCCCTGGCTGAGCTCGATGACATCGTAGTCACAGTGGTAGCGCTCCAGCCAGCCCTCGTCATAGGTGGTGGAGCCCAGGGCGGTGGAGAAGGCGTAGTAGGGGTAGCAGTCACAGCTGACCCGCAGGCCGTTCATGTGATACTCGTCTACCAGCTGAAGGAACTCCTCCATCTGGCCAAAGCCAGCCATGGAACCGATGTGGGACACCTGGACCGGCAGCCCCAAATCCCGGCCCACATCCAGAAATTCCCGGGCGGCGTCCATGATCTCCCCGGCGTCACTGCGCAGGTGGGCGGCGATGAGCTTGTCCTGGCGGCGGCATACTGCTGCCGTCCGTTCCAGCTCCCGGCGGTCAATGCCTGGAGAATAGCGGATGCCGTAGGAGACGCCAAGGCACCCGCCCTCCAACGCCTGGGCCAGCTCCCGCTCCATGGCGGCGAGCTCATCTTCCGTCACCGGGGTGTACTTGTCGTCGTGGCCGGCTCGCTCCCGGAAGAAGGCCTCGCCCGCCAGCATACCCACGTTCACCGCGGCGCCATAGCGGTCCACCAGGTCCAGGTACGCCACCGGGTCATACTGGCTGATGCCGCACTGGCCGCCGATGGCGGTGGTGACGCCCATGCGGAGCATACAGTTGAAGATGGCGGTCTCCTCGGTGTTCACCAGACGGCCGTCGGGGGCCACCGGGTCCTCGTGCATGTGGATGTCGATGAAGCCGGGGGTGACCACCCGTCCCGCGGCATCCACCACCTGGTCCGCCGGAGGCTCCTGCCGGGTCACCAGGGCCACCCGGCCATCCTCCAGCAGCAGGTTCAGTCTGGCCTGGACCCGATTGCACGGGTCAATGACCAGACCATTTTTAATGAGCGTTTTCATGGTCAGGAAATCCTTTCCGCCCCGCTCGTCCACAAAAACGGGCGCGGCCGGTTTTTTACCATGTTAAAGGGAAAAAGTGCATTCGTCAAGAAAAATGACGCTGTCAGGGAGGGTTTTGTGGCGTTGAGAACAAAAAAACATCTCTCAGGCAGTGGAAAACTGGTAAAATCCCCCGCCTTTCCAGTAAAACCGGAAGACGGGGGACAGAGAAAACGGATTCACTCCACCACCTGGGGTGCGTTTTCCAGGTCCAGACGCACCAGGGTGCCCCGGCCGGGCCGGGAGGAGAGGGAGATGCTGTGGCCCAAGCGGTCCATGACCTGGCGGCACAGGTACAGTCCGATGCCGGTGGACTTGCGGTCCGAACGGCCGTTGAGGCCCGTAAAGCCCTTTTCAAACACCCGCGGCAGGTCCTCGGCGCGGATGCCGATGCCCGTGTCCATCACCACCAGGGTGGTGCCGTCGCCGTAGATGCGGATGGAGCCGCCCTCCGGGGTGTATTTCAGGGCGTTGGAGAGGAGCTGTTCCAGCACGAAGGACAGCCACTTGGCGTCGGTGAGGACTGTGCGGCCGGTCTCCTGAAAGTCCAGGGAGATGTGCTTGAGGATAAAGAGCCGGGCGAACTTCCGCACGGCGCCCCGGATGATGTCGTCCAGAGCGCAGCGGCGGAGCACATAGTCGGTGGTCTGACTGCCCAGGCGCAGATAGGAAAGGACCATCTCCACATACTGCTCGATCTTCAAAAGCTCCGCCGCCAGGGGGCCGCTCTCCGCTCCAGCGCTCTGTACCAGCAGCTCCGCCGCGGCGATGGGGGTCTTGATCTGGTGGGCCCAGAGGGTATAATAGTCCAGCATGTCCCGGTAGCGGTCCTCGCTCTGGCTCTTAAGCGTGGAGCGATGGGCGCACACCGCCTGGAGCAGCGCCTGGTAGTCCGCCTCCAGGGCGTCCCGGGGAGCGGGCAGGGGCAGCTGGGGCAGCTCCACCGCCTTCAGGAGCTTTTGCAGCTGCCGGTGGCGGCGGGCATAGAGAAAGAGCCCCAGGAAAAAGGGCACCAGTCCGATCCCCAGGCACAGTCCGGCGGCATAGCCCACCGCCTCCGTCGGCAGATCGTAGAGGGAAAAGACCAGGGCGAAAACGGCGGCAAAGACCGCCAGCAGGGCAAGATACGGCGCCTGGCGCCGCAGGTAGGAGGGCAGCATGCGCATCGCTCAGCCCTCCACCTGGTAGCCGGCGCCCTTGCGGGTGCGGATGAAGTCTCCCAGTCCAGCTGCGGCCAGCTTCTTGCGCAGCCGGTTGATGTTCACCGCCAGGGTGTTGTCGTCCACGAAGCTGTCGGAGGCCCACAGGCAGGTCATAATGGCCTCCCGGCTGACGATCTCCCCCCGGTGCTCCAGGAGCAGGCGCAGGATGCGGAACTCGTTTCGGGTCAGCTCCACCCGGGCCTGCCCCACGGTGAGGGAGGCGTCGGACAGGTTCAGCACCGCCCCGCCGCACTCCAGCAGCGGCGCCGCCGGGCCGAAGTCGTAGGTCCGGCGCAGCAGGGCCTGGACCTTGGCGGTGAGGACCGTGAGGTCAAAGGGCTTGGCCACGAAGTCGTCCCCGCCCATCTGCACGGCCATGACGATGTTCATATTGTCCGAGGCGGAGGAGAGAAAAAGGATGGGCACCTTGGAGACCTGCCGGATGGAGCGGCACCAGTGGTAGCCGTTGAAAAAGGGCAGGGAGATGTCCAGGATCACCAGCTGGGGGTCAAAGGCGGCGAACTCCTCCAGCACGTGCTCAAAGTCCCGGCACTGCCGGACCTGATAGCCCCAGCCGCTCAGGTGGCGCTCCACCACGTCGGCGATGACGGCGTCGTCCTCTACGATAAAAATACGGTGCATAGCACCCCTCCTTTGCTGTTCTTGGAGCATAGCACCCGGCGGAGGAAAAGTCAACGCGCCCCGGCGGAGCCTTACAAAAGCGTAAGGAACGGGGCGGCAAGTGTAAGGAAAATCCATGGCACCGCGCCGGGACGGCATGGTACAATGGGGCCAAGATCCAAGAGGAGGATACGACCATGGCACTATTGGAAGTACAGCATCTGCAAAAGGTCTACACCACCCGCTTCGGCGGCAACCAGGTGGAGGCCCTGCAAAACGTGAATTTCACTGTGGAGGCGGGGGAGTATGTGGCCATCATGGGCGAGTCGGGCTCCGGCAAGACCACCCTTTTGAACATCCTGGCCGCCCTGGATCGGCCCACCTCCGGAGAGGTCTATCTCAACGGCAAAGCCCTGTCCGACGTGCGGGAGCGGGACCTGGCGGCCTTCCGCCGGTCCCACCTGGGCTTCGTGTTCCAGGACTTCAACCTGCTGGACACCTTTTCCATCCAGGACAACATCTTTCTGCCCCTGGTGCTGGCGGGGGAGCGCTATGAGACCATGAAAAAGAAGCTGGAGCCCCTGGCCCGGCAGCTGGGCATCGGCGAGATCCTGACCAAGTACCCCTATGAGGTCTCCGGGGGCCAGAAGCAGCGCTCGGCGGTGGCCCGGGCCCTGATCACCGATCCCCAGCTGGTGCTGGCCGACGAGCCCACCGGCGCTCTGGACTCCCGGGCCTCGGACCGGCTGCTGGAGCTCTTTGAGGAGATCAACGCCGCCGGCCAGACCATCGTCATGGTGACCCACTCGGTGAAGGCGGCCAGCCACGCCGGGCGGGTGCTGTTCCTGCGGGACGGAAAGGTGTATCACCAGCTCTACCGGGGAGAAGAGAAGCCGGAGGAGCAGTTCCGGCGCATCTCCGACACCCTGACCGTGCTGGCCCAAGGCGGTGAAGACCATGCGTAAGGGCGGATTCTTTCCCCGGCTGGCGCTGGTGAACCTGGCCCGGAACCGGCGCTACTACGGGCCCTATCTCCTCTCCGGCATGGGCACCGCAGCCATGTACTATATCCTGCGCTACCTGACAAACAGCGACATCGTGGCCTCTGTCCGGGGCGCCGGGTATCTCCAGGGCCTGATGGGGCTTGGGTGCATCGTAGTGGCTATTTTCTCCGCCGTGCTGCTGCTCTATGCCAACAGTTTCGTCATGAAGCGGCGCCAGCGGGAGCTGGGCCTTTACCACATCCTGGGCCTGGAAAAGCGGCACATCGCCCATGTGATGCTCTGGGAGACGCTGCTGTGCGCGGCGGTGGTGATTTTAGGCGGCATCCTGGTGGGCGTTGGACTGAGCAAGCTCATTTTGCTGGTGCTCCTCAAGCTCTCCCGCATTCCTGTTCAATTTGGCTTTGAGGTGAGCGTCCAGGGCATGTGGCACACGCTGTGCCTCTTCGCCGTGCTCTTTCTTCTGACGCTTCTCTGGAACCTGATTCGACTGGGCCGGGCCCAGGCCATCCAGCTGCTCCACGGCGCCCAGATGGGCGAGCGGGAGCCCAGGACCAGGAAGCTCTTGGTGGTGGTGGGCCTTTTGGCCCTGGCGGGAGGCTACGGCATCGCGCTGAAGGTCCAGGATCCCCTGGAGGCCTTTACGCTGTTTTTTGTGGCGGTGCTGCTGGTGATGCTGGGCACCTACTGCCTCTTCACCGCCGGGTCTGTGGCGGTGCTCAAGGGGCTGCGGGCCAATGAGACCTTTTATTACCAGACCCGCCACTTCATCTCCGTCTCCGGCCTTTTGTACCGGATGAAGCAAAACGCCGTGGGCCTTGCCAACATCTGCATCCTCTCCACCATGGTGCTGGTCACCGTGTCCACCACGGTGAGCCTGTACCTGGGCTGCGAGGAGACGCTGGACCGGATGTATCCTTACGATCTCCAGGTCAGCCAGGACCTGACACATCTGGACCAGCCCCTGGATCCCCTGACCCAGGAGCGGCGGCAGCAGGAGACGGAGGCCACCCTGGCGTGGGTCGATGGGCTGTTGGCGGACTCCGGCCTGACGGTGGAGCACCTGAGCTGGTACACCGATGTCCGGGGCTACTATGTATACAGCGGCAACACCCTGGGCTGGGCGGGAGACGGCACCGATGTGGAGGTCCAGCTGGTGACGGCGGAGGACTATGCCCGGGTCACCGGCCGGGAGGCGGAGGTGGAGCCGGGGCAGGTGCTGCTCTACGGCCAGGGCATCGATGTGTCCAACACTTTCTATATCGGTGATCGGCTCTTCCGCGTGGCTGAGCGGCTGGACCAGGGGCTGCGGCGCAACGACCCGGTGGTGGTCAGCGCCGACAACCGGGCCGAGCTGCTGGTGGTGATGGCGGACCGGCAGGAGATCGAGGAGATCCGGGCCATGAGTGAGCTGGACGAGGAGACGGCTGGGGTATGGTTCAGAGAGACCTTCCGCATCCAGATGGACCTGGACGGCACCGAGGAGGAGAAGCTGGCCCTGGCCTGGGACATCCTGGAAGCGAATGTGGACGAGTCCGTCTATACCGTCACCAGCCGCCAGGACAATGCCCAGGACCTTTACGCCATGTACGGCGGCTTCCTTTTCCTGGGTGTGTTCCTGGGCCTTTTGTTCCTGCTGGCCACGGCTCTCATCATCTACTACAAGCAGGTCTCCGAGGGCTATGAGGACCAGCGCCGCTACCAGATCATGCGTCAGGTGGGCCTGACGGACCGGGAGGCCCGCAGTGCTATCCACAGCCAGATCCTGCTGGTATTTTTCCTGCCCCTGGGGATGGCAGCGGTGCACATCCTGGCCGCCTTTCCCATGATCTCCAAGCTGCTGGGCCTGTTCCAGCTTCAGGACATCCCCCTCTTCGCCGCCTGTACGGCGGGCACACTGGGGGCCTTCGCCCTGGTCTATGCCCTGGTCTATGGCCTGACGGCCCGGACCTACGGACGGATCGTAGGGACTTAAAGGGACCAAAGAAAGTACCGGCTCCACCGCATATTGCGGCGGAGCCGGTACTTTTTCTATGCGGATGCAGCGGCTGCGAATAATTCAGTCGTCCCAGTCGTCATCAGCGTCGTCGCGGTCATCATCCCAGTCGTCGTCATAGGCGTCATCATAGGCGTCATCAGCGTCGTCGCGGTCGTCATCCCAGTCATCGTCATAGATGTCATCAGCATCGTCGCGGTCGTCATCCCAGTCGTCATCATAGGCGTCATCATAGGCGTCATCAGCGTCGTCGCGGTCGTCATCCCAGTCATCGTCATAAATGTCATCAGCATCGTCGCGGTGGTCTACATCCACTTCGGTGACCTTTCCGGTGACGGCGTTGACCTCATATTCATATTCCACGCCATCCAGGACAAATTCCACCTCATAATCGCCGTCATCCAGGTCATATTCCTTCTGTACGAACTGCAGATCCGTGCGGTCCAGCTGAGTGGCAAGGATGCTCTCGGCAGTTTCGGCATTGATATACCCCTTGCTGCCATAAGTGTCGTCATAATTATCATCGTCCAGAGCAATGGTCTGGGAGCCGATGTGCTGCTGCTCTACCACGCTGCGGATCTCCCGGGTGAGCTCCTCCAGAAAATCATCGGAGGGATATCTAGAGCCCCGCTCCACCTTGAGGATGATGTTCCGGGCGTGGCCGTCGATGGTGGTGTCGAAGTAGCCCGCCTGGTGGATGGAGCTCACCAGCTCATGGACCACTGTGCGGCAGGGCTGCCCGGCATAGTCCCCGGATGCGTCCAGGATCTTGCGGCCATCCTCGTTCAGGGCATTGAGACAGACCACATTGCCGTCCTTGTCATATTCCATTTCGATTTCGGGATTGACGCTTAAAAGCAGAGTTCCCGCAGCATCGGAGACCGTATCCGGAGAATCGGCAGAGGGAGCAGGAGCCGTAGTGCCTGCAGAGCCGCAGGCAGCCAGAGAGGCGGTGAGAAGCACAGCGGTGAAGGTGAGTCCGAACAGCTTCGTCAGATGATTCTTTTTCATGAAAGTCTCTCCTTTTCACAAGTTGTTTGGGCTGGGGCCTTGTTTGTTTACACTGGAAGGATACGATAGGGGGTCAGAAAAAACGGGGGCGGCGAAAAAATTTTTTTCTTTTTGGTCAATCATCCTCTCCATCATCGTCATGGCCGTCATTGCTGTTCCAATCATCCTGGTCATCGTCATCATCGTGACCATCATCGTCTCGGTCATCATCGTCGTCTCGGTCATCAGTCTGCGTGTTGGTTTCCTGCCGCCCGGGTTCGGAAACAGTGCCGGGAACCAAAACAGATGGATCTTCCGGGACCTGTTCGTTGTCCCGGCCGTCGTCCTGATCGTCTTCATCATCGTCGTCATTGCCATCATCGTTCTGATTCTGATCCTCCGTGCCGGAGGGAACCACGGGGATCACCACCTGGGACTGTTCGGAGGGAGGCGCTGCAGGCCGGGGGCCTATGGAGATGACCACCGTGTCACCATAGCGGTCCTGCAGCTGCTGCCGGACCAGCTGCTCCTCCTGCTGTTGCCAGTCGTCATCCTGACTGCTGACGGAGATGGAAATGGTATCGCCATCGGAGAGATAGCCCAGAGCAATGGCACGCTCCACCAGCTCCTCCACAGCGGTATCCCGGCTTTTGCCCCGGTAATCATAGCCGTCTACCAGCTGCCGGCCATCTTCATTGATTCCCTCCAGGCCCACCACCCGCTCTGAGCGGCTGATAGACAGCTCCACATCGGGGTTGATCTGAATGCGGAGCACGCCGTAGGTCAAATAGTGAAAACGGTAGCCCCCCAGAAGCACCAGGCAGATGCAGGCGGCTGCGGCCAAGGGAGCCAGACGTCGCAGGGGCCGGCGAAGGGGCTGAGGCTGCCGCAGGGGCATGACCTGTTCCACCCGCTGCCCCACCTGATAGTGGAAATTGACCACCTTATAAAAGCGTCCTTCCTGGTCCAGAACCACTGCATAGGCAGGGTGGACCTCCATCACCAGATAGCTCACATCCTCCCTCCCTTCTCGCCGGAAGTCATTTGGCGCAGATGCTCCCGAATGATCTCATAGCCATTGGTAAAAGCCAGCAAAATCGCAGCCAGATAGTTCCGGTGGCGTTCCATGGTCTTTCGGTCTGTTCCGGAGCCCAGCGCCAGCTCACTGACCGGAAGACGCCCGCTGCGGACAAACCGTTCCAACAGATGAGGATTGGCCCGGGCATGGGCCAGCACCCGGTGGCAGGCTGCCAGAGTGCGGGACTGCCGGGGGCAGCTCTCCGCCACATCGGAAAAGGAGATGCCCATGGCAGCCAGCTGCCGGCCGAATTCGGCGATCTCCTTCCGGCTGGCCTCCTGAAGATCCCGGGCCTCTATTTCGTCCCGGCTGTCGGGGATGGAGTCCAGGAGCTCCTCTGAGCCCTCCTCTTCCCGAGGGACGTTCAGAGAGAGCTGGCCGCTGTGCCGACTTTCCCGGCGGTAGTGGTCCACCAGGCGGTTGCGGATGGCTCTGGCGGCATAGGACAGGAAGGCACCGCGGCCCCGCTCATAGCCCAGAATGGCTTCATAAAAGGCCGCCATGGCGATGCTCAGCTCATCCTCGGGCGGGCCTCCGTGCGTGGGGGCTGCCGACTTGAGGACTTCGCTTCGGATAAATCCCATATACTGCCGGATCAGCCCGTCTGCGGCCTCCGGATCTGCTTTTGCCTGATAGACCTGAGAGACGATCTCGTGTTGAGTGCGCACCATCTCCAGTCCCTCCCTTTTGCTTATCCATAGGATACGAAAGATAAAAACCGATTTTCGGGGCCTTTATTTGAAATGGGAAAAATTTCCCTGCTTGCAGGTCATCATACGCGACGGGAGGAGCAAAGCGCAATCAAATCAATGTAAAGTATTGGATAAATATGGGTAAAAGCACAAAAATGCCGCATTGACGAAAGAAAAGAAGAAAATTATACTGTAAAAAAGACAAAGGAGGCGTGTGGTATGCGCTTGCAGGGTGCGGTATTTGACGGGACAGAGCTGCTGACCGACGGGGCGGGAGCGTGGAAGAGCGGCGTGGAGGAGGCGCTGACCCTTTTGAAGATCGAGGGGGTCTGGATGTATCTGGTGACGGAGCTGGAGCGGCATCAGGCGGAGGAGCTGCTGGCCAAGGGCCCGCTGGGGCAGTATCTGCGGGGCGTGGTCTCTGCCCGGGAGACGGGAACGGACTCCGCGGACCCGGCCCTCTACAACAAGGCCATCCGCCGCCTGCGGACGGTGCGGGACACCGCGGTGGTGTTCACCGGCCGGATGGAGACCCTGCGCCGCCTCAAGGAGGCAGGGTTACAGACAGTGGCGGTGACCGGAGAGATGACCGACGCCGACGCCCGGGAGGCTCAGGACCTGGCAAATCAGTGTGTGAGGGATCTGACGGAGTTTACCCGCCGCCAGGAAAAGTAAAAAAAGAGGACGGCGCAGAGCTCTGCGCCGTCCTCTTTGCGTTGTGAAAAAGGTCATTTGGTCTCCTTGGACTTGGGCAGCACCACATTCAGCAGCACTGCTACCAGAGTGGCCAGCACCACCGGGGACTTGCCGAATACAGTGGTGACCCAGGCGGGGAAGGTGGCCAGGGCTGCCGAGGCCTGGGAGATGCCCATGCCCAGGGCTGCTGCCAGACCCACGATGGAGGTATTGCGGTAGTCCATCTGCTCAGAGGTCACCAGCTTCATGCCCGTCATGGCGATGCTGGCGAATACCGACACGGTGGCGCCGCCCAGCACGCAGTAGGGGATGGTGGTCAAAAGGGCAGAGAACTTGGGCACCAGGCCCGCTACGCCCAAAATCACCGCCGCCAGACCCAGCACGCAGCGGTTGACCACCTTGGTAGTGGTGACGATGCCCACGTTCTGGCTGTAGGTGGCGGTGGGCAGGCCGCCCAGGAAGGAGCCCAGCATGTTGCTCAGACCGTAGCCCACGATGCCGTTTTGCAGCTCCCGGTCTGTGGGCTCCCGGTCCAGGCCTCCAATAGTGGTGGCAGAGTAGTCGCCGATGGCCTGGATGGAGTTGATGGCAAAGAGCAGGCCGATGGCCACGCAGGCGGAGGGCTCAAAGGAGATGCCGAAGTGCATCAGCCCGGGCAGCTGGAACACGGTGGCCTCACTCACGCTGTCGAACCGGATCATACCGAAGCACCCCGCCAGAGCATAGCCTGCCACCACGCCGATGAGGATGGAGGAGAGCTTCCAAATGCCTTTGCCGTAGTGATTCAAAACAGTCACCACCACCAGGGTGAAGATGGCAACCAGCCAGTTCTGCCAGGAGCCGTAGTCGGCGCTGCCGGTGCCGCCAGCCATGTAGTTGATGGCGGTGGGATACAGGGAAAGGCCGATGGTAAAGACCACGGTGCCGGTGATAAGGGGCGGGAAGAACACCCGGATCTTCCGCACCAAAAGCCCCATGACCACCGCCACCAGGCCGCCCACCAGCTGGGCTCCTAAGATAGTGGCCACACCGTAGTCCGCGGCAATGGCCTGCATGCTGGGGACATAGGCAAAGCTGACGCCCATGATGACGGGCAGGCCCGCGCCGATGCCCAGCTTCCAGTTTCTCCCGATGGGGAAGAGCTGGATCAGGGTGGACAAAGCGGCCACCACCAGGGCCGACTGGATCAAGATCACCTGGTCTGCCGTGTCCAGCCCGGCACCGCCGTTGGCCGCGCCGGAGACGATGATGGCGGGGGTCACGCACCCCACGATCATGGCCACCACGTGCTGCACCGCCAAGGGCAGTGCCTGCTTGAGACTGGGGACTCCCGTCAGCTCGAAGATGCTCCCCTTGGGCTTTCCTGCTTCGGACATGGACAAGACCTCCTCTGGTGTTCCTACCCGGAAAAAACGATATGTTTATTATATCAGACAGGATGTACAAAAACAACGAAAAGAGCCAAAATGTTTTTGTTGACAATACAAAAAATTTTAGGCACGATTTAGGCAAGATGCCGCAAATCACCCAGACGAGGACCAAAAGGATGCATTTTCGAAAACAAAAAATGAAATGGAAATATATGTAAAAATATGTTGACACTGGGACAAAATGGAAATATAATGATGGCAAAGTTTAAAAGGATGTGAGACCAATGGAGAGCTGAATTTTCACAGATAGGAGATAAGAGATACTTTCGGTGATAATAAGGAAGGGTAGGTCTCTATTATGAAAAAAATTGTAAGTGCCCTTTTAGCTATTGTGATGAGTCTCAGTCTTTGCACCTCCACGCTTGCTTTGAACAGTGAGATGCAGGAGGTTTTGGAGGAGCGGGTAGAAACTGAAATTGTGCGAGAAAAAGAAGCCATTTTTGATCTGGTTTATGCACAGCTTGAAGCGCAGGATGCAGAAAGCATGATGCCGATTTACGAAGCAATTCTGGGTCCACAGATTGAGGCAAATGTCCGTCAGGAATACGGGATGCTTGCTCAAACAGAAGAGCAATATATTTTTGAAGAGGGTGGAATCCTAAAATATGAGACGTTGGGGGCTTATGTGCTACAAACCTATATGACTCCTGAGAAGTTTGATGACTACCTCGTGGGTCAACTGAATCCGTTTGGAGAGATTACGATGGGTTTGATTTGGGAAGGACTCAGCAGAGCAGCAGGACTTGCCTCCACATATTTGAAAACTATTGTGGGGGCATGGGGATATGCGTATGATTTATTAGCAGCAGTAAATATGATAATTAGTTACTATGCTATACAAGAGGTGGAGGCAAACGGCAGTTACGGAGTAACCGTGGCGGTGCAGTCGGGAGCGGACCGGAGCAGCGTTCTGATCCCGTGGGAAAATCCTTTTAGAGCTGTAGTTCCTCCTGTTGCGTCTAATGTTGATTCAGTGGATTTTAAGGAACACGATATTTAGTAACAAGGTGCTAGTATATACTAGTGGTATTGTAGGGGAATATCTATAAAAGGCTTCTACGGTCTCTGGGAAAGGAGGCAAGGGCCATGCAGGAGAGGAAAAAGCGGCGGATCCGGGCCGGGGTGCTGGCGCTGGACCTGGCGTCCCTGGGGTGCTTTGGATGGACGGTGATCCAGGGCGAAGCGCTCTTGGATACGGTGGGTTCCTGGACCATGGTGTGGGCCCTGGTGCTGCCTGGGGCGGTGATCTTTGCCGCCGCCATACTGGGCCTTGCGGCGGAGAACAGGGACGGCGTGTGGGCGGAGGCATTTCCCAAGCTTCCCCGGTCCTGGAACAAGTGGTTCACGATTTGTGAGCTGGCGGCGCTGGCCCTCCTGCTGGCTTTGATCGTGACTGCCTCCAAGAGGAGCTGGTGGCCGACTCCCTGGATGTTTCTGGCGATACCGGAGTTTGATGTGGTGGCGCGGATGATCCGCCGCGGCGCAGGCTTCTGGTTCCACCGGAAAAACCAGCCGCTTGAAAAATCATAGCATGGGACGCCCGGAGTTTCTTCGGGCGTCCTTTTTGCGTGGAAAAAGGACGGGGACTTGAGGTGACGGCAGGAATGTGGTATGGTACAGGGGCGAGAAACGGGACAAGGAGGCGTCAGTTGTGGAGACCATCAGCGGCCAGAGCGACCTGCTTTTGACCTATCACCGGCAGGGGGAGGGCATCTGCATCACCCGGGTGGAGGCCGGCGGGCCCCAGGTCATCGTGCCGGAGGAGATCCGGGGCGTTCCGGTGACCGCCATCGGCCACCATGCCTTTGCCCCCGGCCATAGGCAGGGAGAGGGGGAGCAGATCCGGGTGGCCTGGGCGGCGTCCGGGGAGCTGACTGGGGACAACGCGGCCCTGGAATCCGTCACTCTGCCTGCCTCTTTGCGCTCCGTGGGGGACTACGCCTTTTATAACTGTGCTGCTCTGCGGCAGGTGGCCCTTTGGGGTTCCACGTTGGACTGGGGCGGCAGCGTGTGGATGAACTGCCGGAGCCTCTCTGGCTTCCGTATCCATCTTCCTGATGAGCGGGCGGAGGTGCTCAGCTACCTGGCCGATGAGCTGAGCCGGGAGCTGGACGTGACACTGATCTATCCGGACGGCGGGGAAGCCCGGCTGCTCTTCCCCGAGTATCGGGAGGACTATGTGGAAAACGGCCCCGCCCACCACTTTGACTATGCCATCTACGGTCCCGGCTATCCCTATCACCACTGCTTCCGGCAGCGGGCGCTGGACCTGCGGGAGTATGACGGGCTGTGGCCGGGAATGCTGGCCATGGACCACGACCCGGCGTGTGCCCTGCGCCTGGCCTGGTACCGGCTGCGCTGGCCCCGGGGGCTGTCCGCCGAGGCGGAGCAGGGGTATCTCACTTACCTCGCCCGTCGGGGAGAGGACGTGCTGGCCTGGCTTCTGGAGCGCCGGGACACCCGAGGGCTCAGCTGGTTTCTGAGCCGGACTTCCCTGGACAAAGCGGCTCTGGAGCGGGCCTGCGGCCTGGCCCGGCGCCTGGGCTGCGCCGAGGGCGTGGCGCTGCTGCTGGAGGAGCAGCACCGGCGCTTCCCCACGGGAAAGGACAAAATATTCGATCTTTAAGCTTATATATTATGCGATTTGAAAGGAGGGAGGCCCCATGGGAGAGAAAAAGGACCTGACGGCCATCGGCCTGGAAATTCTGGACAGCGCCCGCAGCGAGCTGTATCTCAACCTGCCCTACCTGGACGCGGCACTGTGCGCTCTCTCCTTTGAAAGCGGGGAGGGCAAGACCCTCTTCACTGCCACCGACGGGGAGCACCTCTATTACGACGGCAACTATCTGGCCGAGCGCTTCCTTCGGTCCAGGACTCTGGTCAACCGCATCTACCTCCACAGCATCCTACACTGTATGCTGCGCCATCTAGGGAAAAAGCGGGGAAAGGATCCGGAGCTGTGGGACCTGAGCTGTGACATCGCCGTGGAGAGCATTCTGGACGGCCTGGACTACCCCTGCCTTTCCCAGAGGGCCCGGCCCGCCCGGGAGACCCTGTACGGCCGGCTGCGGCGGCAGATGCCGGTGCTCACCGCCGAGGGTATCTACCGCGCCTTTTTGCGGGAGAAGGTGCCCCCTTATGAGCGGGCCCGGCTCCAGCGGGAGTTCTTTGCCGACGACCATGTGCTCTGGGACCCCCAGGAGCAGAAGGAACAAAACCAGCGCCAGGACAGCAAGTGGCAGAGCGTGTCCGAGCGGACCCAGACGGGCCTGGAGACCGTGCTGGCGGGCCAAGCCACCGGCGGGGAGGCAGTCTACGAGCAGATCAAGGTCTCCAACCGGGAGGATGTGGACTACCGCAGCTTCCTGCGGCGCTTTGCCGTGCCCCGGGAGATCATGGCCGTGGATGACGACGCCTTTGACTACGGCTTCTACGCCTACGGACTGCGGGTATACGGCAATATGCCCCTGGTGGAGCCGCCGGAGACCAGGGAGGAGAAGCGCATCGAGGACTTCGTCATCGCCGTGGACACCTCCATGTCCACCTCCGGGGAGCTGGTGCGGGAGTTTCTGCGCTGCACCTACGCCATTTTGCGCAGCACCCAGACCTTCTCCCGGAAGGTGAACATCCGACTGATCCAGTGCGACGACCAGGTCCGCAGCGACACCGTGCTTCACGACCTGGGGGAGCTGGAGGAGCTGATGGACCACTTCCAGCTCAGCGGCGGCAGCGCCACGGATTTTCGTCCTGTGTTTGCCCATGTGGAGCAGCTGCTGGCCCAGGGGGCCTTTACCCGCCTGCGGGGCCTCATCTACTTCACCGACGGCATGGGAATCTACCCCAAAAAGCGGCCGCCCTATGAGACGGCCTTTGTGATGATGGAGGACCCGGCCATCCGGGTGGAGGTGCCGCCCTGGGCCATCCGGCTGACGCTGACGGAGCCGGAGCTGGACCGGGCTGTCCGGCAGGCGCTGCCTGAGGACGCCGGAGAGCGGGACATGGAGGAGCTGGCAGAGCTGCCCATCCTATGACGTGAGGGAGGAACCACACCCATTATGAATATCAAACAGGCAAAGCAAGAGATCGAAAACACCGTCCGGGCCTATCTCACCCGGGATGAGCTGGGGAACTACCTGATCCCCGCCATCCGGCAGCGGCCCATTTTGCTCATGGGCCCTCCGGGCATCGGCAAGACCCAGATCATGGCCCAGATCGCCGCCGAGACGGGGGTTGGCCTGGTGGCCTATACCATCACCCACCACACCCGGCAAAGCGCCATCGGCCTGCCCTTCATCGAAAAGCGGACCTACGGCGGCAAGGAATACACCATTACAGAGTACACCATGAGCGAGATCCTCTCCTCCGTCTATGAGCTGATGGAGCGCACGGGACTGCGGGAGGGCATCCTCTTCCTCGATGAGATCAACTGTGTCTCCGAGACGCTGACACCCATGATGCTCCAGTTCCTCCAGTGCAAAACCTTCGGCAACCAGGCCCTGCCGGAGGGGTGGACCATCGTGGCTGCCGGCAACCCGCCGGAGTACAACAAGTCCGTCCGGGACTTTGACGTGGTGACGCTGGACCGGGTCAAGCGCATCGACGTGACCGAGGACTACGCCGTCTGGAAGGACTACGCCCGGCGCAAGGGGCTCCACGGGGCCATCCTCTCCTACCTGGACATCAAAAAGGAGAACTTCTACCGGGTGGAGACCACGGTGGACGGGCTCCAGTTCGCCACCGCCCGGGGCTGGGAGGACCTGAGCGAGCTGCTCCAGGCCTATGAGAAGCTGGGATTGACGGCGGACCGGGAGGTGGTGGGCCAGTATATCCAGCTGCCCCGCATCGCCAAGGACTTCGCCAACTACCTGGAGCTGTACTATAAGTATCAGCGGACCTACCACGTGGAGGACATCCTCTCCGGCAAGTGGCCCCGGACCACGGTGCTGGAGCTGCGCTCGGCGGCCTTTGACGAGCGCCTCTCCGTCATGGGATTGGTGATGGCCCGGCTCAGCGAGGAGGCCCGCAGAAGTCGGCTCCAGGACGCCCTGACCACGGCCCTCCACGGCGCCCTGACGGAGTTCAAGGAGGCCCTGGCCGCAGGCCGGGATCCGGCAGAGGTGCTGACGGAGCTTTTGGAGCAGCGCCGGGGGACCATGGAGCGCCAGCGCCTGGCAGGCCAGCTGGATCGGGAGCGCCGGGACCTGGGCCAGCGGGAGATCCAGGTGCTGGAACGCTACGCCCGGGACCTCACCGACACCGAGGACGGCCAGGAGGCCATGGACCGGGTGCGGCAGTGGTTTGCCGGAGAGGTGGAGGCCCGCGCCGCCGCCGCAAAGACCGCGGGGGAGTGCTTTGACAACGCCTTCCGCTTCCTGGAGGAGACCTTCGGGGACAGCCAGGAGCTGGTGATCTTTGTCACCGAGGTGACGGCGGGCTTTGACACCTCCTGGTTCGTGGAGCAGTTTGGCTGCGAGGCCTATTTCCGCCACAACAAGGAGCTGCTCTTTGACGACACCCGCCACCGCATCCGTGAGGAGATCGCCCAGGCCCGGGGCCAGACGGAGCTGTAAGGCATACAAAAAGAAATCAGCGCCGGAGGACAGCAAGTCCTCCGGCGCCTTTGCCTGTTTCGGGAAGGAAAGCGGGCTCTGCCGCTGGGCTTGAAATAGCTGTAAAGGGAAAATAAATCACAGAAAAGAGGCAGCAGAGGGGCGCAAAAAGCCCCGCCGGGGAAGCGGCGGGGCGGGAGATCATCTGGCGGTGGCGTTGGGGGTGCAGCCCTTGGGACCGAAGAAGAGGACCTTCTTGTCGGAAAGGCGCAGCGTCACGTCCCGGGACCGGATGGACTCCCCGTCCAGACAGGTGACGATGTCCTCATCCTCCGAGTGGAGCTTCACCACCTTGGCATGGACCACCCGGGCCAGCTGGGGGAAGGCGGCGTAGCCGCCGGTGGCATAGGTGCGGACGAACCGGGCGAACTTCAAACGGCTGACATTCTTAACGATGATGGTTTCCAGACGGCCATCGTCCATCCGGGCCTCCGGCACGGGCATAAAGCCGCCGCCGTAGTACCGGCCGTTGCAGCAGGACACCAGGGCATACTGGCCGATGATCTCCTGGCCGTCCAGAGAGATGGTCCAGCGCCGGCCGATGCCCTTGAAGAGGAAGTTTACCAGCAGCGAGGCCACATAGCTGTTAGTTCCCTTCAAAAAGGGAAGTGTGTTGTATTTGTGCACGTCGTCGGCAACCCGGGCGTCGATGCCGGAGCAGGCGATGGTCAGGGCCAGACGGCCGTTGCACTCGATGAGGTCCAGGGGAAAGGCGGGGCCGTCCCATAGGTTCTCCGCCTCCTGGAATTTGGGCATATCGTCACCGAAGTTGCGCAGCAGGTCGTTGCCGGTGCCGGCGGGGATGCAGGTCATGGCGGCGTTGGCAAAGCCTGCGATGCCGTTGGCTACCTCGCTGGCGGTGCCGTCACCGCCGCAGGCGTACAGCCGCACCTCTTCGCCGCTCTCGGCGATGCGCCTGGACAGCTCCCGGGCGTGGCCGGGGCTCTGGGTCAGCATGCAGGTGCACTCCAGCCCGTGGCGCTGGCGCAGGTCCTCCGCCATGGCCAGGATGCGGCCGGTAGAGCCCTTTTTGCCGCCGGCCTTGGGATTGATGATAAAAATGTGTTTCATTCCCGAAAAACCTCCCTGCGCCCGCCTGGGGCGCTTTGTCCTGCCTGGGTATCCCACCGGTCCTCCCGGCTTATCTGCTGAACACGAAGGCGTCGCACTTGAGCATGCCGTTGTAGAGCTTGCGCTTCTTGTCTGCCTTACGGCCGAAACACCGCTCGAACTCTGTGTGGGAGCTGAGCACCACCACCCGCCACTTGGGCGGCAGGGTCCGGTAGGCCTCACCGAAAGCGCGGTAGAGGGCCTCGGCCTCCTTTTTCTCCAGCAGCCGCTCGCCGTAGGGGGGATTGGTCACCAGCTGGCCGTACTCGCTGCTGCGGTGGAATTTCCCGGCGTCGGCCACCTCAAAGCGGACGCAGTCCTCCACCCCGGCAAGAGATGCGTTGCGGCGGGCCAGCTCCACGGCGGCGGGATCGATGTCCCCGCCCCAGATGTCATAGGCGCCGTGGAACTCCTTGTCCTGGGCCTCCTGGGCGGCGTCCAGCCACAGCCCGGAGGGCAGGGTGCTCCACCGCTGGGCGGCAAAGGAGCGGTCCAGGCCCGGGGCCCGGTTCTTGGCGATGAGGGCGGCCTCGATGGGGATGGTGCCGGAGCCGCAGAAGGGGTCGCAGAAGGGGTCCTTGCCCCGGTAGCGGGACAGGAGCACCAGAGCCGCCGCCAACGTCTCCCGCAGGGGGGCCGCCACGCCCTGGGCCCGGTAGCCCCGCTTGTGCAGCGCCTCGCCGGAGGTGTCCAGGTACAGCGCGGCCACATCCTTGACCAGGGAGAACTGGATCTGATACCGGCCGGCGGTCTCCGGCAGGGTCTCCAGCCCATAGACCTGGCCCAGGCGCCGGGCCACGGCCTTTTTCACAATGGCCTGGCAGGCGGGAACGGAGTGGAGGGCGGACTGGAGGGAGTAGCCCTTGACGGGGAATTCCCCGTCCCGGGGGATGAAGTGCTCCCAGGGCAGAGCCCGGGTGCCCTCAAAGAGGGCGTCAAAATCCCCGGCGGGGAAGGAGCCCAACTCCAAAAGCACCCGCTGGCCGCAGCGCAGGTTCAGGTTCAGACGGGGGATGTCCGCCTCCGTGCCCCGGCAGCGGACCCGGCCGTTTTCCGCCCGGACCTCCTGCAGGCCCAGGCGGCGCATCTCGTCGGCCACCAGGCTCTCCAGCCCGAACAGGCAGGGCACGGTCAGGGTCATCATGGCAAAAGCCTCCTTAATATACATGGATCCATAAAGAGGGCGCGCCTCCGCCGGAAAGGGCAGGGAAACGCAGCGTCTCTCAAATTTTTACAGCTTGGGAAAAGTATAGCAGACAACCGGGGAAAGTGCAATGCGGACTGTGGAAAAAACCACAGGAAATAACAGTGGAAATACGCCGGGGGATATGGTAGAATCAGCGTAAGAAATCCCCATAGAGAGGAGGAGCGCGTGTGACAGCAATGATTTGGGTTTGGCTGGGGGCCGTGGTGGTCTTTGCCATCGTGGAGGCCATGACCGTGGGACTGACCTCCATCTGGTTCGCTCTGGGCGCCCTGGGCGGCTTTGTGGCGGCTCTGGCCGGGGCCCAGCTGCTGGTCCAGCTGGGGACCTTTGTGGTGGTCACCGCCGTGGCCCTGGCCGTGACCCGGCCGCTGGTGAAAAAGGCCGTGGGCCGGCAAAAGGGCGAGGCCACCAACGCCGACCGGGTCCTGGGCGAGACCGCCAAGGTGACGGAGACCATCGACAACCTGTCGGGCACCGGCGCGGTGTATGTGGATGGCAAGACCTGGACCGCCCGCTCCGCCGGGGAGGAGACCATCCCCCGGGGCGCCCTGGTGCGGGTGGAGCGCATGGAGGGCGTGAAGCTCTTCGTGGAGCGCTGCGAGATCCCGGAAGAAGAAAAGGAGGTAAAGTGATATGCTGGACAATTTCCCCTTCGGCACCATTGCCGTCATCATTCTGCTGATTCTGATCCTGCTCTTGCTGGTGAAGAACATCCAGATGGTGCAGCAGTCCCGGGCCTATGTGGTGGAGCGCCTGGGCGCCTTCCACGCGGTGTGGAACGTGGGCCTTCACTTCAAGATCCCCTTCATCGAGCGCATCGCCAAGAAGGTGTCCCTGAAGGAGCAGGTGGCGGACTTCCCGCCCCAGCCCGTCATCACCAAGGACAACGTGACCATGCAGATCGACACGGTCATCTACTTCCAGATCACCGATCCCAAGCTCTATACCTACGGCGTGGAGCACCCCATGAACGCCATCGAGAACCTGACGGCCACCACGCTGCGCAACATCATCGGCGACATGGAGCTGGACCAGTCCCTCACCAGCCGTGACATCATCAACTCCCGGATGCGGTCCATCCTGGACGAGGCCACGGACCCCTGGGGCATCAAGGTCAACCGGGTGGAGCCCAAGAACATCATCCCGCCCAAGGAGATCCAGAACGCCATGGAAAAGCAGATGAAGGCCGAGCGGGAGCGCCGGGAGTCCATCCTCCAGGCCGAGGGTACCAAACAGTCCCAGATCCTGGTGGCCGAGGGAGAGAAGCAGTCCGCCATTCTGAAGGCCGACGCCGCCAAGCAG